>JBOGVX010000266.1:0-2984 GCA_050693165.1 Actinomycetota bacterium | reverse complement strand
CGAACCTGTCGAAGAGACGGGGGACGAAGGCCTCGGGAACTCCGTCACCACGGTCGCTCACGGTTATCTCGATGAGTTCGCCGGACCTGACACACTCGACGGTGATGGGAGGCCGCCCGTACCGGAGCGCGTTGGCCAGGTAGTTGGTCAATATCTGATGAAGGTGTCCGGGGTCCGACATCACGCGTTCGTCGCCCGTGATCCTCACGTCGACGTCCGAGGGCCCAAGCGAGGAGACAACCGCCTCCACCGATTCCTTAACAGAGACCGACTCGGGGCGGACCTCGAGTGCGCCCGCCTCGATCCTCGAGATCGTCAACAGCTCGTCCACGAGCCCGACCAGCCTGTCGGCCTGGCTCGCTATCAGTCCGATCTGCTCCCGCTTGTCCTCCTCCGAGATGCGGTCCCATCTCGACTGAAGGAGCTTCGCGAAGCCGAGCACGGACGTCAGCGGAGTCCTGAGCTCGTGGCTGGTGACCGCTACGAAGTGGTCCTTCATCTCGTCGGCCGCGCGGAGGTCCTCGTTCGCTTGCCTCAGCTCGTCGGCGGAGCGCTCGAGCTCCTTCTCGGCCTTCCGTCGCTCGAGGAGCTCGTCTTGAGCCGCCGAGTAGAGCCTGGCATTGTCGAGAGCGACGGAAGCCAGCCTCGCGAACCTCCCGAGCAGGTCCATCTGCTCGTCGCCGAACCTCGGTCCCTTCTCCAGATGGGCCAGCCCGATGACACCCACGATCTCGCCCGCGGCGCGCAGAGGCAACGCCATCGCCGCGTGGATCATCCCGAAGTCCGGGACGCCTCCCGACCATTCGCCGTAGTCGTCGACGGCCTGCGACGTTCCGGTCGCCCAGACGCGGCCGGCGAGACCCTCGCCCCGGCCCAGCCGATACCCGAGGTACTCCGCGAAGATCCCGATGCCGGCCCGCACGACGAGCTTGTCGGCTCGCTCGTCCACCACGTACAGGTACGCATGCCCCGTACCGAGCAGGGCGGCGGCCCGGGACAGAACGGCCCCGAGCAGGCTCGTCGTTTCCAGACGGCTGATCAGGTCGAGCGTCGTCTCGTGGAGCGCGGAGAGTTCCTCGCGCTGCCTGTTCAGCTCCGCCTGTGACCCGATCCGCTCGGAGATGTCGTGCACGAGAGCACTGAAGCGGGCCCCCTCCGATGACACGAGGGGCCATATCGTGAGCTCGACGGGGAACTCGGTTCCGTCCCTTCGGAGGCCGAACAGCTCGAGCCGTCGGTTCAGCACCGGGCCCTCGCCGGTCTCGAGGAACCTCCGGAGCCCCCTAACGTGGTCGTCTCGGAGGCGCTCGGGGATGATCGTGTCTGCCAGCCGGCGGCCGATCGCGTCGTCGCGGCTCCAGCCGAACGTCTCCTCGGCCTGACGGTTCCAGTCGGTGATGAGGCCGCCCGAGTCCATGCCGATGAAGGCGTCCTGCGCGGTCTCCAGGATCTGGCGCGTCTCCTCCTCTCGCGAGCGGAGGGCGGCCTCCGCCTGCTTGCCCGCGGAGATGTCGAGGACCTGCGAGATGAAGTACAGGGGTGAGCCGTCCTCGCCTCGTACCAGCGACCGGCTCGTGAGCGTCCAGGTGTCGGAGCCGTCCGGCCGGACGTACCTCTTCTCCCACTGGAAGGTCGCCTGCCCACCGTCGAGCGCCTCGCGCTCGTACTGCTCTTGCACGGCCCGGTCCTTGGGATGCGTGACGTCTTGCCACGTCTGCGCCAGAAGCTCACGTTCGGATCTGCCGAGCATCCGACAGAGTGCCGGGTTCACCTGGAGGAAGTGGCCTTCGAGGTCGAGCAGCGCAACGCCGCTCGGTGCCCCCTCGAAGACGGCGCGGAATCGCTCCGTCGTGTCGTATGCCGCCCCCTGCCCCGGCGGTCGCTCAGGCGGCCTTCTCCGTTTCACACGATGGCTCCCAGGTAACGATAATGGACGACGATTCCGCCCATAGGAAGGCAGGGCCCCTTGGGCGTCGAAATCCTCTCTGACCAGTCAGAAGGGACCGTTCCGTGCCAGGCCTGATCGACAGGGTCCGTGAGGAGCGCCGGGTCCGGCGCGACTTCGACCAGCTGATGGAGCGTGAGGGCTTCAAGGTGCCCCGCTCCGCCCTGAAGAGGGAGAAGCGGGAGCGCGTCCCTCTCAGGGGCCTGGGGCTCGGCTGGTGGCTTAACAGGTTCGTCGTTCTGATCCTGGCGCTTGCCGTGCTCACGACCGGGGTCGTCATCCTCGCGCCCTTGCCGTACGACCCGCCCGCCCCTCTACAGTCGGCGTTCTTCTACGCGGACGATGGGCGCATGTTCGCGCGCGTGAACGCGGAGGAGCGCCGCGTGGTGGTTCCGATCGGGCGGGTGCCGGCGGAGGTGAAGCAGGCATTCCTTGCCGCGGAAGACGAGCGCTTCTACGAGCACTCCGGGATCGACCCGATGGCGATCGGCAGGGCCATCTGGCAGGACCTGACCGGCGGGAGGTTCCAGGGAGGCTCGACCATCACCCAGCAGCTCGTTCGGAACACCTCGAGCCCTTACGTGGGGCGGGAGCGAACGATCGGCCGGAAGATCCGCGAGGCCGTGATGGCGCTGCGCCTCGAGCGGCGCTACTCGAAGGACCGGATCCTGGAGATGTACCTCAACCAGATCTATTTCGGGGAGGGCGCTTACGGCATCGAGACCGCGGCGCAGGAGTACTTCGGCAGGCACGTGTGGAAGCTCGATCTCAGCCAGGCGGCGACGCTGGCCGGGACCGTCGCGAGTCCTAACAGGTACAACCCCCGTGCCGAGCCCGAGGCCTCCCGCGCACGGCGTGACTGGGTGCTCGGGCGGATGGTCACGCTCGGCTACATCACCGATGCCGAGGCCGGGACGGCTCGTGCCGAGGCCGTGGTCGTTGCCCCACGCGAGCCCCAGGAGTCGCAGGCCGCCTACTTCGTCGACTGGCTGACGCGAGACATCCGCCGGCGTCACGGAGCAGACGCGCTCTACCGGGG
>JBOGVX010000265.1:0-1965 GCA_050693165.1 Actinomycetota bacterium | reverse complement strand
ATCGAGATCAAGGGCGTCGTGTTCGACACGCTCCTCGCGGGTTATCTGCTCGATCCGGCCGAGGGCTCGTACCCGCTCGGCGACCTCACGGAGCGTTACCTCGGCGCGGACCTGGTCGCGGGTGCCGCTACCGAGGGCGAGGAGGGCCAGCTGCCGCTCGAGGAGACCTGGCGAGCGACTGCAGCAACCGCCGGCGCCACATCGTTGCTCGCACCGGTTCTCGCGGAGCGGATCGACAAGGCGGGAGCGAAGCCTCTGCTGGACGAGACCGAGCTTCCACTCGCCGGCGTGCTGGCCAGGATCCAGGCCGCGGGGGTGCGCCTCGACGTCGAGTACCTGGGGGAGATGTCGGAGACGGTCGGCGACCGGATGAAGGACCTGGAGGAGCAGATCTACACGCACGCGGGGGAGGAGTTCAATCTCAACTCGCCTCCGCAGCTCCGGGTGGTGCTCTACGAGAAGCTCGGGCTCTCGCCGGGCAAGAAGACGTCCAAGGGACAGCTATCGACCGACGCTTCGGTGCTCGAGAAGCTGCGGGATGCGCACCCCATAGTCGACGCGCTGCTGAGCTATCGGGAGATCTCGAAGCTGAAGTCCACCTACCTGGATGCGCTACCGCCGCTGGTGATCCCCGAGACGGGTCGCATCCATACGACGTACAACCAGGTTGGGGCGGCCACCGGACGGCTGTCCTCGATCAATCCCAACCTCCAGAACATCCCGGTCCGAGGGGAGACCGGACGTCAGATCCGAAAGGCTTTCGTTGCCGCCGAGGGCAACCTGCTGGTCGTCGCCGACTACTCGCAGATCGAGCTGCGGGTGCTCGCCCACCTGTCGAGCGATGAGGGACTCTTAGAAGCCTTCGCCTCGGACACCGACATCCATGCGGCTACGGCCGCCAGGGCGTTCCGGCTACCGCTCGACCAGGTCGACGCCGAGCTCCGCCGGCGGGCCAAGATGATCAACTACGGGCTGGCCTACGGGATGAACGCGTTCGGGCTGGCATCCAGGCTCGGCATCGCCCCCGATGAGGCCCAGGAGTTCATAGACGCCTACTTCGAGGGGTTCCCCGGGATCAGGGAGTTCCTCGACAAGCAGGTGGCGCATGCGGCGGCAGAGGGGTTCACGGCGACCATCCTCGGGCGGCGCAGGTATCTGCCCGAGCTCCAGTCTCCCAACCCGAGGATCCGCGACATGGGGCGCCGTATGGCTCTCAATGCGCCCATCCAGGGCTCGGCGGCCGACATCATGAAGCTCGCCATGATCCGAGTTGACTCCGCGCTCGAGACGTTGCCGGCGATCATGGTGCTCACGGTCCACGACGAGCTCGTCTTCGACGTCCCCGTGGGTTCGGTGGACGAGATCTCCGAGGCCGTCCGCAAGGAGATGGAGTCCGCTTACGAGCTCAACGTGCCGCTGAGGGTCGATGTGGCATCGGGTCCCAACTGGGCCGACGCCGCCCCTGCCGGCCACTAGGCGGACTTCAGCGAGTAACCGAGTACTAGGGCAGCCGCGCCGGGGTCCTGAAGGTTGACGGCTCTGCCCTGGTCGTCGAGGGCGTCCACGAAAAGCACCTGTGGCGATCCATCCGGCCGCAGGGCGCGGAGTGCGGCTCGAAGCTCCTTGAGGGCTGCCCAGGTCCCCCTCCCGTTGACGGGAGCCATCAGGATCCCGAACTCCGGCTCGGGACCTTCGGGCAGCTCGGCCGTCGCCTGCATCCTTTCCTCCTTCATTCACCCATTGGGTGTACGAACGGCGTGAACGGACGTTCAGTCGGACACGGCGCACCCCAGGGCTGCCTTGTCCTAGTTGTCCGAGTGAACACCCGTTCATGTCGTGAGGACATCGATCGCACGCTCGAGGCGATGGCAGCCTTGACGCGTTCCTCCTCCGCCACCTAAGGTGGCGAAGCCCAGCCACAACGAGCCCGGACCCGCGACGCCGCCCGGACATTCGTCCGCGACC
>JBOGVX010000264.1:0-1956 GCA_050693165.1 Actinomycetota bacterium | reverse complement strand
GCCAACGGCATCGACCCGGTGATCGTCGCGATGGGCCGCGGCGGCCCGCGGGAGCCACAGCTCATCGAGGGAGGAAGCATCACGTTGGACCGGCTCGTAGAGCTCAGTGAGTCCGGCCAGCACGCCTCGAGCGACTATCTGGAGGACGCGGTGTTCACCGGCGTCACGACGATCGGTGCGAGGCGGGCTGGAGCGGGCCCTGGCGGCCGGCCCTTCGTAACGAACTTGCCCGAAGCGGCCAGGCTCGCAGAGGGGATGTCTCCCGACCTGGTGATCCTGGAGGGGAGCGGGGCGGCGATACCTCCGGTGCCTGCTGAGGCGACCATCCTGGTGATCCCGGCCTCGATCCCTGAGGAATACGTGCTGGGCTATGAGGGCCCAAAGCGGGTATTGCTCTCTGACCTGCTGGTGTTTACAATGGGTGCTGGCCCACACGATGGGCTGCAGGATCTTTCCAGCCTGGTTTCCCACGTTCGCGGACTTCGTCCGGACGCGCGGATCGCACTCATTGAATTCCGACCCGCGCCGGCAGGCGATGTCAGGGAGAAGAAGGTGTACTTCACGACCACTGCACCAGTCCCCGCAGGTTCTTTCTTGGTGTCTTCCCTCGAGGAGCGCCAGGGCTGCTCAGTCGTGGGCATCAGCCACCGACTGGCAGACAGGGCCGGGCTGGCCGAGGACCTCGAGGCGGCTCCCGGGTACGACGTGCTTCTGACGGAGCTCAAGGCGGCAGCGATAGACGTGGCCGCGAGCCACGCGCGCAAGCGCGGTGCCGAAGTGATCCTCTCCGACAATCGGGCGGAGACCGTGGGCGGCGACGGCGAGCTCGACGAGCTGCTGCTGGAAGTCGCGCGACTCGCGGTGGAGAGAAAGACATGAGCAGAGAGAAGAGGACGGCACCGATCGTCATCGCCGGCAACGAGCCTGGCCTTCCGTACTCGAAGGGCCTGATGGCTTCGCAGGTGATGGTCACCGGCCTGTCCCCGTACCGCTCCTACAAGGTGGCCGAGCGGATCGAGGACGAGCTGATGGATCGCAACGTCCCTTCCATAACGCAGGAGGAGCTTCGCGGTCTCGCGCTCCGCGTGCTGGAGGACGAGGCCGGCGACCGTTACGCCAAGAACTTCCAGAGGTGGCAGGAGATCGCCCGGCTCGACGTTCCGATCGTCGTGCTTATCGGCGGAGCAACCGGGGTCGGAAAGTCGACGATCGCCACACAGATCGCCGGACGTCTGGGGATCGTTCGCGTCATCCCCTCCGACGCCGTACGCGAGGTCATGCGCGGCCTGTTCTCCCGGGAGCTGATGCCCGCCCTGTACACGTCCTCTTTCGATGCCGACTCCGCGCTGCGCGAGCCGCCCGGCAAGGCCGAGGACAAGGTCATCGTGGGTTTCCGTGAGCAGACCGCCGCCGTGTCGGTTGGGATCAAGGCGTTGATAGAGCGAGCAGCCGTCGAGGGCACCAGCGCGATCATCGAGGGCGCGCACGTCGTCCCGGGCTTCCTGGATCTGGACTCGTTCGGCGAGAGGGTGCTGGCGGTGCCCGTCGTCGTGACGGTCGAGGACGAGGACATGCACCGAGGCCACTTCGTGGCGAGGTCTGCCGACTCGGCGCTGAGGCCGTTCGACCGTTACCTGGAGAACTTCGAGAACATCCGCAGGGTCCAGAAGTACATAAAGAGCCAGGCCCTGTCGCACGACTGGCCGGTGCTCGCCTCGTACAACCTCGACCAGACCATCGCCGCCGTCATCGACATGGTCGTGGAGAGCGCGTCAGGACGGCTCGGAGGCGCAGAGCCCGTGCCCGAGCAGCCGGCACTCGAGCAGATCGAAGGAGGAGCACCGCGTGAGACTGTTTCTTGACACCGCTAGCATCGAGGAGATCCGCGAGATCAACAGGTGGGGCGTCCTGACCGGCGTGACAACCAACCCATCACTGATCTTCAAGGAACAGATG
>JBOGVX010000263.1:0-9639 GCA_050693165.1 Actinomycetota bacterium | reverse complement strand
AGATCGACTTGCCCTTGAGCGTCTCGGGCACGTCGCCCTTGACGATCTTCTGGGCCAGGCCCTCGACGACGGCGGTCTTGCCGACGCCGGGCTCGCCGATCAGGACCGGGTTGTTCTTGGTCCGGCGCGACAGCACCTGCATGACGCGCTCGATCTCCTTGTCCCGGCCGATGACCGGGTCGAGCTTGGACTCGCGAGCGTGCTGGGTCAGGTTCCGGCCGAACTGGTCGAGGACCATCGAGCCCTGAGGCACGGTTCCCTCGGCGCCCGGCGGCACCCCACCCTTCTCGGTGTAGCCCGAGAGCAGCTGGATGACTTGCTGACGGACCCTGTTGAGGTCCGCACCTAGCTTCTGGAGGACCTGGGCTGCGACGCCCTCGCCCTCGCGGATGAGCCCGAGCAGGATGTGCTCGGTTCCTATGTAGTTGTGGCCGAGCTGCAGCGCCTCGCGGAGCGACAGCTCGAGGACCTTCTTGGCACGTGGTGTGAACGGGATGTGGCCGGTCGGGGCAGACTGACCCTGCCCGATGATCTCCTCGACCTGCGACCTGACGGCCTCGAGTGAGATGCCGAGCGACTCGAGAGCTTTGGCTGCGACGCCTTCGCCCTCGTGGATCAGGCCGAGCAGGATGTGCTCGGTCCCGATGTAGTTGTGGTTCAGCATCCTCGCCTCTTCTTGGGCGAGGACCACGACCCGCCGTGCCCGGTCGGTGAACCGCTCGAACATGTTCTTCCCTCTCTGAGCCCCAACGGCCCATCGAGCTCACCTCGGGGATCTCAGGATCCCCGTCCTACCCCCGAGGCAACGTCGGGCGCCCCCGGACGCTTCCTGCGCGCCCCCGGAGCGCCCTCCGAATCGGAGTATACCTTCGAGGTCCCGAAAGACCTCTCAAGCACGCTCTCCGGGTGTAACCAAGCGCCTCTGCCCCCTATTTCGGCGCCGAATGGGCTGAGGATGAGTCCTTCGAGGATTTCTTCTCTAGGTGGTCTAGGTGCCCAGGCGGTCCTTCACCTCTTCGCCCGCGGTCTCGACCGCCCGGATCCCCTGCTCGGCACCGGCCTCCACTATGTCCTTGCCCTTGGTAACGATGCGCTGGACCGAAGGGTTGCCCGTGAACTGGTCCCAGGTGGCCTTCAGCTCCTCGTACCTCTCGCGGCCTGCCTTGGTTCCCAGCACGTACCCGACGCCGAACCCGACCAGAAGTCCTGACTTGAAGCCCATGTCCTGCACCTCCTCTTTCCTAGGTGGTCCCCTATTCTTCCCCACCCACTGACATGGGAACCAATCGAGCGAGGCTCGCGAGGTTCTCTCCAAGCATCGCGGTTTTCGACATCCCCCGAGAGAGCCTCCTCAATGGAGAGGGTCTGAGGGGCGGCTGACGATCCCGAACTCGGCCCGCCAGTACTTCGGAGTGGGGCGCTTCGGCTGCCAGAACGGGAAGAAGACCTTCTTGTCGCGGTCGAGGAAGTTCATCTTCTCGCCGTCGGTGGTGAAGGTGCGCAGGATCGGACGCCACGGGATCAGAGAGCTCGCCTCGGGTGGCGGCAGGCCGCCGTCGACCGGCTCCTCGATGGCGAACAGCCCCAGGTGGCTCTCTTCCGCGAGAACGTGGTCGTCGGGACCGAGGCGGACCGGGACCGAGGAGTAGGTCTCCTCGACGAAGGTCTCCAGCTCCTGAACCAGGCGGTCGCCTCCCTCGCCGGCGGTTCTTACGAGAGCAGCGGCCAGGGCATTGGTCGCGTCGTACCCCTCCTGCTCGAGCGACGCGGGGTAATGGCCCACAGCGTCGGCGAAGCTCTCTCGGAACTCGTGAACGCGAGGGAGCATGTCGGCCCACCCCGACCACGTGTACGGGTAGCACGCAACGGTTCCGGCTCGCGGGATGTGCGACGCGAACGAAGCGTCGAGCGCGGCTGAAGAGAGCAAGAGCTGAGGCGCGCCGGGATCGTCGGCCAGGGCTTGCGAGAGCAGCGCGGCCTTGTCTGTCGCTCCGAGGAACATCGCGCCTTCAACGCCGGACGCGACGAGATCGGCGGCCGCCTCCTCGGCACTCGACTCGTCGGTAATCGCCGCCACCACGGTGATGTCGCCGCCCTCCCCCTCTATCTCCTCGGCGATGCCTCTGTTCGCATCGCCCAGGTTCGGGTCAACGACCTGAGCGATCGACGCGTAACCACGGTCCCCGACCGCGTAGTGAGCGAGCACCCTCGCCTGCCACCTGTAAGGGATCGAGGTCTGGAACGCGTAGCGGAATAGCTGACGAGACGAGTAGAGGTCGCCTCCCATGAGGATCACCGGGACGCGAGCCTGCTCGATGACCGGACGCGCCTCGGTCACTTCCGACGCGTCGCCGACGACGATGACGGCGGTCGGCTCGAGTCCGATAGCCGCGCTGACGGAGGGCGCCTGAAGGATCGAGAGATCGAGCGCTCGTTCCCCCGCGATCTCCTCGGCGGCGAAGCGCACGCCCTCGACGTGGGAAGCGAGGCTCGGATCGTCGCTGCCGACGAGCCTGATCGTCGCGCTCGGCGGCGGGATCGGTTCCTCCGAGGGGGACGCGACCGGTGTTTCCTCGGCCCGGGGCGGAGCGGGCGCCGGCTCACTGCAGGAAACGAGGAGCACCACTGCAACGGCCGCCCGCCGGCGCATCGGCTACTCCTCGGGGCGCATCGCGGGGAAGAGGATCACCTCGCGGAGCGATGGCGCGTCGGTCAGCACCATGAACAGCCGGTCGATGCCCACGCCGAGCCCGCCGGCCGGCGGCATGCCGTGCTCGAGCGCGACGAGGAACTCCTGGTCGTACGGGTGGGTCTCGTCCTCGCCACCTTTCTTCAGCTCGGTCTGTAGGTCGAACCGCGCCTTCTGCTCGTCGGGATCGGTGAGCTCCGAGTACGCGGGCGCGATCTCTACGCCACCCATGATCAGGTCGAAGTGCTCGGTGAGCCTCGGGTCGTCGCGGTGCGTGCGGGCCAGCGGTGAGACCTCGCGCGGGAAGCCGATGACGAACGTGGGCTCGATCAGTTCCTCCTCGACCAGCTTCTCGAACAGCTCGAGCAGCAGCTTCCCCTCAGCCCAGTCGGGGTCGTAGCCGACGTTCTTCTCATCCGCGACCTGCTGCAGCTCCTTCTTCGACAGGTCGAGCGAGACCGTCCGGCCGGTGGCCTCTGAGACGAGCTCGGCGAGGGTGGTCCTGCGCCAGGGCTGGGAGAGGTCGACGGTCACGCCCCGGAATGTGAAGACGAGGCCTCCTATCGCGGCCTCGGCTGCGGCCTTCACGAGCCCCTCCACGAGATCCATCATGTCCTCGTAGGAACCGAACGCCCGGTACGCCTCGAGCATCGTGAACTCGGGGTTGTACTTGGGCGAGATGCCCTCGTTGCGGAAGTTGCGGCCGATCTCGTAGACGCGCTCGAGGCCGCCGATGAGCAGGCGCTTGAGGTACAGCTCCGGCGCGATACGCAGGTACATGTCGATGTCGAGCGCCTCGTGATGGGTCGTGAACGGCCTCGCGAGGCCGCCGCCGGGGATCGACTGCAGCACCGGCGTCTCGACCTCGACGTAGCCGTCCTCATCCAGGTGCTTCCTCAGGGCGGCGAGCATCCTCGCCTTGGATCTGACGCCGTCGCGGGATTCCAGGTTCGTCGCGAACTCGAGGTATCGGTGCCGGAACCTGAGCTCGACGTCCTTGAGGCCGTGGAACTTCTCGGGGAGCGGGCGGAGTGACTTCGTCAGGAGCGTTAGCGTCGAGGCCTTGACCGATATCTCGCCGCGCTTCGTCGTGACCACCTCGCCCTCGGCACCGAGCCAGTCGCCCAAGTCGAGGTCCTCGAGGCCGGCGATAGCGTCCGCGCCGAGCGTTTCCTCTTCCAGGAACAGCTGCACGTCGCCGGTGGCGTCTCGAAGCACGCCGAAGGAGAGCTTCCCCATCTGCCGGAGCTGCATGAGCCGTCCGGCAACCTTGACGGTCTGCCCGGTGGACTCGCCGGGCCCGAGCGAGCCGAACCGCTCGTGGGTGTCCGCGGCGGTCGCGTCGCGGTCGAAGCGGAGCGCGAACGGCTCGATGCCGCGGGCGCGCAACCGCTCGAGCTTCTCGCGGCGAGCGGAAAGGACGTCCTCGGCCGGAGGCGGGCGCTTCTCCGTCATGCGGCGTTCTTCTCGAAAACCAGGCGGAGTCCTTCCAGCGTCAACCAGGGCTCGTGCTTGTCCACCGTCACGCACTCGCCGATCACGTTGGGCGCGAGCCCGCCGGTGGCGATCACCGTCGGCTGACCCA
Organism: Actinomycetota bacterium; assembly: GCA_050693165.1. Lineage (GTDB taxonomy): Bacteria > Actinomycetota > UBA4738 > UBA4738 > CALAEC01 > CAZKFH01. The sequence continues at coordinate 5,365 of JBOGVX010000263.1, read as the reverse complement.
GCTCCTTCGAGATCCGCTCGACCATCCCGTCCACCATCGCCGCGTAGCCGAACACGAGTCCGGCCTGCACGCTCTCGACGGTGTTCTTCCCGATCGCCGACCTGGGGGCGACGAGCTCGACGAGCGGCAGGCGCGCGGTCTGCTCGAACAGCGCGCGGGCCGCGACGTGGAGCCCCGGCGCGATCGCGGCGCCGAGGAGCTCGCCCTTCTCGGACACGACGTCGAAAGTCGTTGCGGTGCCGAAGTCGACCACGATCGCGGGGCCCCCGTACTTCGTGTACGCGGCCAGCGCGTTGACGATCCTGTCGGCGCCGACCTCGCGCGGATTGTCGGTGAGTACGGGGAGACCGGTCTTGATGCCGGGCTCGACGACCACGGGATCGAACCGGAAGTAGCGGCTGACCATGTCGCGCAGGGCCTCTGTCGCCCGTGGGACGACGCTCGATACGACGACCCCGGTGACGTTCTTGTCGAACGACAGGCCGGCCTGCGCCATGAAGCCGCCGAACAGCAGCGCCAGCTCGTCGGCGGTCCGCTCCGGCGAGGTGTGGATGCGCCACCTCGACGCGAGCTCCTCCTCGCGGAAGACCCCAACGACCGTCTCGGTGTTCCCGACGTCCACTGCAAGCAGCATCTCTAGCCTCCCGCCGGATTCTCGCGTATGTCGAGGGTCAGGTTGTCGATCAGCCTGGTCTTCCCGACCCGTGCCGCCACCAGGGCCCGCCCTCGCCGGTCGAGCAGCTCGGTCTCGGCGAAGGACTCGTCGTCCACGATCGCGACGTAGTCGAGCTTGGCCAGCGGCTCCGAGCCGATGCGCTTGGCCATCTCGGCCTTGAGGACGTTGGCGTCACGCTCGTCGCCCTCGACGAGCCAGGCCGCGCGGGCGAGCGACTCGTACAGACACGTGGCCGCCGCGCGCTCGTCATCGGACAGATAGGTGTTGCGGGACGACATCGCCAGGCCGTCCTCCTCACGCATCGTCGGGCAGCCGATCACGTCGACCGGCATGTCGAGGTCGAGAACCATCCTCCTGATCACCGCGAGCTGCTGCGCGTCCTTCTCACCGAAGTACGCGCGGCAAAGGCCCGTAAGGCCAAACAACTTCGCGACGACGGTACACACGCCGCGGAAGTGGCCTGGTCTCGACGCGCCCTCGAGCACGTCTCCCAGCGGGCCGGGATCCACGGTGACCTCGGGCTCTCCTCCCGGGTACATCTCGTCGGCATCCGGGGCGAAGACGAAGTCGACGCCTTCCTTCTCGAGCAGGGCCAGATCGTTGTCGAGGTCCCGCGGGTACGCGGCGAGATCCTCGGACGGTCCGAACTGCAGAGGGTTGACGAAGATCGAGGCCGTCACCACGTCGCATTCCTCTCTGGCTCTCGCCACAAGCGAGAGGTGTCCATCGTGCAGGTATCCCATCGTCGGGACGAAGCCGAGCAGCTGGCCCTCCATCCGCGCGGCTTCGCACGACTCGCGGAACCCGAGACGGTCGCCGGTCACTTCCATGCGTCGAGCTCCTCGTCCACACGCTTCAGCGTCGGATCGTCCACCCGGCCCGAGGCGTGCGCGAGGTGTGCTGCCGCGCGCGCCAGCTCCACGTACGCGGCCAGCGAGTGCGGCGCCTCCTCCTTCAGCGCTTCCAGGTTGCGGCGGATCGTCCCGACGTCGCCTCGAGCCGCCGGACCGGTCAGCGCCTTGTCGGGACCGAGCTCGAGCGCGTTCTCGAGCGTGGACCGGGACAGCGGCGCGAAAACCTGGAGCGGCTCCTCGATCCCTGCGAGCGTGAACAGGAGCTCCGCGACGCGCTGAGTCACGGTCAGGTAGTTGGACGCGAACACCGCGGCCGCGTGGTACATCGGCTTGCGGTCGTCGGGAAGGCGAAACGATCGCGCTCCCACATCCCTTGCGAGGCTCTCCCCGAGCGCGTAGCCCTCATCGTCCGTGGCCGTCACCGCTATGTAGCTGTCCGGCAGCTTTGCGAGGCCCGACTCGACGTCCGGGAACGTCTGGAGCGGGTGGATCGAGAGCGTCCGCGCGCCGGTTTTCGCAGCGGCGTCGAGCTCGGTGAGCGGAGCCGATCCCGAGAGGTGAGCGACGGTAGGGCCATCCTTCAACGACTCCGCGATCTCCTCGCACGTCTCGGCGATGGCGTCGTCGGGCACGCCGATGATCACGAGCTCGGCCTCGCGCACGGCGTCGGCCGCGGGCAGGAAAGGCACGTCGGGAAGGTGCTCGGCAGCTCGAGAGCGGGTCGCGTCGCGGCCTGATACCGCGACGAGCCGGTGTCCGGCGCGCGCCAGCAGCACCGCGAGCGCCGTACCGACCCTGCCCGCCCCTACGACTGCGACGTCCATGGGGTCGCGCGGGTCACGGAGCGAAGTATAGAGAGAGCGCTATGAGCTCGACGCGACCTTCCAGAGGTAGCCGTCGAGGTCTCGTTGTCTCCTCACCCCTAGCCGGTGCGGGTTCCGGTACGTAGCGGCGGGGCGAAGGGCCTCACGCCCGTGAGGACATCGGGGCCGAGCCTCAGCGCCGAGACCTTACGGCCACCCGGGAGGAACGGGTCCGCATCGAGCTCGAGCAGCGGGACGAGCACGAACGCCCGCTCGTGCATCAACGGGTGGGGCACGGTCAGCACGGGCTCGGAGATCTCCTGCTCGCCATAGCTGAGGATGTCGATGTCGCACGTTCTGGGGCCCCATCGCTCACCGGACACCCGCCCCAGCTCGGTCTCGATCGCGAGGCAGAGCCCCAGCAGGTCCAGAGGCTCTATGTCGGTTGCAACCTCGATGACCGCGTTGAGGAAGAGCCCTTGCGGAGGGCCACCGACCGGCTCCGTCTCGTAGACACGGGAAGAACGCAGCACTCGAATATCGTGAGACTCGAGCTCGTCCACGGCGCGCTGCAGTGTGTGCAGGCGGTCGCCGAGGTTCGAGCCGAGCCCCAGGTAGATCCGCTCGCTCATCGCCCTCCGGCTTCGGCGCTTGCGGAGACGTCGGCCGCGCCAAGCCTTTCCGCCGCGCGAGGCTTGTGGACCGTCGCCTTGCACCACCGGACGCCGGGAACCTCGACGACCGCTTCCGCCACGTGCTCGGCGATCGTCTCGATCAGCGCCAAGGACTTCTTCGCGACCAGCTCCTGAACGGCGTAGACGACGACGCGGTAGTCGGCAGTCGTGCCGAGATCGTCGTTGAGCGCCTCCACGTCCATCTCGAGATCGACGAGCAACGGCTGGGCCGCGTCCTGCTCGCCGCGGCTCGCTCCGTGCCGGCCCTCGGTGCGGATGCCGCGCAGGTGGATGATCTGCGGCACGTCAGCTCCCCGCTTTCTCGGCCGCGCGCTTCGCCTTCGCCTCGGGGATCTTGCGGAAGTCCCAGGAGGCGATGTGCTCGGGATCAAGTCGGAACCACGCCCGGTTCTTCCACGCGCCGTAGGGAACGGGGTTGCCCCCCATGTACTTGTTGGACCAGGCCTCGCTGGCGCGCGGGATCCTCGGATCGTCGTCGGCGCGGGAGAACCGGGCGGTGACCACGACGCCTCGCAGCTCGTCGTAGGTCTCGCCGTCGTCGACAACGGCGGTCGCCTTGCCGCTCGACTCGGCGTTCTCGACCGTCACGTTGCCGAGCGTCGAGTTGAGGAACATGCAGCCATCAACCCACACGAACCAGAGCGGAACGACGTGAGGTCTACCGCTGGAGTCGGCGGTTGCGACGCGAGCCATGCGATGCGTCGTCAGGTAGTCCTCGATCTCCTCATGGGTGAGCGAGATGTCGAGCTTAGACAAGGTCCTCGAACCCTTCCGGTGTCGACGGCTTGTCGGGCCGCTCGAAAGAGATCCCGAGCTCCACTGCCGTCGGCCCGCCGTGATGCTGATGTGACTGCTTCAGGTGATGGACCCGCAGGTACTCGGAGATCAAGGGGAACACCGTTTCGGGTGCGTCCTCCGTGATGAAGTGCGAAGTGCCCGGAACCACCGCGACGGTGGCGCCCGGGATCGCCTCGCCCAGTCGCTCGGCGAGCTCGGACGGCTGGTACGGGTCGTCCTCGCCCCACAGGACCAGTGCACGCGAGTCCAGCTCGCCGAGCTTGCCCTCTGTCCCGACGAGCCCGACGCCGTCGATCCCTCGAGCGGCGCGAACGACCGCCATCGGATCGTCGAGCCAAGGACGGATGAATTCCTCGCGATCCTCCTCGGCCAGACGATGCGGTTCCGACATCCCGAGCTCGATCGCCATCCCGGTCACGCCTCGAGCGAACTCCTCGTCGACCTGGTCGTCCTCAGCCGCCTGGAGCATCTTCACGCCCTCGATGGGCCACGAGTCGAAGCAGATCGAGTCGATCAACGTCAGCGTCCTGATGGCACCGTCGAGCGCGAGCAGCTGCGCGATGCCGCCGCCGATGTCGTGGCCAACCACGGCAACGTCATCGGCTCCGACCCGATCGAGCAGCTCCCGCATCGCTCGTGCCTGCGCGCGGATGGTCAGCGCCTCCGGCTCCTTCGGCTTCTCCGAGTCCCCGTAGCCGAGCAGGTCCGGAGCGATCGCCCGGAACCTCGGAGCGAGGATCGGGACCAGGTCTCGCCACAGGTGAGATGACGTCGGAAACCCGTGCAGCAACAGGACGGCGGGCCCCTGTCCCTCATCGACGTACGCGATGGCGCCGCTGCGCTTCTTCTCGAGCGTCAACCGGCACCTCGGATCGCATCGACGATCCTCAGCACACGAACCGTCTCCTTCACGTCATGCACCCGCACGATGTGAGCGCCCTGTCCCGCCAGCCACGCCACGGCACCCAGCGTTCCCTCCAGCCGCTCCTCCATGGGCGCGTCACCCAAGGCCTTCCCGATGAAGGACTTGCGCGACGGCCCGACCAGCACCGGAACCTCCAGATCGAGGAGCGAGCGGATCTCACGCATCAGCTCGAGGTTGTGCTCATAGGTCTTGCCGAAACCGAGCCCGGGGTCGATGCAGATACGGTCACGCTCGATCCCCGCACCGACCGCCGCCTCCACTCTGTCCGAGAGATACGCGCGCACCTCTCGCACGACGTCGTCGTACTTCGGGTCCTCCTGCATCGTCTTGGGCTCGCCGAGCATGTGCATCACCACGAGCCCCGCACTGGTCTCGCGCACCAGGTCGAACATCTCCGGATCCCGTCCGCCCGATACGTCGTTGACGATCACCGCGCCGACATCGAGCGCCGCGCGGGCAACCTCGGGCTTTCGCGTGACTATCGAGATCGGGATGTCGAGCTCCGCCACGAGACCCTTCACGACCGGAGCCGTGCGCTCGATCTCCTCCTCGACCGGGACCTCGTCCGAGCCCGGCCGAGTGGACTCGCCGCCGACGTCGACGATGTCCGCGCC
>JBOGVX010000262.1:0-3404 GCA_050693165.1 Actinomycetota bacterium | reverse complement strand
ACGCAGGCCAAGAAGCAGATGAGCGGCCCCGAGCTGAGGAAATCGCTGGAGGGGCGAGGTATAACTGTGGCGTCCTCGCAGTGGCGGCTGCTCGCCGAGGAGGCACCCTACGCTTACAAGGACGTCTCCCAGGTGGTGGACGCCTGCGAGGGTGCCGGCCTGTCCCGCAAGGTCGCGCGGCTCCGGCCGGCGGGCGTAGTGAAGGGATAGTCCGTGGCCACTTTGGAGACGATCGACAAGGACTCGACCGGCAAGCCAACTCCCGGTCCGAGGCGGATCCGCGTCCAGATCCGCCGGATCAACCCCTGGTCGGTGCTGAAATTCTCGCTGATCTTCTACGTGTGCCTGTTGGCCGTTGTCCTCGTCGGCATGGTGATCCTCTTCTCGATCCTGTCCTCGCTCGGCGTGATAGACAGCCTGGAAGGAGTCTTCGGGGAGTTCGGATTCGGCACGACCATCGGAGAAGGGGAGGCGTCCCGGGCGGTCTTCGAGATCGATGCGGGCTGGGTCTTCCGGACGTTCTTCCTGATCGGAGCGATCTCGACGGTGCTATGGGCCGTTTTCACCATGTTCATGACGTTCCTCTACAACCTGATCGCCGACCTGGTCGGCGGCGTCGAGGTCACGCTGGTCGAGCGGCGCTGAGGTTGGTTGGTTTGACGCGTTCTGGGGGTATGGATACGCTGACCCCGGACCTCAGTCCACTGGGGCCTGTAGCTCAGGCGGTTAGAGCGCACCCCTGATAAGGGTGAGGTCGGTGGTTCAAGTCCACCCAGGCCCACCGGGGGCGAAAGGAGCCGTAATGGCCGGAAAGAAGAAGTGGTTCATCCTCGGTGCCATCGTGGCAGCCTTCGCCGCGTTCTTCGCGATCTTCCGGAGGAAGCGCCACCGCGAGATCGAAGAGAGCGAGTGGCAGGAGCTGCCTCCGCCAGAGTCCGGCTGACCTGGCGTTTCACGTGTGAGGGCCGGCCTTCGGGCCGGCCCTTCGTCGTTCTCGGAACCCGCTGGACCGTCGCGGTGTAAGTCGGGTGGACCGGTCCACGGAGGGCCCATCGCAGGAAGAACGCGAGCTGGTCTCCCGTGCGCGGGCGGGTGACGTTCGCGCCTACGAGGAGCTTGTGCGTGCCCATTCGGGCATCGCGCAGCGGACCGCGTTCCTGATCACTAGGAGCCAGGCGGAGGCCGAGGATGCCGCGCAGGTCGGGTTCGTGAAGGCATACACGTCGTTGGGCAGGTTCGACCCCGATCGCCCCTTCCGCCCGTGGCTCCTGCGGATCGTCGGCAACGAGGCTCGCAACAGGCGGAGGTCGGCGGGAAGGCGGGCTCGGCTAGAGCTCGCCGCGTCGTCCCAGGAACCGAGGGTCGCTCCTTCGCCGGAGCTCGACGTGGTCACGGCCGAGCGCCGGCGCGAGCTCCTCGACGCGGTCGAGTCCCTGCGTGAGAGCGACCGCGAGGTGATCGGGCTCCGCTACTTCCTCGAACTGGGCGAAGCGGAGATGGCCGGGGTACTCGGTGTCGCGGCCGGAACGGTCAAGTCGAGGCTGGCTCGAGCGATGGGCCGGCTCCGGACAAAGCTGGAGGAGAGGGGAGTGACGCTCGATGTCTGAGGCGGCTCTAGACCTCGCCCTCCGCGACCTCGGAGAGCACCTCGCGTGGCCCGAAGAAGCAGATCTCGCGAGCCGAGTAAACGCCGGGGTCGAGAACGTCGCTCCCCTCAGGCCGCGCCGACGTCGTCGGGTGGTCCTGGTCTCCGCAGCCGCGCTGCTCGTGCTCACAGCCCTGCTCGCCGTCTCGCCCGGCCTTCGAGCGGCGATCCTCCGCTTCTTCGGCATCCGCGGAGCGGAGGTCGAGGTCCACGAGACCGTCTCGCCTCCGTCGGGACCGTCGTTCACAGGCGAGGCTCTTCTCGGCGAGCCGGTGACTCAGGCCGAAGCTGCTGACGTGCTGGGGTTCCCGCTCGTGCTACCCGAGGGTCTCGGCAAAGGTGAAGGGGTCTACCTGCTCCGGGAGGGTGCAACGACCATCGCCACGGTCGCCTATCGCGAGGGAGAGCTGCTCCTCAGCCAGTTCCGGGGAAGGGTCGAGAGGGCGACCGTCACCAAGACCGTGTCCGCGGGACAGGCGGAGTATGTGGAAGTGAACGGGTCATTCGGGATCTGGGTTCAGGGCCCGCACACGGTCTTCATCCGCGACCCGTCGGGGGACTTGGTCCCAACCGATCCGCTTCGAGGCGGGAACACCCTGCTCTGGAGCGTCGAAGACGTGACCTTCCGGCTGGAAGGCGCTGCCGAGCTGTCGAGCGCTCTGCGCATCGCCGAGTCCGTCGTCGTCTAACAACGCTCTTGGCTCAGTCGTCGGAGAGGAACTCGAGTCTCGAGGGGGGCCAGAGCAAGATGAACGCCTTGCCCACGATCCTGTCGTACGGGACCTGACCGAGGCCTCCCCTGGAGTCATCGGAATTTCCCCGGTTGTCACCCATCACGAAGACCTTGTCAGGCTCGACGGTGACGGGTTCGAAGTCTTCGGTCTCTTGCACATTGGGGGGTTCGGTCATGTGTTGACCGTTCACGAAGAGCTTCCCGTCCCGCACCTCCACCTCGTCCCCGGGCAGACCGATCACCCTCTTGATGAAGTCCTGTTCCTGTGCGCTGGCGACCCCCAGTCCCTCCGTCAGCCAGTGCCAGATTCCGCCGAGAAACCCCCGGACGGGATCGGTCCCGGCCGGGTTCTCGAAGACGATGACGTCGAATCGCTGGGGCTCGCCGAAGTCGTAGACGAGCTTGTTGACCAGGACTCGGTCTCCTACTTCGAGCGTGGGGATCATCGAGCCTGACGGAATGAAGAAGGCCTGGACCAGGAAGGTCTTGATCAGCAGCGCGAGGGCCAGCGCGATGAGGATCATTCCGGGCAGCTCGCGGAAGAATCCGTGCTTCTTCTCGCTCACCTCGGCGTCCGACTCAGTCCCCGCCGCTGCCGGATTGAGCTCTTCTGTTGTCACCTCGAGCGGCAGGATACCGGGTGCCGCGAACAAGCCCGTCACGAGGCGCGGCTGTAACCTAAGCGTCGGGGACGTAGCTCAGTCGGTAGAGCACCGCCTTTGCAAGGCGGGGGTCGCCGGTTCGAATCCGGTCGTCTCCACGAGAAGTCCTTTATCAGAAACATCCCCCTCGCCTGCGGCGAAGATCGCTCGGAAAGGCTCCGCGTGGTCGGCCTCGATGACCACGCGATCCTTGACGACGACACGGTCGAAGAAGGCCTGGTTCCACAGCTTCTTCGTGCCGGGCGACGCTTTTCGGTAGCTCGCGTGGCAGTGGCGGGCGAGCTTGAGGGCGAGGGCGACCAACTCCTTGGACTGCCGTAGGTCAGTCGTGCCGTCCGCCATCTGCGACTCGAGTTCCTGGACC
>JBOGVX010000261.1:0-9216 GCA_050693165.1 Actinomycetota bacterium | reverse complement strand
GACGGCTACCTGTTCGTCACCGACCGCAAGAAGGACCTGATCATCCGGGGCGGCTTCAACGTCTACCCGCGCGACATCGAGGACCTGCTGCTCGAGCACCCCGGTGTCGGCGAGGTCGCGGTCGTCGCCAAGCCCGACGAGAAGATGGGCGAGGAGGTCGTGGCGTTCGTCGTCCCGGCGCCCGGCCAGGAGCCGTCCGAGGAAGACCTGCTCTCCTTCGCCGAGTCGCGGCTGGCCAAGTACAAGCGGCCGAAGGAGATCCGCTTCGCGACCATGCTGCCCAAGAGCCCGATCGGCAAGGTCCTGAAGCGCGAGCTGCGCGACCAGCTCGCCGAAGGCTGACCGCCCCTCCGCTGAGGGCCGCGTGGTCGCTATCCCGACCACAGCCGGCAACGGGTCCCCTTCGCCTCCGCGGTCACTATCCCGACCACCCAAACCGAGCCATGTCAGTACCAGGGTCTAGCCTCCATCCCTGCTCGTGGAAGCAACGGGAGGTACCCTGTGGATGTCATGGAAGCCGTGCGGCCTTATCGGTTCACCGTCGAGGAGTACGAACGCTTGGGCGAAGCGGGCATCATCGGCGAAGACGAGCGAGTCGAGCTCATCGATGGACAGGTCGTCCAGATGACGCCGATCGGACTTCCTCACACGGGGACGGTGAAGGCGCTCATCAACACGTTCTCCTCGCGACTCGCTGACCGTGTTGTGTTGTCGGTCCAGGATCCAGTCGTTCTCGACGATTACACGGAGCCCCAGCCGGACGTCGTCCTTCTAGCGCCTCCGTTGGAGACGTACCGGAAGAGACAGCCCCGCGCCGACGACGTCCTCCTGCTGGTAGAGGTTGCCGACTCCTCAGGGATCTATGACAGGGGCGTGAAGGTTCCTCTGTATGCGAGTGCGGGGATTCCGGAGTACTGGATCGTTGACGTCAAGGCTGGGGTGATCGAGGTTCATCGCTCGCCTCAGGGGGACCAGTACTCCTCGGTCGAGGTGGTGCGTCCCGGAGGCCATGTCTCGCCCGAGGCCTTCCCCGACATCCAGCTGGATGTCTCGGCCATCCTCGGTACCTCGATGAAAGGTTTGCTCAAGGGCTCCGGGTCGGTCGCGGAGCTCGAGGCCGAGCATCGTAGGGAGATAGAACGAGGCAAGTGAGATGGCTTCCAAGAAGCTGACGATTCAGCTCGACAGACCCTGTACGACGCAGCACAACTCGAAGCGGCTAGAAGAAACACCTCCCTGAGTGGGCTGATCTCTGAGTTGCTTCGGGAGATCGTGGAGCGGGACGTCGCCTATGACCGGGCCCGGCGCTCCTACTTCGAGCGCTCGGCGACGGTGATAGATCGGGGTGGGCGCCGGTGGACGTGCGAGGAGCTGCACGAGCGCTAACCGACTGGGGTTCAGCCTTCGCTGGCGATTGCGCCGTGAACGTTACCGGCAAGGCCTTTCAACAGCGCTTCGACCAACCCCTCGATCTCGTTGGCGACCGCTCTGTAGACCGTCTCCGAAAGACCGAGGGGATCCGACACGTCCGAGTCGGCGGGGAGCTCGTGGCCTTCGGAGCGAGCACTGGTCGCCTGGGCGACCCTCGCGATCAGCGCATCGCGCGCCGCTTTCTGCGCCCCGACCGGGGGGAGCGAGCGCAGGATCGACACCAGCTCCTTCAGCGTGAACGTCTTCGTGCGAACGTCCGGCGCTTCCTCGGCCACCTCCTCGGCCTGCTCGGCCGTCATCGTCACGATCAGGTCCGCCCAGCCAGCCAGGTCTCGCTTGAACGGCGCGGAGCGGTGCGACTCGATGTCCACGCCGAGCCCGGCCGCGGCCGAGATGGCCTCAGGCGTGGCCCGCGAGCCCCTGCGCCCCCACGTTCCGGCCGAGCGGACCTCCAGCCAGTCCTCGCCCAGCCCCATCCCCCGGTCAACCAGCAGCCCGTGGGCGATGGGGGAGCGGCAGATGTTGCCGGTGCACACGATGAGGATCTTGAACAAGGTTCGGCGAGTCTACCGCGGGCCCTCCGGGGCGCCCGAGATGTCCGGTTTGGAACGGGCCGGAGGCGTCAGGTTACGGTTCCGACTCACTCTGGGGGAGGTTCGTTGAAGCCCCCGTCGAACACCTGATACGTTGACCCGCGACTTGCCGGCCATGATGCTGGCCCCGAGCCCGCTTCGGGGGGAGGCGTTCGACCGTTAGCAAGCGAAGCAGAAATCAAGGCATCCTCGCGCTGATCCTGGTCATGGGACTGGCGGCCCTCTCCGACCCCTCAGTCGCCCAGACCGCCGCGGAGGAGGTCGAGGACGCCCAGGCCCGCTACAACGCGGCCAGGCGTGAAGCGTTCGCGGCGACCGCAAGGTACGAGGAAGCTCACTCCGAGCTCGAGGCGACCCACGAGAAGATCGCGTCGACGCAGCGAGCACTCGACGCCGCGGGTGCCAGGATCGAGGGTCTGCAGGAGCAGCTCAACGAGCGCGCCCGCGCCGCGTACCAGCTCGGCAGCACCAGCACCTTCGACGTGCTCCTCGAAGCCCAGGACCTGACCGAGTTCTCGGACCGCCTGGTCTACCTCGATCGGATCGCGCAGGACGACGCCGACCTCGCCACGCGAGTGGCCGTCATCTCCGAGGAGCTGCGCCGGCTGGAGACCAACCTCAGCCGTCTGGAGGAAGAGCAGCAGGTCATCACCGAGAAGGCCGAGCGCGAGAAGCAGACGTACATGTCGAAGCTCGACGAGGCCCAGACGATCCTGGAGGAGGCCGAGTTCAAGCTCGAGCAGGAGCAGGCCGCCGCGCTCATCACGTCCGGAGTAGGTGGGGGCGCGCCGGGGCAGATCGCGACGGTCGCGGGCGCCGCGCTCCAGGCGTGCCCGGCACCCGGATCCAGCTTCGGCGACACGTTCGGCGCACCTCGTTCCGGCGGGCGCAGCCACGCCGGCGTGGACATGATGGGGTCCTACGGGAATCCGATCTACGCGGCCCTTCCCGGAACCGTGTCGTTCTCCTCTAGCTCCCTTGGCGGCAACCAGGCCTACGTCCATTCGGCCGGCGGGACCTACACGTTCTACGCGCACCTCCAGAGCTACGTGGGGAGTTCCCGGGCCGTGTCGGCGGGCGAGCTCATCGGCGAGATGGGCGACACCGGCAACGCGACCGGAACCCCTCACCTGCACTTCGAGTACCACCCGAACGGCACGCTCGTTAACCCGACGCCGTTCGTAGCCGCCGTCTGCTAGACGCGGACCTCTACAGGAATCGGTCTTTCTGGGCGATAATCCCTGGGTGACCGACGCCCCAACGGCCGGAGGCAAGCGCCGGATAGATGAGGTCCTCGGCTCTGGCTTCGTAGACGACCTCGGGTCTCTCGAGACCCCCGAGGTTCGCCGCCGCCGGGACCTGGCCAAGGCCGAGCTGGAATACGTCTCCTTCCTCCGCCGCCTCCTCCAGGGACGGCGCGACATCCTGCGCGACGAGCTGGACCGCCGCCGCACGGACGGGGCTGCCCCGGACGTGGTCGAGCGGGTCGTCTCCGCCCTCTCCGAGGGGATAAGGGGGCCCTCGCAAGGCAGGGCGCCGACCGTCCCCCTCCCAGAGGACGAGATAGCGATGGCTCGCCGGCGCGTCGAGAAGCTTGTCGGCGACACCGCTCTCTCGGACCTCGAGACCCTCACCGATGACCGCCTCGAGGAGGCCATCGGCAGGATCGAGGAGGAGGAGCGCGGGGTATCCGAGAGGCGCGCACAGATCATCACGGTCGCGGACACCCTCCACGAGGAGATGAAGCGCAGGCTCAGATCCGAGCTGAGCAACCTTTCCCAATAAGGGCACGTTCAAGGAGATATCGCCACAGAAGAGACTTCCCCGTGAAGAGGGCAGACGCCAAGACGCCTGTCTCTCGGAAGCCCGCACCGAAGAGGCCGTATCCCGTCCCGCCCGAGGACGCTAATCAGGACGAAAGCGCTCAGCAGCTGGATGGCCTGGTCCGAGGGGCGTCGGCCGGGAGCACCGACGCGTTCGCTCGCCTTTTCGAGCGCTTCCAAGGCCCGATCTTCAGGTACCTGCTGGCGCGGCTGGGCAACAGAAGCGAGGCAGAGGACATGGCGTCGGAAGTGTTCGTCGAGGCCGCCAGGAGGGTGCGCACCTTCGACGGAGGGGGAGCCGCCTTCGCCGGCTGGCTTTTCACCATAGCCAGGCACGACCTGCTCGATCGCGGGCGGGCCCTGAAGCGCCGTGTCGTCGAGCCAGTTCCCGACCCACCCGATGTCGAGACCGCCCCGGACCCCGCAGATGGAGTCCTGGACCGCCTCGAGGCCGGACGGGTGCGTGAGGCGCTCTCTCAGCTCACGGATGACCAGCGAGAGGTCGTGCTGCTGAAGTTCGCGGCCGGCCTTTCGAACGAGGAGACGGCCGAGGCGACCGGCAAGCCGGTGGGTGCCGTCAAGAGCCTGCAGCACCGCGGGCTCGGGGCGCTTCGCCGCGCGCTGGAGGAAGAGTCATGAAGAACGCCGACGTCCTCGACCGCCTCATCGCCGGCGAGTCCGTGGAGGCGTCGCCGGAGGTGCGCGAGCTTGCCCGGCTGGCGACGCTCCTTCAGGGCGCGTGGCAGGACGCTCCCAGCCGGCAGGCGACGATCCGCACCAGGAACTCGGCTCTCGCCGCGTTCGAGGCCGACGGCGCCGCGGTGGTCACGGCTCCGCTCGCGGTCGCCCGCCCCTCGCGCGGCCGGCGCCTCGCGACGAGACTGGCTCTGGTGGCCGCTCTGGTCCTGGGGCTGCCCGTCACGGCATTCGCGGCGTCGGCCGACTCGCTACCGGGCCAGCTCCTGTACCCGGTCAAGCGGGGCTTCGAGGAGCTCAGGCTGGCGCTTGCGGGCGACCCGCTCGACGAGGGCCGTGTGCTGCTCGACATGGCCGGCAAGCGCGTCGAGGAGGCGCTCCTCTCCAACGCTCTCGGTCTGGGCGCCGGGGAGGCCCTGAGCGGCTACGAGGAGGCCCTGGCGCGCTTCAACGGCCGCATCGTCGAGGCGCAGGCCCTGGGGCTCCCCGTCGCGGATCTGACGAGCCAGGCCCAGGCTGCCTTCGCGACGTACCAGGAGATGCTCGAGAGCGTCTTCGGGCCGCCGCCTGCGGAGGCCTCGGCGTCCGAGGGGACCCCGGTGCCGCCCACGGTCCAGCCCACCACCGACGAGCCCACGAAGGAGAAGGCGGGACACCAGGGCAAGAAGAAGGCGGGCGGCAAGAAGAAGCACCGGGGCAACCGGAACGGCGGTGCCGCCGTCAGCCAGAGCGATGAGGGCGATGGTGGAGGTCAGAGTGGCGGTGGCGACGACGACGACAAGGCCGACAATGAGGACAAGGACGACCAGGGCGCAAACGAGCAAGGGGACGCTCAGGGCAAGGGCCTCGGTCACGAGAAGGCGATCGGCAAGGGCCACCAGATGGACAACGGCGAAGGCCACAAAGATGACTGATTCGACCCATATCCACGGGGACTCAGGGGCGCTCTGTACGGGTAGAGGCCCGGTCCAGCCGGCATCACGGCGCAACGCCGAGGTGAGACGGCCTTAGGATCTCGAGCCCTTTTCTCCGGCAAGCCCGCGCCGGACCATTTGCACACAGGCGAATCGGAGCCGCACGGGATGAAGCTCAGGGTGTTGGTGGTCGAGGACGACGCGATGGTTCGCGACGTGCTCACGACCCTCCTCGGATTCGACGGCCTCGAGGTCGTCACGGCCTCGGACGGATCCATCGGGCTCGAGCTCGCCACGACGATAGATCCCGATGTGTTGGTCCTGGACGTGGGACTTCCCGGCATGGACGGGCTCGAGCTGTGTCGCTCTGTACGAGAGAGCGGCTCCGAGATACGCATCGTCATGGTGTCCGGCAGGGACGGCGAGGGAGCAGAGCTCGACGGTGTCGCCGCCGGCGCGAACATCTACCTCCGAAAACCCTTCTCGCCTCTGGAGCTGCTCGACGCGATCGGCATCGAGGAGAAGGGGAGCGGCAGCCAGTGACGGGAGCCGAGCTCTCGCGGGTACGCGCGCAGCTCGTCAAGTTCGCGACGGACGTGCGCGAGCTGTACCGCCGAGAGAGGCACAGAACCCGACAGCTCGAGCAGGCGCTCCAGGACCTCAACGAGTCGTACTTCTCGACCATGGAGACGCTGGCGTTCCTGATCGAGGCCAAGGACGTCGGAACGCGCCGCCACCTCGACCGTACGCGCGACCTGGCCATGGCGCTGTGCCGCGTTGTCGACCCGGAGCTCGCCGCGCGGCCCGAGACCCGGCACGGCTTCCTGCTGCACGACATCGGCAAGGTCGGCATCCCCGAGAGGCTCCTCACCAAGAAGGGGCCGCTCAATCCCTCCGAGTGGGAGGTCATGCGCAAGCACCCCATCGTCGGCGCGCACATCGTCACGCCGATCCGCGTTCTCGGTGACGCCGTGGACGTCGTGCGGTTCCACCACGAGAGGTTCGACGGCGACGGGTACCCGCACGGGCTGAAGGGCGAGGAGATCCCGCTGTCGGCCCGCATCTTCGCCGTCGTGGATGCCTTCGACGCCATGACGAGCGACCGCCCATACAGGCCGGCCAGACGTCCCTCGGAGGCGATCGAGGAGCTCGTGAGGTGCGCGGGGAGCCAGTTCGATCCCGAGGTCGTCAAGGCCTTCGTGAACCTGTCGGAGAGCGACGCGACGCTCCTCCTGCCCGAGGCGCACGCGAGCGACGACCACGATCACAGCACCACACACGGCTGAGCCTCGCGTCGCGGTTACCCTTACGCACATGCCCTCCGTTCCTCTCGTTCAGGTCGTGCGCTCCGGCTTCGTCGAGTCGGTCCACGTCGGCTCGGTTGCCGTGGTCGATGCGGACGGCAAGCTGCTCGCATCCACCGGCGACCCCGACCGCGTCACGTATGCGAGGTCCTCGATGAAGCCGCTCCAGGCCTCCGTGTCGGTGACGCTGGCGGACGAGGAGCTCCCGGACCCCGAGGTGGCGATCATGTGCGCCTCGCACAACGGAGAGGCGGTCCATCTCGACACGGTGCGGTCGGTTCTGGATCGCGCCGGACTCGGCGTGGACGCCCTCCGCACGCCGCCGGGCTTCCCGCTGGACGCCGAGTCGGCGCGCGGCGTCGACGGGCCGCGCCCCGAGTACCACAACTGCTCCGGCAAGCACTCCGGCATGCTGCTTGCGTGCGTCCGCCGTGACTTACCCCTCGGGTCGTACCCCGACCCCGGCCACCCGTTGCAGCAGGCCGTCCTGGAAGCGGTCAGGGACGCGTCCGGTGTGGAGCCGGAGGCGATCGGGATAGACGGCTGCGGCGTCCCGGTGCACGCCCTGCCCCTGCGCGCGATGGCGAGGATCTTCGCGACCCTCGCGACCGCCGGCCGGATCGCCGGCGGCGACCGGGTGGTCGACGCGATGCGCGCCGAGCCTTACCTGGTCGCCGGACGGGACCGCGTTTGCACGGCCGTGATGAAGGTGGGCCCGGTCTTCGCCAAGGTCGGCGCCGAGGGGCTGATGTGCGCGGGTCTGCCCGAGCAGGGGATCGGTCTCGCGATCAAGGTCGACGACGGCAACCCCCGCGCTCTGGACCCCGCACTCGTTCACGCGCTCCGGCTGCTCGGCGCGCTGGGGGAGGATCCCTCGCTGGAGCCGTTCGAGCGGCCGCCGGTTCTCGGCGGAGGCAAGCCGGTCGGGAACCTCGAGGCCGTCTTCGATCTGGAGCCGGGCTAGGGCGTCCCGCGGCTCCCTCTCACGAATGAACTCGGGAGTTGATTCGTGACAGGGGGCGTTACAACTTCCCGTGCCCCATACGATGGATGAGATGACGGGACTTCCCCAGGCGCGCATCGCGATCATCAGCCTGCACACCTCGCCGTTCGACCAGCCGGGGTCCGGCGACTCGGGCGGCATGAACGTGGAGATCCGTGCCCTGGCCGGCCTCCTGGGCCGGAGAGGCGTCGCCACCGACATCTTCACTCGCGCCGGGCGGGAGCCCGCCGTGGAAGAGGTCGGCCCGCTCACGCGGGTGATCTCGGCGCCCGCGAGCGAGTTCGGGCCGTACGACCTGGTCCACTCCCACTACTGGCGCTCCGGACACGTGGGTACAGAGCTCGCCCGGAGCTGGGACGTGCCGCTGGTCGCCTCGTACCACACGCTCGCGGAGGTCAAGAACCTCAGCCTGGCTCCCGGCGACCTCCCGGAGCCCCTGGCGAGGGTGGCGGGGGAGCGCCGGACCATCAAGGCGGCCGACAGGCTGATGGCTCCCACCGAGGACCACGCCCGGCACCTGATCGAGCTCTACGACGCCGACCCGGCCCGCATCCGTGTCGTGCCCCCTGGGGTGGACACGCTCCGCTTCTACCCGCGTGATGCCGAGGAGGCGCGGGCCCGTCTCGGGCTCGGCGCCGGACCCGTGGTCCTGTTCCTCGGGCGGCTCCAGCCGCTCAAGGGCCCGGACCTCGCCCTGAGAGCCTTCGCCGAGGCGCTGAGGGGAGCGCAGGATGTGATGCGCGACGCGACCCTCGTGATCGTGGGAGGGCCCAGCGGGGCCGCCAGCGCCTCCATACGGCCCTGGCTGGAGGACGTGGCTCATGGGGAAGGCGTCCACGACCGAGTGAGGTTCGTGCCCCCCCAGCCTCATGAGGACCTGCCGTGGATCTACTCGGCCGCGGACGTCCTGCTGATGCCGTCTCGATCGGAGTCCTTCGGCCTGGCGGCTCTCGAGTCGCAGGCGTGCGGCACGCCCGTGATCGCCTCGAGCGTCGGCGGGCTGAGGTACGCGGTCGCTGACGGTGTGGGTGGTTACCTGGTCGAGGGAAGGGATCCATCGAGCTACGCCGGCAGGATCCTCGAGATCCTCACCGCGGAGTCCGACGACCTCTCTCGCGGGGCGGTCGGTCACGCTTCGACCCTGCCGTGGGAGCTCGCGGTGGACCGTCTGCTGAGCGTCTACGGAGAGCTCACTCCGGCGCTCGCGTCGGAGGCCGCCTCATGAACGAAACACGTCCATAAACAAAGCGTCAAGAAAACGCGGGGTCTGACCTGCGGCGATGCATCGGTTCCAGCGGTTTTGGCGAGTTGACCCGGACACGCGCTCGCCCTAGTCTTCGCTTCGCTCCGAGCAGCTGGAGCGGCAACACTGGAGCCCCGAAGTGGGGCCCCCTGGGAAAGCCGTAAGGTCGACTGGGTGCAACTTGGTCGTACGGTCGGGAAGGCCAACTG
>JBOGVX010000260.1:0-12986 GCA_050693165.1 Actinomycetota bacterium | reverse complement strand
CATCGCCTCGAGCAGACCCCCTGTGGATCCGGGATCGAGCAGCGCGGCCCGGCTCACCCCGAAGCCACCGAGCGCCGGCGCCGCCTGGCTGGGCTGAGCGTCGCCGAGCACTTCCTCGGCGTCAGGGCCGTTCAGCACGAGGATCGAGGACGAGACCTTGCGCTCCTTGCCGTCGGATGGCTCGTTCATCAACTTGCCGTTGACGACCATGGTGCTCGAGCCTCCGCCGTCAAGGTTGAGCGCGTACGTCGCCTTCATTCCCCGCATGATCTGCGCGAGCTCCACGAGAGTCGCGCCATGCGAGTCATCGGTCCGCCCCTCGACGACCACCAGCAGGATCCGGCCCTGGGCGTTGACGCCGACGACCGTACGGGGGTTCCGCCTGCACAGGGCCTCCGGGCACTCCTCGGCCACGATCTTCGACTCCTCCACCAGAAGTGGAGTCCCGCCGACCGAGTCCGCGACACCGGCCCATCCGAGCGTCCACCCGATATCGATCGCCTCACCCGGGTTCAGCGACGAGAGCAGGATCGCGCCGTCGCTACCGGGCTGGGCGGCCAGCACGACTCCCCCGCTCGCGGCCGGCAGGACCGAGGAACAGCCGACCGAATCCACCGTGTACGGAGTCTCCACGCCGGCCATCTCGGCAGTCCAACGGGGTCCGGCCGCGGGCATCAACCTGGCGTAGCACGCGTTGGCCGGCGGATCCTCGAGCCCGCGCCCGGCAGGTGTGAACGCGGCGATATCGGTGGCCCTCGGCTCGCCGAAGTTCCAGCGCTCGATCCGCCACGCGTCGTCCTCCTCGGCGGTCACGGTCTCCTGCGGACGGGCGAAGAACGTCTGCTTCTCGTCGCGCGTGATGGCGAAGTTCCACGCCACGGCGAAGCTCAGCTGCTTGAGGTCCCCGTCCTCGGCGAACGTGTGCGCGGTCCGGCCGGTAGATGGCAATCCGAAGTCGCCGTTGATCGCGGCGACCGCGCCGTGACGCTTGGCCATATGAGAGGTCGTTTCGTGGCCGAGCAGCCGGTCGTTCGACAAAGCGGCGTCCAGCGTCACCGGACCGTCGGTGTTCACCTTTAGGAGGTGCACGGTGCTGCCCTGTCGCCGGAACCGGCTATATCTGACCCCGGGCACGACCTTGAAGCGCTTCGGCTCTCGCTTCTTCTTCTTCTTCTTCTTGTCCCCCGGCGCGCGGATGGCATCGCGGTCTTGATCCGATCCCCGCGCGGGAGCCGCCAAAGAGACAGTCTGGCGTGGAGTCACGTTCGAGCCCCAGTCCGCGCTCATGTCGAGGTTGAGCGAGTTCGAGGCCAGCGCGGTGGCCGGGCCGCCTGCCGTGGGAACGGTGAAGAGGTCCTTGTCGCCGTTCGGCTGAACCCGCGTGAAGGCGATGAGGTCGCCGTCGGGCGAGTACGAGGGCTGATGGTCGTTCGAGGCCTCCACGACCAGAGGAGCGGGAGTCGCCGGAGCGGTCGTCCCGACCGTGTAGATGTCGGCCCCTGCATCCGGACACTGCCGCTCGTAGACGATCTGGGTCGCGTCGGGACTCCACGACGGGTTCGATGCCCAGCAGGGATCGAACGTGAGCTGAGTCTCCGTCACTCCGCTCGCATCCATGATGTAGAGCTGCGGGCTGCCCGAGCGGTCACTGACGAACGCGATCTGCGCGCCGGAAGGCGACCACGCCGGAGCGGCGTCGTAGCCGGGCGCATGCGTGTCGGTGAGCTGACCGAGGCCGCTCCCGTCCTCGTTGACCGTGAAGATGTTCGACGTGTCCTGGGCTCTGAGCGAGCGCACGAAGGCGATCGGCCCGGTCGACGACCAGTCCGGCTGGCGGTTGTTCGCCGCGCCGGGAATCTTGATCTTCGACTTCGAGGTTCCGTCCGCGTTCATCGTGAACAGATCGAAGGTCTCGCTGTTCTTCTCCTGGCGCGAGAACACGATCCGCGAGCTGGTCGGGTCCCAGGAAGGATCGACGTCGACCGCGTCGGCGGACTTGGTCAGGTTCTCGGCGGCGCCGCCACCGGGAAGGACCGACCAGATCTCCGACAGGCCGGGCTCGGCGCCACCGCGGCCGCCGACGAAGACTATGCGGCCGTTCGCGGCGGATGCGGGCAGCGGCGCGGCCACCAGCAGCCCCGCTGCTAACGCGAGCACGGTGAGATTCGATATCGGATTCTTCATGAGGGCGCTCCCCGGGCGGAGAGGTGTCACCGTAGAGAAAGAACGTCGTGACCGTCAAGAAGGTTCTTTTCCCACGACCCGCGGTAGGGTGATCGACATGTCCCCGGCGGCGACCCTCGGCGAGCTGCGCGCCCTCGCGTACCCCGATCGCACCGTGAAGGAAGAGCTGCGAGAGAACCTTCTGGAGCGGCTCGGCAAGGGAGACCAGCTCTTCCCGGGCATCGTCGGATTCGAGGACTCGGTCCTCCCCGGACTCGAGCGCGGCGTCCTTGCCGGCCACGACCTCATCCTGCTGGGCGAGCGGGGCCAGGCGAAGACGCGGCTCATCCGGCACCTGGTCGAGCTGCTGGACGAGACCATCCCGATCGTCGAGGGATGCGAGGTCAACGACCATCCGTACAGGCCGATCTGCGCGAGATGCCGCGCGCTCGTCACGGAGCGAGGCCACGACACACCCGTAGCTTGGATCGGCCGTGACGCCCGGTACGCGGAGAAGCTCGCCACACCCGACATCGCCGTCGCCGACCTGATCGGCGACGTGGACCCGATCCGCGTTGCCGAGGGGCGTTACCTCGCGGACGAGATGACCATCCACTACGGCCTGATCCCCAGGACCAACCGCGGGATCGTCGCGATCAACGAGCTCCCCGACCTGCCCGAGCGGATCCAGGTCGCGCTGTTCAACATCCTCGAGGAACGCGACGTGCAGATCCGCGGCTACAGGATCCGCCTGCCGCTCGACCTCCTGCTCGTCGCGACCGCGAACCCCGAGGACTACACGCATCGCGGCCGCATCGTGTCTCCACTGAAGGACCGCTTCGGCACGCAGGTCCGAACGCACTACCCCGAGACCGCAGGCGAGGAGATCGGGATCATGGACCAGGAGGCGCGCTCGCCGGCGGGCGCGACCCCCGTCCACGTCCCGCTGTTCATGAAGGAGGTACTGGCCGCGCTCACACACGAGCTGCGCCGCTCTCCGCACGTCAACCAGCGCTCGGGTGTCTCGGTCAGGTTCTCGATCGGCAACCTCGAGACCCTGTCGGCCGCGTCGGTCCGCCGCGCCGCGCGCGCCGCCGAGCCGGAAGCAGTGCCGCGCCCGTGCGACCTGCCGGCCGTCCTCGAGTCCTCGCTCGGACGGATCGAGTTCGACACCGTCGAGGAGGGCCGGGAAGAGGAGATCCTGCTTCGTGCGCTCTCGGCGGCGATCCTTCGCGTGTTCCGCAAGCGGCTGTCGGGATTCGAATTCGCCCCGCTGCTGGCGCGGTTCGGCGAGGGGCTCACCGCGCAGACCTCCGAGTCCACGCCGGCGGGCGAGTTCCTCGACCAGTTCGGCCAGCTGCCGGGACTGGCGAAGCTCCTCGGCAGGCTCGGTGTCGAGGAGGAGAGCCCGGGGTCGGCGGCGGCCGCGCTGGAGTTCGCCCTGGAGGGCCTCCACCTCTCCAGGCGGCTGAACAAGCGGGCCACAGGCAGGGTCGGGGCTTACTCGTACGGAGCGCCCGAACCGGCCGAACCGTCCGATCCTCCCTTTCTTTCCTAACCCGTTTAGACGCCGGGTTCAGGGGTACAAGCCCGCTCGATGCGGCGCGCCCGAGCTGCTCTGTTCGCCCTTTGCCTCGTTCCCGCCATCGCGGGCGGCCCGGCTGCGGCAAAGGGCCCGGTCATCGAGAACGACATCATCGTGCGGTCGGCCGACGGGACCCCGTTGGTCGCCACCCTCATGCTTCCCGAAGGGGCCTCGGCGGATGCTCCCGTCCCTGCCATCCTCGGTACACACGGCTGGGGCGGCACGCGCGCAACGTCTCCGTCCGGGCTGACCCAACGGCTCCTCGACAACGGATACGCGATCCTGACGTGGGACTCGCGCGGATTCGGCGAGTCGGGCGGCGAGGCGAACGTCGGCGCTCCCGGCTTCGAGGTCGAAGACGCGAAGGCGCTCATGTCCTATCTCGCGTCACGGCCCGAGATCCTGACCGATGGGCCCGACGATCCTCGTGTGGGATGGATCGGCGGATCGAACGCGGCCGGCGTGCAGTTCAACACCGCCGCGCTCGACCACCGCATCGAGGCGATCGTGCCCGAGATCTCGTGGGGCAACCTGATCCAGGACCTGACCCCGAACGGCGTCGCGAAGCAGACGTGGAACGACCTCCTGTACGGCGCCGGGCTGGCCACCGGGCTCGCGAACGGCCTCCAGTCGTCGGCGGGACCGCAGACGGGCGCGTACCCGCCCCAGATCCACCAGGGCTTCGTCGAGATCACCACGACCGGCAAGGCCAGCAAGCCGATCGAGGACTGGTTCTCGTTCCGCGCGACAACGACTCGCTCGGCGGACATCCGCACGCCGACCCTGATCATCCAGGGGACCGTGGACGTCCTCTTCCCGCTCGAGGACGCATTCGCCAACTACCTGAACATCAAGAAGTCGAAGACCCCGGTGAAGGTGATCGCGTACTGCGCGGGCCACACGCTCGCCGGCTGCTCTTACCCGGGCGGGGCGACGGGCTACCCTGCCGGCTCCGAGGACAAGCCGCCGATCTACCAGGACCGGATCGTGAGCTGGCTCGACCGCTACGTGAAGGGCAAGAAGAAGGTGAACACGGGTCCCGAGATCGAGTGGCAGGCGCAGGACGGCCTCTACTACGGAGCCAAGCGCTACCCGCTTCCGAAAGCCCAGACCCTTAGCTTCGAACCGGTGTCGACGGGAACCCTGTTCGGCCCCGGCCCCGGTGGAGGCGACGGTCCCTCCGATGGCAACCCCGCGCCCGCGGGTGAGCTCGGCCGCTCGGCCAGGCGAGACGTGGTCGTGGCCCCGCCCGCACAGACGCTCTCGATCCTCGGCGTGCCGCAGGTCAAGCTGACCGGCTCGGTGACCGGCGCGGCGGCGCATGTCTTCCTCGAGCTCGTCGACGTCGCGCCGGACGGCACGAGGGTCACCGTGGACGATCAGGTGATGCCGGTGGCACTCGGGTCCGGTGCATTCGATCGCACCGTGGACCTCCACGGGATCGCCTGGCGCCTCGAGCCCGGCCATAGCCTGGAGCTCGAGATCACTACCGGCTCCGCTCAGTACGCGGCGCCGCGCACCGGGCCGTACGCGGTGTCTCTCGCCGCGGAGCTGAGCCTGCCCATCAGCAAGACCTAGCCCCGACTCCGGCTTCTCTCGTTCGGCGGTAGCCTGACCTCGTGCGGATCCGCTACTCGCGCTGGGACGGCACGCAGGACCCCTTCGGACCCGACCTGTCCGCGGCCGACCTGCTCGAGGAGATGTCGGACGACATCCTCGGCGGCGACGGTGCGGAAGGGGCGATGCAGCGTCTCCTCCGCCGGGGCATGCGCGGGCGGTTCAGCGGGACCGACGCGCTCGCGGCTCGCCTCCGCGAGGCCCGCCGTCGCGAGCAGGAGAGGATCGACCTCGAGGGACCTCTTGACCAGATCGCCGAGCAGCTCGAGGACATCCTCGAGCGCGAGCGCACCGAGCTCTCGTTCCGGGACGACGACGACGCAAGGATGCGCGAGACGTTCCTCGACTCGCTGCCCCCTGATCTTCCCGGCAAGCTGAACGAGCTCCGCGAGTACCGGTTCGCGGACCCGGGTGCGCAGCAGCGCTTCGACGAGCTGATGAAGGAGCTGACCGAGCAGGTGCTCGGCGCCTACTTCAGCCAGATGGCGCAAGGACTGA
The DNA here is from genome assembly GCA_050693165.1 of Actinomycetota bacterium. Taxonomy (GTDB): domain Bacteria; phylum Actinomycetota; class UBA4738; order UBA4738; family CALAEC01; genus CAZKFH01. The sequence goes on along the minus strand of JBOGVX010000260.1, from coordinate 7,123 downwards.
AGGATCTCTCGCCGGAGGAGCTGAAGCGCATGAAGGACATGCTCGCCGACCTGAACCGGATGATCGAGGACCGTGAGCGCGGCGCGCACACGCAGGCCGACTTCGACCGCTTCATGGCCGCCCACGGGGACTTCTTCCCGGACGGGCCGAAGAACCTCGAGGAGCTCCTGCGGAACCTGGCTCGACGGATGGCGGCGATGAGCCGCCTGCTGGCGTCGCTGCCGCCGGATCGCAGGCGTGAGCTCGAAGAGCTCGCCCGGCAGGTGCTCGGCGACCTCGACCTCGCGTTCCAGACAGACCGCCTCGCGTCCAGCCTCGCCGGCATGTTCCCCGAGATGCCCTGGGACGATCCGGCGTTCACCGACGGCGATCAGGCCGCGCCGCTCGAGGCTACGGTCGGAGCGCTGGAGCGGATGCACGACTTCGAGGAGCTCGAGCGCTCGCTCCGCGGCGACTACGCGGGCTCCTCGATCGAGGACGTGGACGAGGACGCGGTACGCCGGACTCTCGGCGAGGAAGCCGTCCAGGACGTCCAGCGCCTCAAGGAGATCGAGCGGGCGCTGGAGCGCGCCGGCCTGATCACTCGCAACCGCGGCCGCCTGGAGGTCACGCCACGAGGCGCGCGCAGGCTCGGTGAGCGCGCGCTCGGCAAGGTCTTCGAGCAGCTCCGCCGCGACAGGGAGGGAACACACGACACGCGGGAGGCCGGCGGCCTCAGCGAGCCGACGGGCGCGACCCGGCCCTGGCGGTTCGGTGACTCCGGGGCCGTGGCGGTTCAGAAGACCGTGTTCAACGCGGTGCTGCGGGAGGGACCGGCCACCGCGGTACGCATCACCCCCGACGACTTCGAGCTCGTCGAGTCGGAGACCCGGACCGAGACGGCCACCGCCCTGCTGCTCGACCTCTCGTTCTCGATGCCGCTGCGCGGACACTTCGTTCCCGCCAAGAAGATGGCGCTCGCGCTCCACGCGCTGATCGAGGGTCGTTACCCACGCGACACGCTGTACCTCATCGGGTTCTCGGACTATGCGCGGCGGCTCCAGCCCGAGGACCTCACGGCCACCGCATGGGAGCGCGTGTACGGGACGAACATGCAGCACGCCTTCAATCTCGCGGGCCGCCTGCTGGCCGAGCACCCTCGAGCGGCCCGCCAGGTGATCATGGTCACAGACGGCGAGCCGACAGCTCACCTCGAAGGCAAGGAGGTCTTCTTCTCCTGGCCGCCGGTCCGCGACACGATCGACCGCACGCTCGCGGAGGCGATGAGGCTGGCTCGGGACGGTGTCACGCTCAACGTGTTCATGCTCGAGGAGGCGCCCGGCCTGGCACGATTCATGGAGCAGCTCGCGAAGCTGACTCGGGGCCGCGTGTTCCTTATGTCCGCCGAGTCGGCCGGCGACTTCGTGCTCCGCGACTACGTGAGACGCCGCGCTTCCTGAGCCGTGCCGGACAAGGACTACTCGGCCACACCGCTTCCCAAGAAGCTGGGCATCAAGGAAGGCTCGTCGGTGGCCCTGCTCTCGGCGCATGCGGGTTTCGTCCTGTCGCCGCTGCCCACAGCGGCTCTCGTCCGCGACCGCGCCGGGAGCCGCGAGGACGTGATCGTGTTCTTCGCGACCGGCGCGAGCGAGCTCGAGCGGAGGTTCGGCTGGCTGAAGAGACGGCTCGACCCCGCGGGTGGGCTGTGGATCGCGTGGCCGAAGAAATCGTCGAGCATCGAGAACGACCTCACGTTCGAGGAGGTGCAGAGGATCGGGCTCGAGGCCGGCCTGGTGGACAACAAGTCGTGCGCGATCGACGGTGATTGGCAGGCACTACGATTCGTCTACCGCCTGAAGGACCGGCCGGAGGAGGGCTAGATGGCCAACTGGATGAAGCAGGTGAACAAGAGCGGGGCTCACGCGCTCGAGCCCGGTGAGTCGTTCGTGGCCGCCCAGCAGTTCCAGAGCTCCTCAGTATTCGGAGGAAGCCAGGGCGCGGCCGGTGCCATCGGGGGCATCCTCGGCGAAGCGGCGGCGCACGTGGTCGAAAAGCGCAGGGCGAAGCGCGAGGAGGAGCGCCAGCAGGAGGTGGCCGACAGCACCGGTGTCCCCGAGGCCGACATCGCCTGGCCCGGCGAGTCCTCGATCCTCGCGCTCACCGACCGGAGGCTGCTGTTCTTCGGCATGAAGGGCCTGGCCAAGGCCGGGGACATATTCCTCGAGATCCCTCGCAAAGATCTGGTGCGCATCGATCGCATCGAGATCGAGGGGGACCTCAAGGCCGGTCGAGTCAAGACCCTCCAACCGCGTTTCGTCAGATCCGACGGAACGGCGGTCTCGGTCCACGCCCCCTACCTGGGCGTGAACAAGAAGCGGGTCGACGCATTCCTCGACTCCTTCGGCGGGCTGTAATTGCCGGGAGCTTTCTACGTCCCCGAGGGCGACCGCTTCATCCCGACCGAGCTCACCCGAGGGCCCTGGAGCGCGGAAGCACAGCACGCCGGTCCTCCGGCCGCTCTTGTTGCCCGGTCCATCGAATCTCTCGAGGCCGGCGACGACTTCCAGCTAGCCCGATTCACCATGGACGTCCTGCGCCCGGTGCCACTCACGCCGTTGAAGGTCGAGGCACGAACGATCAAGTCCGGACGCAGCACCCAGCTCGCCGAGGCCTCGCTGTCGGATGACGACGGCGAGATCGCGCGAGCCCATGCGTGGCGCATCCACGGCGGACCGCGCGAGGAGATCGATCTCGAGCCAACGCCGCCACCGGGACCCGCGGAAGCGGGAAAGGCTCCGTTCTTCGAGATGCCCTGGTCCCCCAGCTACTTCGATGCGATGGAGTGGCTGGTGGCTCGTGGGGCGATCGACAAACCCGGACCGGCCGCGGTGTGGATGCGGATGCGATGCGCGCTCGTCGAGGGCGAGGAGCCCTCACCGGCCGCCCGAGTCCTGTGCGCGGCAGACTCGGGCAACGGGATCAGCTGGGCGCTGCCACTCGACACGTCGATCTTCATCAACACCGAGATAACACTTCACTTCGCGCGGATGCCCGAGGGCGAATGGGTGTGCCTCGACTCTCGCACACGCGTGGGCCCCGCAGGCGCGGGCTTCGCGGAAAGCATCCTGTGGGATGAACGCGGCATGATCGGCCGCGGCCACCAAGCACTCCTGGTCGCCGAGCGCCGCTAGCTAGCGGAGCTCCAAGAAGCCGGCAGCCTCGCAAGCCTCGACCATCTCTCTGATGTCCTTGTAGCTGGCATCGTCGGCGGGCACGAACCTGCGCACGAGACCGAGGTGCAATGATTCCCGACCGTCGGGATGATCCCCCATCTCGAGAAGCGCCTTCTGTATCTCGCGGCGCATCCCATCCGGTAGGCGCGTCGCCACGGTCACCGGCTGGATGGTCGAGGGCCCGAGCGACTCGATCACCTTTATGCCATCGGCGATCTCAGGGTGGTCGCGCAGCTCCACCTCCAGGACCTGCGAGTCGATCGCTGATGCGTCCACCCTTCCCTCGGCGACCCAGCGGATCGAGTCCTGGTGGAAGCCCGCTTCGATCACCTCGCCGAAGAACCCGTTCGTCTCGCCCATCCGAACTAGCGTGTAGCGGGTGATCCCGTAACCGGAGTGTGACTGCGGCTCGTTGTACGCCCACCGGGTCCCGCGAAGATCCGCGAAGGAACCGAAGGGAGCATCGCGAGCAACGATCACGTCGGAGTAGTAGACGGGCTTGCCTCCGTACCGTTCGCCATCGAGGACGGGCGCCGCGATCACCTCGAGCGGCGGCGTTCCTCGCTTCGCGAGCTCGACGTACGGGAGGCTGCAAACGAAGTGGACATCGTCCAGGTCGGCCTCAGCCCAGCGTTCGTAGTCGTCGCACTCCTCGATCGTCACGGGCATGTTGAGGCGCTTGCCGACGAACTCTGCCACCGCCTCGTACATGGGCAGCACGTTCGGAGCCAAGCATGTCGCGAACCGCAGTGTCTCGGAGCTCACACTGGTGGCCACGGCTCGGAGCGGCCCGGCCCGGGATTCGGGTAGCGGCCGAAGCGGATGAGCGCCGCCGCGCGGTCGGCCGCTGCGTCGATCTCGGGCTCGCTCAGCAATGGCTCGAGGTCCTCGCGGAGCTCCCCGTCGCGGAGCTCACCTTCCAACCGGCGGATGTCTTCGAGCAGAGGCTCGGGCACCGCCGCTCCGGCGAACTCCCAGATGACGGTCCGAAGCATGGGCTCCTCGTTGAAGCACAGGCCGTGGTCCACCACCCACAGACCGCCGTCGGCGGCTTCGAGGCAGTGGCCGGCCTTACGGTCTCCGTTGCCGGAGACGATGTCGAACGCGGCGACGGCCCGAAGGTCTTCGGCGTGCTCCTCTCGCAGCGTGAAGTAGTGCTGTGCCGGGTCGTGTTCCACGAACAGCTGAACGGATCCCTCGCCGTGCGGACCGTCGCGCAGGACCGTGGGCGGCACGTTGGGCCAGCCCAGCTCGACGGCCACGCGATAGGCAGCAACCTCGCGCTGGCACAGCGTCCCGTCGGGGAAGTCCCACAGCGGCGCCTCGCCATCGCGCGGCTTGTACACGACCCTTGCGGACCGGTCGCCATCCGCGACCTCTCCGAGGAACGTGTAGTTGGAGGCTCGCGGGAGCAGGCCGCCCAGCCTCATGTCGCCGTGCTCCAGGAGGTCGAGGTCGACGGCGGTAGAGCTCATCCGATCTCCGCGCCCGAGTGTCCGTTCAACGCGGGACAGATGTGGCCCGCGGGGTCCAACGGGTTCCCGCAGAGCTCGCATCTCGGCCTGCCCGCGGCCGCGACGTTGGCACCGTGTCGTGCGAGTGCAAGGGCCTGCTCACGGGACGCCCAGAACCTCACGCGTCCCGGCTCCTCGCCGGTCAGCTCGGGCTGGTCCTCCTCGTCGTCCTCGTCGTCCTCCTCGCCGGGGATCAGCTCCTCGGCCTCGATCAGAACGAGGTCACGGTCCTCGTCGTAGCCGATCGACAGTCGCCCGGCGCGCCACTCGGGCACGACGGGTTCCTCCAGCTCCATCTCTTCGTCCGCCGGGCCCTGTCCGGTCTCCTTGCCGCTGCGCGCGAGGACCTCGATCAACGAGGCCGAGAGCAGCTCGACCTGCTGCTTCTCGACGAGGATCGTCACGAGGCGCTCGGACTGGCGGCCCTGGAGGAAGAACGTGCGCTCACCGGGCTCCCCGACCGCGCCCGTCGTGATGCGGTTGACCGGGTCGAGCTCGATCACGTGCCTATCCTCGCACTACCGGCGGCGCGGAGGCCTCGGCGTCACCAGGTCGCGAAGGGTTCCCGTGTCGTTGACCTTCCGGATCCTCGGCGCGCCGGCACCGACCGCGATCGCGGTGACGGACGCGGGCGCGATCTCGAGTCTCTGGAAGTGGTCGACGTGGATACCGGAGAAATGCGCGAGCACGAGCGCGACGACGTCACCATGCGTGACAACAGCAACGGTGCCCTTCGGATGTCGCTCCGCGAGCTCGCTCACCGTCCCCACCGCGCGAGCCTGCGCCTCGGCTAGCGTCTCGCCGCCGGGGAACCTGGGCGATGACGGCGTCGCGCCATGGAACTCCTTCCACAGCTTCGTCCGGCTGAGTGTCGTGAACGGCTTGCCGGTCCAGGAGCCGTAGTCGATCTCGAGCACGCCCTCGAGGATCTGGACCTCCAGCCCGGAGGCTTCCGAGATCGGCCCGGCTGTCTCGATGCAACGCTCCAGCGGGCTCGAGTACAGGGCATCGAGCGGGACCTCGGAGACCCTGCGGGCCAGGTCCTCGGCATGCCGCCGCCCTTCCTCGGAGAGTGTCACTCCCTGCGACCTGCCGTACAGCCGCTTCCCGGTCATGTCCGTGACCGCGTGCCGAAGCAACAGAAAGAGACTCAAGAGGTTGTCAGGATAGGGCGTTTCGTCACTAAATAGTCACACATCCGCCGCGGGACCGACGCGGGCCGGGGGCAACATCCTCGCTACACCACCGAAAAGGGGGAAGACTTGCCGAGGTGCCCGTCTTGTGACTCGTCCCGCGTCATCGTGGTCCTCAACTCGACCCGCCGCGGCTCGTGCCCGAAGTGTGGTGCCCGTTGGATCCAGGACGGGGATACCCAGCGCCAGGTAGAGGTGCCGCTCGGTCAGGGCACCGGCGCCCGGTAGGACATCCTCCTCGGGCCGGCCGAGAAGCCGGCTGCCGACAGCAGACTTTCTCCTGAGCTTCCGATCACGGGCTGATCGCCCCATGACTCGACCGCGACCCGGCCCGCACTTCTAGCGCCCGCCAGATCCCTGACCTTCTCGAGTGCTCCCTCGACACCATCTCTCGCGAGCGGGATCAGCCTTCGTCCCCAGCCCTCGATCGCGAGCACGGGCAGGCCGTCACGCACGACCAGCCAGCTACCGGGGATGCGCGATGGACGGTACGGAGCTTCGGCCGCGACGGGAAGGATGGCGCCGTAAGCGTTGGCCGGGTCGGATACCGCGACGAGCCGGAGGCCGCTGCGCTGCTTGCCTCGTAGCTGCTCCACCACGTCCGGCATCGCGAACTGGATGCCCGACAGTGCTCGGACGAAGTAGCCGCGTCGGATCCTCCCCTGAGCCTCCATCGTCGTGAGCGCGTCAACCAGGAGCGGCCACGGAACCGGTACCTCCGCGGCCGAGGCAACCTCCTTCGCGACGACTCCGTAACCGTTGAGGAGCCGCTCCGCCCAGGCCTCGGCCGCATCCGCGGCGTCGTCGACTGGAGCGGGCAAGAGGCTCCATCTGCCGTAGAGCGGCAACCTGTGTGACTCACCGAGCCTTTCTGCGCGCGTCCCTCGCCTCGCCTTCCGCTTACCCGGCTCCTCGATCCCCGTGAGCGCGTCGTTCGTGACGTGCCCCGACCACGCGAGCTCGAACAGGCCCTTGAGCGCGTCACTCTCTGCAAGGCCGCTGTCCCGGGCAATCTCGGCGAGGAATGACGCGCCTCCTTCCGCCAGGGTCTCCTGCACCGCGTGCGCGAACTCTCCGGTCGCCTCCGCCGGTCGCCGGAGCATACGGTCGACCCGGTTTCGCGGGAACAGCGCCACTCGCCGGCCCGGGAGCCCCTGCCAGAGATACTCGCCGACACGGACAAGAGACTCGATATGCGAGATGT
>JBOGVX010000259.1:0-3739 GCA_050693165.1 Actinomycetota bacterium | reverse complement strand
CTCGATCCTTCCCAACCCCTGATCGGATCCCCGGTCCCCCCGCCGCGGCGGCTCGGCGGGCAGATAGAGCCACCCGTCCCCGCTCCGTCCTGAGAGATCTCGACCATCGATCCCTGTCCCGCGTCTTTCCCGCGACACGGCACCCATGGAATCCCGTCCCGCATCCATCCCGCGAGAAGCCGGGAAATGATGGGAACTGACGGGAACTGACGGGAACTGTTGGGAAGTCAAAGCCCCTGCTCGGAGGCGCCTTCGAGGCCGTTTCCGCAGGTGGCGCGATTCCACGTGAGCGGCCTTGAAAGCCGCTAGGCCCTTCGGGGTCTCCTGGGTTCGAATCCCAGTCCCCCCGCCCTCCCGTGACACGGCGAGGGTGCCGGTCTCCCGGCGCCCTCTTGAGCTTTGCTATTCGGTCAGCTTCTGGGGATGCGAGTGGCGGCCAGGCTCGCGGGGTTGAACGTAATCCCCGAGTCGACCTCGGACGTGTCGTAGACCCACTGTCCGAAGGTGTTGGTGCCGACGTCGTAGCCATCCAGCGTCAGCGTGATCGTGTGCTCGACGCTTCCGAACGGGTTGTCACCGATGCCGTCACCGTTCGTGTCGAGGTTAGGCTCGACGAAGGCGATGTCGGTCACCGAGAACTCGTACAGCTGCGTGATGCCGCTGTTCTCCTCGACGACCTGGACGTCGTGAGAGTCGCCACCGTCCCCGGTGATCGCTTCGCCGTCGATGTTGAGGCGAACCCCGAGAGTGGCAGCTCCGTCCGCTCGAGCCGTGCCGACACAGAACATGCAGTGCGCATTAACGGTAAGGGTGTTGAGGTTGCCGGTGAACGTCCCTCGCCACACGCCATCCGTCGGGTTCTCCTGCGGATTGACGACGACGACTACTCCGTTCGCGTCCGCGGTGGTGCAGCCTTCTCCGCCGGTCACCGAGCTCGGTGCAGAGGTGTCCCAGCCGGGGATGGACCCGTCGGCGACCAGGTTCACGTTGCCGACCGGCGTCGGCGCGCTGCAGTGGAAATAGACGCGCTGGGTCTTGAACTGTGGATCTAGCGGTCCGGCCGACGCGGGTGCGGCCGTGAGGACCACGAGGGCCGTCAGCGCGCTCGCCGAGATGAAGGCAATACGGGCGCGGCCATGAGGCTTGGTCATGGTGTTCCCTCCTTTGCTGGGACCGCCAGGCTGGAGTCCCGTAAGAGGAATTCCCCCTCCATGCCGTCGTCTCCTTTGTGCAGGTGCACCAACCAAGCGCCCTCGAGCGCCCCTCACCAGTAGGCTGCGAGCGTGACCGTCACACGAGTGCTCGCGTTCGCTCTGGGACTGTTCGTGGTCCTGAGCGTTCTCGGGTCCGCCGTCCGAACCGTCGTGATACCCCGAGGCATCCCGGCTCGGCTGACCCGAGTGGTGTTCCTCGGGATGCGCTCCCTATTCCGACTCCGAGCCCGGCCGAGCCTGTCCTACGAGCGGAGGGACCGGGTGATGTCTCTTTACGGGCCGGTGAGCCTGCTGGTCCTGTTGTTCATCTGGATAACCCTCGTTCTGGGCGGATACACGCTGATGCACTGGGGGCTAGGGTCGCTCTCTTTCGGCGACGCCTTCAGTATCAGCGGATCGGCGGTGCTCACGCTGGGCTTCGGGCGGCCGACGGACATTCCCGCGACCGTGCTGGTATTTACCGAGGCCGCGATCGGCCTGACGCTTCTGGCGCTCCTGGCGCTCCTCATCACGTATCTCCCATCCATCTACGGCGTCTTCTCCCGAAGGGAGAACCTGGTTGCGGGCATGGAGGTCAGGGGCGGGACTCCACCTTCCGGCGTCGAGATCCTCTCGCGCGCCTGGCGGGTGGACGGGCTCGACAAGATCAACGTCCTCTGGCGGAGAGCCGAGCAATGGTTCCTGGAGATCCAGGAGACGCACGTGTCCTTCCCCGCTGTGGTCTTCTTCCGATCGCCCGAGCCAGATCATTCCTGGGTCACTGCGGCCGGAGCGATCCTCGATTCTGCGTCGCTCCTCCTCTCGACGGTGGATGTACCTCGCGATCCCAACGCGGCCTACTGCATCCGCGCCGGCTATCTCTGCCTTCGCCGGATCGCGACCTTCTTCAGGATCCCGTTCGATCCCGATCCGGATCCGGGCGATCCGATCTCGATCGAGCGTGACGAGTTCGACGATGCATGTGCGGAGCTGGCACAACAGGGACTGCCGCTGGTCGCTGACACCGCCCAGGCCTGGCGCGATTTCTCGGGATGGCGGGTCAACTACGACCGGGTCCTGATCGCCCTGGCGGGGCTGACCATGGCTCCGGTCGCGCCCTGGTCGTCTGATCGTTCCGTGAGGGACTGGAGGCCGCGCGGCTCGCTCAGGGAGCTTCGGCGCAGTTGAGCCTCAGGGGATTACCTTTTGCATCCCGCGGGCCGCGAAGAGTCCGAGTAAGGCGAACATCCCCGCGATGGCCAGGATTCCCGGCCAGGTGTCGGCCCAGGAAGCTGTTCCCAGGAATCCCTGGCGGGCCATCTGCAGTACATAGGTCACCGGGTTGTAGGTCGCAACGTGCTTCAGCCATCCCGTGAGGAGGTCGAGGGGCATCTGCATCGTGGAGAGGAAGATCGTCAGGAACATGCCCATCTGCATCAGCGGCGCCGACTGAAGCGTCTTGAAGCGATACGCGATACCGAGCGACCACGCCGAGCCGCACAGTGCCAGTCCCATCGCCGCCAGGGCGAGCGCACCGATGCCGAGAATGCCACCGGGCAGCTGCGCGCCGAGGAGGATCCCCACGATCAGCGTGAGTGTCGTCGGGATCAGCGCGCGCACGGCACCGGCGACCATCGCGCCGGCGATCAGGGAGGCGCGGGGAACGGGGCTCGCCAGGAAGCGCTCGTAGAACCCGACCTCGAGGTCGCGTGCAACGCCGAGCCCCGTGGTTATGCCGGCGAACGACGAGCCCATCAGAGCAGCCGTGGGCACGAACCAGTTGATCGTGTCGTTCGTCGGGAAGCCGGGAAGACGCGAGATGCCGCTGAAGCCTTCCGAGAAGACGATCGTGAAGAAGATCGGCATGACCAGGGAGGGGACGAAGGTCGAGGGGAGCCTCGGGATGAGCAGAAGGCTGCGCCCGGCGATCGCGATCGCTACGCGAGGAGCCGACATCTCACGATCCCCCTGCCAGGCGTCCGCGCAGCGCGAGTCCGGCAAGCGTGATGCCAAGCGCGAGAATGCCCGCCGCGACGACCAGTGCCACCAGGAACTGGCTTATGTCCACCCCGAAGATGACCTGTTCCCGCAGTCCCTCTATGAGCCGCGAGAGTGGGTTCCAGGTCGCGACCGCCTTGAACCAGCCCGACATCAGCTCCCTCGGGAAGAAGGCGCTGGAGAAGAAGAGGAGGACGAAGATCAGCGGGAAGCTGCCCTGCACCGCCTCCGAGGACCCGCTCCGCAGTCCGAACGCCATCGAGAGTGACCCGATCCCGGCCGCGGCCACCGCGGCCACCAAGGAGATGAGGAGCATCGCCGTGAGGCCCCCGGCGATGTCCGTCCCGAACAGAGCAGCGATCCCGAAGAACAGCCAAGCCTGGACGAATCCCAGTGTCGCGGCTCCAGCCACGCGGCCGACGAGTATCGATGTGCGAGCCACGGGCGAGGCCACCAGCCGCTCGAAGAAACCGTCCTCGATGTCCTTCGCCATGTCCGAGCCGGCGGCGGTCGCGCCGAACAGCGCGCCCTGCAGGACCGTCGTGGCG
>JBOGVX010000258.1:0-9212 GCA_050693165.1 Actinomycetota bacterium | reverse complement strand
TTCGGATCGGGCTACACGAGTCCCCAGCAGACATCGCCGGTCATCGGGGTAGCTGCGCTCGAGCCAGGCCAGTACCCGTTCGAGTGCTCGTTGCATCCCTCGACCATGATGGGGACGCTCGTCATCAGGTGAGTCTCCGCGTCGCGGAGGCGCGTAGGACAAGCGTGTAGCGTCTCGATATCGTGCGGTCGAGAGTTCCGCTCGGCATCACTTTGGCCCTGGCCGCGCTGGTCGGGCTGCTCCCCACGTGTGACTCGGGACCGTCCGGCGATGAGGCATCCATGCCGATTCGTGGCGGGCGACTTATCAGCACACCGGACATGGACGGATGGCAGCACACCGGCGAAGGCGGCTTCGACGTGACGGTCGAAGACGGCCGGGCGGTGTACACGAGCAGGGGCGGTCTGGGGCTCCTCTGGTACGAGGAGCCGCTGGATGACTTCGAGCTCGCCCTCAGGCTCCAGGTCGCCGAGGCAAGGACGAACTCGGGCGTGTTCCTGCGAGTTCCCGATCCTTCGGATCCCGCCTACATCTCTAGGAGCTTCGAGGTCCAGATCGACACGGGCGGAGAGGGGACCGCGGCGACGGGTGCCATCTTCGACGTGCAGTCGCCCATCGCTGCAGCGCCGCTGGCCCCTGGGGTGTGGCACCGCATGGACATCCGTGCCGTCGGACCGCGGGTCCAGGTGTGGATCGACGGAGTCGTGGTGAACGACTTCCTGGCGCACACCGGCGGGGAGGTCAGCTCGTACGAGCTCGAGGGCTTCGTGGGCCTGCAGAACCATTCAGCAGCCGACGTGGTGCGCTTCAGAGACGTTCGTCTGCGCTCGGTCTAGGCGCTGCGCGGCCTGCTCGTTCGGCCTGGAGAGGCTGGCGCATCTCGTGCCGTTCGGCAGGAATCGCCTGGGCGGGCGACGAAGCAGGAGTGTGGATGGCCCGCAGACTCTCGCGACGCGACTTCCTGAAGCGCTCGGGCTCTGGGATCGTCGGCCTTGCCGCCGGTCGGTTCCTGCTGGCCGGGTCCGGGGCGACCCTGGCCAGCCTGGTCGGTGCTCGCTCGGCGGCCGCATACGAGCCGTTCACCGCGGAGCTTCCGATCCCCCCCGTCCTGACCGCCGCGGATATCACGCTCGCGGCGGCGGAGACCGACGTTCAGATCCTGCCCGGCGCGGCAACCAGGATGTGGACGCTCGGGGGCACGTTCCCCGGCCCGACCATCCGGCGTCCGAGCGGGCAGCCCACTCGGCTGACGGTCCAGCACCGTCTGCCGGCCACGGCCGGGACGCTGACACTCCATCATCACGGCAATCACTCGGCCTCGAGCGAGGACGGCCAGCCGGCCGATCACCTCATCCAGCCTGGCGGAGATCGCACCTACACCTACGAGTTCCTGGAGGAAGGAGCACCCGAGCGGGCCGCGTTCCAGTGGTACCACGACCACAGCCACATGCGCACAGGGCGCAACGTCTGGCGCGGCCTTGCCGGAATGGTGATCCTCGACGACGAGCTCGACGCGTCGCTTCCCCTGCCGCGAGGCGATCTCAACGAGTACGACATCCCGCTGATGATCGCCGCCCGGGAGTTCGACACGAACAACCAGCTGGCGGACAGATTCACAGCTCCAAACCGTGACACGGCGCCGGCGGGGGGGTGGCTGGGCCAGCCCGGATGGCCGCCGGGAGACGAGGTTCCGGCCCCCACGATGCTCGTGAACGGCGCGCCTCAGCCCTTCTTCCGCGTCGCCGCTCGCCGGTACCGGCTCCGAATCCTCAACGCTTCCAACTTCAACTTCCTCAACCTTCACTTGACGAACGACCAGGACATGGTGCAGATCGCGACGGAGAGCGGGCTGCTGCCGGCTCCGATAACGCGCAACCGGATCCTGCTGGGGCCTGCCGAGCGAGGCGAGGTCGTTGTGGACTTCGGGGGACAGCTGGGACAGACGATCCGCTTGGAGAGCACCGCGGTGTCGGGGAGCTCTCAGCCGGGACTGGCCATCGGCGGGATCATGGAGTTCCGCGTGACCGCTTCGGCGACGGAAGACAGCTCGGTGCCTGCTGCGCTGCGGCCCCTTCCTTCATGGGTGGGTCAGATCGACCCGGGCTCGCCGCCGGACCGGATCTGGGCGTTCGGCCTCGGGACCGATACCCGTGGAACGCCTGCCTGGACGATCAACGGGCGGCCCTTCGATCACACGCGCGTAGACGCGAGCCCCGCGCTCGGGTCGATGGAGAAGTGGATGTTCGTCAACGCGTCGCCACCGGGGGAGTCGCACGTGATCCACATCCACAACGTTGACTGGAAGGTCGTCTCCCGGAACAACGGTGCCCCACAGCTGGAGGAGGCTGGGCTCAAGGAGACCTTCCGACTCAACGCCGGGGAAGTACTCGAGGTGGCGTCGAAGTTCACGGATCACCTCGGCAAGTTCATGATCCATTGCCACATGCTTGAGCACGAGGACCACGGGATGATGACAACCTGGGAGGTCGTCGCTCCCGGCATGTCCGATCGCCCACGGGGGGACCTCGACGCGGTCATCGACGGAACCATTCCGTACGCAACCGTCCGCGATCGTGTCAGGGGCGTGATCGCCGCGGCGCGCGGCGGGAACCCCGCCCCGGCGGCGTTCCTGGCGTCATCCGTCCGGATGCCCGACTCGTATCGGTGCGAGCCCAGGCCGAAGCGTCTTCGCTGAACGCCATGTGCCACGGCTCCGGGTGAAGGATGATGCGCCGTTGACGCCATGAGCGCTCCCGTTGTTGCCGCCGAGCACGTGACCAAGTCCTACGGTCGCGGGGACGCGCGCGTGCTGGCCGTCGATGACGTGTCCCTGGATGTGGGCGCGGGGGAGTTCCTCCTGGTTCGTGGGCCTTCGGGAAGCGGTAAGACGACGCTGCTCCACTGCCTGTCGACCATCGCCACGCCCGACAGCGGCCGGATCGCGCTGGACGGAACCGAGTTCGCCGAGATGGACGACGATGCGAGGTCGGATCTGCGCGCGCGGATGATGGGATTCGTCTTCCAGCGGTTCAACCTGCTCCCCGCTCTCAAGGTCTCGGAGAACGTCGACCTGCCGCTCGTGCTGCAAGGGCTCGATCGCGACGAGGTCACCCGGCGCAGCCGCGAGGCGCTGCGTACCGTCGGGCTGGAGGATCGAAGCGGTGCCTTTCCCGATCAACTGTCCGGTGGACAGGCACAGCTGGGCGCGGTCGCGCGCGCGATCGTGTCCGAGCCCCGCGTCATATGGGCGGACGAGCCGACCGGCGCTCTCGACAGCGAGTCCGCGCAGCTCGTGCTGAGGACGTTGCGGGCGATCGTCGACCGGGGAGGAACGCTCGTTCTGGTCAGCCACGACCCTGCGGTCGAGGAGTTCGCCGACCGTGTGATCACGCTTCGCGACGGGCGCCTGGTGGCGTGAGCCGAGCAGCTCGTGGGGCGATGATCCTCGCGTTGCTGCTCTCAGCTTGCACGGATCAACTCTCGAACGGCGACCGGACCACGGGTTCGATCCGAACAGTCGCCATCGATGCCGGCGGGACCGGCCGCGTCGTGTCGCTCGAGTCGCAGACCGTCGAGGCCTCACCCGGCGACACGGTCAGGATCGAGCACAGGGGAGCGCTGGGCCCAGGCGACACTGGTGTCCTCCACGCTCTGGTCGCCGCTGCAGCGGAAGAGATCCCGCCCCTGTTCGTTCCGGCTGCAGGAGGGGCCGTGGCGAACGGCGGCGTCTGGGGGCCTTGCCGAGGAGGCCGGGTGCAGGATGCGGGCTTCGGCTGTCCCGTGCTTCCGGTCGAGGGTCCCGCTGCGTGGAACGGCAGTGACTACTGGGCGACCGGGGCGATGGTTCCGGGCGAGCGTCGCGACGTGCCCCTGTCCTCCTCGATCCCGCCGGGCGCCCATACGTTCGTCTGTGCTTTCCATCCCGCTCTTCAGCTCGAGATCCGCGTGACCACGGATCCCGAGGAACCCTCGGACCTGGGATCCCCCGGTGGAGGAAACGCTGAGCCGCTGGCCGAGCCGTCGTTGCGCGACGCGGTGTTGGCGGGCGACGTCGTGCTGGCCGGGCTCGAGACCTCGGATCCGCCGAGTGCTCTCAACGCGTTCATGCCCAACATGATCCGAGTGGCGGCCGGCGCCGAGGTGATCTGGAAGGTTGCGTCCCGGGATCCTCACGAGGTTGTGTTCTCGGAGTTTCATCGCGACCTGTTGGATTCCCCGCCGGTTCAGGCGGTACCGAGCGCCCCGGCCGGTCCCTGGGATGGCAGCGGCGAGGTGTGGTCCGGGTTCCTCTCCACCGATCCCAGCGCGCCGGGAGGCAGAAGCTTCTCATTGAGCTTCGCGAAACCGGGCCGTTTCGAGTACTTCTGCCTGTTCCACGGGGGTATGAGAGGCGCCGTGGTGGTAGGGCCACGCCGGGCCCACTGACCTTTCGCGCCTCTCGGCCGACGCGTCGCCAATTGTGCCACGCCGCCAGCAGGGATTGGCCCTTGTGCCGTCGAAGGCTATGCACGATTCGGGCCTTCCGCCCGCACCCGCCGCTCAGGGAAAGGGCCGATGAACAAAGAGAAAATGAGCCGCAGGCGCTTCCTCGGCGTAGGCACGGGGGTCGTCGCGGCAGCGGCACTGACGCCTACGTCAGCTCTGGGCAGCACACAGAGCGAGGCCGCTTCCACAGCCGATCCTGATTGCGGTCCGGTACCGGGGGGATTGCTCCCCCGTGAGCGCATCGGCATCCAGCTCTACACGATCCGCGACCAGGTCTCGAGCCTCGGCTTCGCCAAGGTCTTCGAGGCGCTCGCGGAGATGGGCTACAAGGAGGTCGAGTTCGCTGGCTACACCCAGGGCAGCGTGGGTCCCATAACGCTCGAGCAGATCCGCCAGCTCCTCGACGATAACGGGCTTCGGGCGGCGGGCAGTCACGCGTCGCTGACCACCGCGAACGTCCAGCAGAAGCTCGATGAGGCGCAGATCCTGGGGATGCCCACAATAGGAAACCCGACGACGAGCAGCTCCGGCGGAAACACCGTTGCCGGCTGGCAGGCAGCGGCGGCCACCTACAACCAGATCGGCGAGGCTTGCGCGACGCGCGGGCTGAGGTTCTATCTCCACAACCACTCCGCTGAGTTCAACTTCCCGCAGGACCAGCCTCTGGGGCCGACGCGGATCTACGACATCCTTTTGGAGCGGACCGACCCGGCGAAGGTGTTCTTCGAGATGGACATCTACTGGGCCTTCGTCGGCCAGTACAGGTATGGGAGGTCGCCGTTCCCCACCTTCAACCCTCTTGACTATGTGACGGCTCAGAAGGATCGGTTCCCCCTTTTTCACGTCAAGGACGGAAGGCCGAGCCAAACGGCCGCGGATGGCTACTCGATGGTCGACGTGGGACAGGGCGTGATCGACTTCCAGAACTTCTTCACCACTCTCGACGGTGGAGACCGCCACGGGTATCTCATGGAGCACGACGGGGCCGCCAGCGGCACAAAGGGCTCGCTCGGCTCGGCTCTCGCCAGCTACTCGTGGATGCGCTACGGGCTTGTCAAGCCCGCGGCCGGCACGCTGCCGCTGGAGGGGGCCGGCCGATGAGTCGCGAGATGAGCCGCAGACGCCTGATCGGACTGGGAACCGGGGTGGTTGCGGCCGCGGTGCTTGCTCCGTCTGTCCTGGGGAAGAAAGTGGCGGGCGCGACGACGCTCGATCCCGACCCTCCGTGTGTCCCTCCAAGCGGACTCCTGCCCGAGGAGCGGATCGGCATCCAGCTCTATACGGTTCGGGACCGGATATCCAGCCTCGGATTCGCCAAGGTTTTCGAGACCCTCGCGGCAACCGGATTCAAGGAGGTCGAGTTCGCCGGCTACACGCAGGGGAGCGTCGGCCCCATCACCGTTCAACAGATCCGCCAGCTTATGGATGACAACGGTTTGCGCGCCGTCGGCAGTCACGCGTCGCTGACCACCGCCAACGTCCAGCAGAAGCTCGATGAGGCGCAGATCCTCGGGATGGCCAGCATAGGCAACGCCACGACCAGCAGCAGCTCTCCAACCCTCAGCGGGTGGCAGGCGGCCGCCGACACGTACAACCAGATCGGCGAAGCGTGCGCCGCCAGGGGACTGAAGTTCTATCTGCACAACCACCAGACGGAGTTCGCGCCCATCGCAGACCAGCCGACGACCCGGGTCTACGACGTCCTGCTGGCGGAGACCGAGGCCGACAAGGTGTACTTCGAGATGGACATCTACTGGGCGTACGTCGGGCAGTACCTGTTCAGTCGGCCGCCGTTCGGCACCTTCGACCCCCAGTCCTACCTGACGGCGCAACCACACCGCTTCCCGCTGTTCCACGTGAAGGACGGCAAGTCCAACGCGCAGAATCCTCAGGGCTACGACATGGTCGATGTCGGGCAGGGGAACATCGACTTCCAGACCTTCTTCAAGAAGCTCGATGCCGCCGACCTACCGAACCATTCGTATCTCAACGAGCGAGACGACGCCAACGGCCATCCTCACGGGTCACTTTCATCCGGGCTCGCGAGCTATTGGTGGATGCGCAGAGGATTGAAGCCTTAGCCCAAGGAGACACATGATGACGAGCCCGCTGCCCCCCGCCCGCATAAGTCCCCGATCGCGTTCCGCCGTCGCCATAGGCGCTGTGGTCCTCCTGACCGCCATCGTGGTCACCGGCGGGCGAGCGGCCGGAGCCGCGGACACTTCGGCCCCGGTGACGAGCCACACCATCAGCCCGGCGGTTCCCGGAGGACTCGACGGGTGGTACTTGCAGTCGCCCGTCAATGTGAGCCTTTCCGCCGACGACACCGGCGGATCCGGCGTGATCAGCACGGAGTTCCGGATAGATGGTGGCCAGTGGCTGACGTACGGCGGCCTCGCTCCGGAGGAGGTGCTGTTCGACGGCACCCAGGCATCGCTCGACCGCTGGCGCCAGGCCGGTCCCGGCTCCTTCCGCCTGCTTCCCGACGGCACCATCCTTAGCCAGGGCGGGCTCGGGATGCTCTGGTACCCGGGCAAGGAATACGGCGACGCGGTGTTCAAGCTCGAGTTCCGCGACGCGAAGCCGGGCACCGGGGACACAGGCTCGTCCAACAGCGGTGTGTTCATCCGATTCCCGCAACCGGACGAGGCTGTAGCGTTGCCACCCGAGGAGCGCTACCCATGTCAGGTGGGGAGCGGACAGAGCCAGCCCGCCTGGGCAGCGATCTACTGCGGCCACGAGATCCAGCTCTTCGACGGAGTCGGAGGAGACGCCCAGAAGACCGGCTCCGTTTACAACTTCAAGCCCCTCAACCGGACCCAGGCGATGCCCACCATGCAGGGCGACTGGAACACGTACGAGGTTCGCACCGTGGGCGGGGGCGACTACTCGGTGACGGTGACTCGCAACGGGCAGGTTATCAACGAGTGGAAGAACTCACCCGGACAGAATTCCTCCAGAGCCGGGGACCCACCGACCGATCTTCGGCAGTTCGCCTCCGGTTTCTTCGGCATCCAGAACCACGGGTCATCCGACTACATGCAGTTCAGGAACATACGGGTCCAGGATCTGACCCCACTGGCACCGATAAGGATCTCCCAGCCGGGCGAGCACACGATCGAGTACCGCTCGACCGATGCCGAGGGCAATGTCGAGGACCCGAAGTCGGTGGTGGTGAAGGTCGACCCCGCCGCGCCGACGACTACAGCGACGCTCGACCCGCCCACTCCTAACGGATCGGGAGGCGCCTACTCCACGCCCGTCAGCGTGGGTCTGAGCAAGAACGACGTCGGTTCCGGGGTCGCGCGTACCGAGTACCGGGTAGACGGCGGCGAATGGCAGACGTACGAGGTCCCGGAGAAGGTCATCTTCGACGGCACGCCGGAGTCGTTCGCCCAATGGCGTCAGGCGCCCAGCGGATCCTTCGCTCTGCTGGAGGACGGCTCCATCCAGAGCGTGGGCGGTCTCGGGATGCTGTGGTATCCGGTCGAGGCCTACGGCGACGCTGCACTAAAGGTCGAGTTCCGCGACATGCGAGCCGACAGCGGCTACGCGAACAGCGGCGTCTTCATGCGGTTCCCGAAGGCAGACGGCACCGGGCCGGGCAACGTGGCGGGCCGCTATCCGTGCGAGGCGCAGGGGCGGCCGGCATGGGTGGCGATCTACTGCGGCCACGAGATCCAGATCTACGACGGCCCGACCGGGGAGACACAGAAGACCGGGTCGATCTACAACTTCGCGCCCCGAACCCTCGAGCAGGCGCAGCCGACGGAGAAGGGCGTCTGGAACGAGTACGAGGTTCGAACGGTCGGCGGAGGTGCGTACACGATCACCGTGATCAGGAACGGCAAGGTGATCAACGAGTTCGTCAACGCCCCGTCCAAGCTCTCGTCGCGACCGGGGGACCCGCCAACCGACATGCGCCAGAACGCGACCGGGTACGTCGGTTTGCAGAACCACGGCAACGCCGACGTGATCCAGTTCCGCAACATCCGCGTCGAGGACCTCTCGCCCGGCGCGGGGGCCTTCACCGTTTCGGGCTCCGGGCTTCACACGGTCCAGTTCCGTTCCATCGATGTCGCGGGCAACGTCGAGGCGATCCGGCAGGTCTCCTTCAGGATCGAGTAAAGGAGAGTTCTTTTGACCACATCCCACATGACAGTGGTTCGCAGGGAAAGGACCGCACGAGCCTTCTTCGCCACGGCGACGGTCGTCGGCGTTCTGTTGGCCTCGGGTGCCCCCGCATCGGCGCAGATCGGCCGGACGGATCCCACCATCGAGCAGCAGGTGCTCACGGAGGGCTACCGCGACATAACGGCCTTGGAGGCAACGGCCGATGGGCGCGTTATCTTCACGCAGCGCGAGGGCAAGGTCTTCATCTGGAAGCAGGACGGCTCGGTCGTCCAGGCCGCGTTCCTCCCGGTGGACTCCTACGACCGCTCGCAGGGCTCACAGAACGGGGCAACCGCAACCTGCCCCCGGGGCGACGAGTGCCCCGCCGGCTACTACCTATCCGAGGGAGGGGTCCACGGCATACTGCTGGCACCCGACTTCGAGGAGACGGGCCACCTGTACCTCTACTACACGGTCGTCAGCTCGCTTGGACAGCCAGTCGATCCGCCGAAGATGCCGGGCGCACGCGGCCCGGACTCGAGTGAGGGGAAGTTCCGCCTCTCGCGTTTCACGATGGTCGGCGACACGATCGACCTCTCGTCCGAGGTGAAGCT
>JBOGVX010000257.1:0-9152 GCA_050693165.1 Actinomycetota bacterium | reverse complement strand
TCGGCGCATAGCCCGGCCGGGGTTTTCCGCAAGGACTAGCGGTCTCGAGACGCCTAGGACGCAGCGCGGTAGATCAGTCCCAAGAAGCCGGGATCGCTCAGGGTCAGTCTGTCTCCTTCGATCACCGGAACGAAACCGTCACCGATCACACCGAACACGTGTCCGTCCTGATCGGCGAGATGATGATCCGGGCAGCGTCCGCCTTTGGCTTGACTGGTGGGCAAGACGATCTCGTCTCCCTCGGCCACCCAGGTGCCCGTGAAGCTCCGGCAACCGGTAGAGCCGGAGACGGTGCCGTCGGCCTTCAGCTCGAGTGTGGCCTCTTCGCCGCGCGCGGGAGCGATGACCTGATCTTCCACCAAGCTCTCCAGGATCCAGCGCCGGCCGACGAGGTCGTCGAGGGGAACTGGTGCCACCGGCCGGAACCTGAGGGTCGCATCCGAGCCTGAGAGAACGAGTTCTTCGCCCTCACGCCCGGCTGTGTTGACCTCGAACAGGGCAGACACGTATGCATTCTCAGAAGCCATGATCGCCGGGTCGCAGAGCATAGCCGAGGATTGGATCTCCGAAAACGACACGCGCGTTCCCTCGATATCAAACCTCGCGCCATACCCGTTGCACGCGGAAGTCCCTCTCGCCGTCTCGCCGTCGATCCGCAGAGTGATGCGGTGGCTGGGGACCATCGGGAGCGGCTTGCCTTCGACTGTTCCTGAGCGGAGCTCCCATGCGCCCTCTGCCTGACCCTCTCGAAGCACGCTCGGCTCGCCGGCACAGCTGCTCAGGGCGAGCAGAACCACCGCTGAGGCGAGGGTGTTCTTCACGAACCGGAGGAAGACGACGAGTCTCGAGGCGCTTCGGCGGAGCCCGCGCGGTTACCTACGATCCGCCGAAGCGCCGCGCGGTAGAGCGGCGGCGCCAGCACCCGCACGGCCTGCGGTGCGGCGAGCCAGCGGGGCACCGAGACCTCCGGGCCCCGACGGTGCCGGATCACGTCGACGATCGCGCGACCGATCTTCTCGGGCTTCATCATGAACGTCTTAGCGAGCGGGTCCTTCCACGCCGGGCTGTCCTTGGGGAAGAACCCCTCTGTGGCGACAAGGCCCGGATTCACCACCGTCACCATCACGCCCCTGGGACGCAGCTCGAAGTGCAGCGACTCGGAGAACGCGACGACCGCGTGCTTCGAGGCCGCGTACACGCCCGCGCCCGGCAACGCGTAACGGCCGGCCAGCGACGCGACGTTGACCACGTGGCCTCGCGACTCGAGCAGCGAGTCGAGGAAGACCTTCGTGCACACGAGCACCGACAGGTAGTTCGTCTCCGTGACGATGCGCATCCGCTCGATCGATAGCTCGGAGAACGTGCCGCCTCCGGGCACGCCCGCGTTGTTGATCAGGACGTCGCAGCGCCCGTGCTCCTTCAGCGTGCGGTCGCGCAGTGCCTCGACGTCCTCGAGCTTCGTGACGTCGGTGCGCAGAGCGGTGGCCACGCCGCCCTTGCCCCGGATCTTCTCGGCGAGGGCGTCGATGAGCTCCTGGCGCCTCGCGGCCAGCACGACCGTGGCACCGCCGCGAGCCAGTGCGAGCGCGGCTGCCTCGCCGATCCCACTGGACGCGCCCGTGATCACGCAGACCTTGCCGGGCAGCCGGATCACTGGCCGGTCAGCGCCGTGACCGTCTGACCTCCGTCGACCACGACCACCGAGCCGGTCATGTACTTAGAGGCATCCGAGGCGAGGAACAGGGCCACTGATGCGACCTCCTCGGCGGTTCCCCAGCGGCCCATCGGGACCATGTTCTTGATCGTGTCGTACCAGCCCGGATCCTGCCGCGCGCCCTCGTTCATCTCGGTCTCGATCCATCCGGGAGCGATCGCGTTGACGCGCACGCCGTGGGGGGCCCACTCTCGAGCACAGGTCTTGGTGAAGTTGATCATCGCCGCCTTCGCGCTCGAGTAGTACGTGAGGCCGGGGCTGGCGATGAAGCCGGCAACGGACGCCACGTTCACGACGCACGCCTGGTCGCCCTTGGCCAGCAGAGCCTTGGCGGCGGCCTGCGTGGCGAACACGGCCGACATGAAGTTGATGCGGAAGTACTTCTCGAAGCCGTCCAGGCGGATCGACTCGACCGTGGAAAGGAACGGGGCGGTGCCGGCGTTGTTAACCAGGATGTCGAGGCCCCCGAGCTCGGAGGTAGTGCGCTCGACCAGCGCTGCGACCTGCTCGGCGTCCGCGACATCCGTCGGCACGAAGATCGCCCTGCGGCCGCGCTCCTCGATCTCCTTCGCGGTCTTCTCGAGCGCCTCAGCGCCTCGTGCCGCCAGCGCGACGTCCGCCCCCGCGTCCGCGTACGCGAGCGCGATAGCGCGACCGATCCCCTTGCTGCCTCCGGTTACGAGCGCCACCTTTCCGTCGAGCTCAGGCATGAAAAAGACCTCCTTGTACGATTGGTTGAGGTGAGAAGCAAAGCACACTCGAGAACCGAGCCCGACCTCTTCTGGACCCCCGCTTCCTACGAGGAGTCGGAGCTCCGCGAGGCGCTCGTGGACGGCGGCGTGGCGGGCGTGAACTCACACGACCGGGTGAACGTGATGTGGAAGCTCAAGCGCCTCTGTGAGGGGGACACGGACTCCCAGTTCGGGCTCACCGGCGTGAGCGGTCTCCCGCTCCAGAAGGTGCTTTCTCTGGTCTCGGATGCCTCGGGCATCGATCCCGACCCAGATATCCAGCACGGTCTCGTTGTCGTCGATCCGGAGCGCGTGCTCCGGAGGTGCGAGGCGATCGGCGACCGTCTTGCCCTCGCGGCAGAGCGAGGGGAGCGGGTCCTCCTCGCGACCGGCCATCCCACAGGCGTTTCCCTTCTGTACCAGGAGGTCGGCCGCCTGCTCGCGCAGTCCGGCGCTCAGCTGCTGCGGCCCCTGGAGGGAACGACGTGGCACGACCGCCGCGGCAGGCGACGCCAGATCCGCTACTTCGTGGGCGTGGCCATGATCACCGACCGCGGCTCTGCGCTGCACACCCACAGCCCCGAGGCCATGGAGCGCATGATCGCCGAGGAGCGCCCGGACCTCGTCTTCGCCGACCACGGGCTGGCCGGTGCGGCTATCGAGGCCGGCATAGACACGGTCGCGGTAGCCGACGTCAACGATCCCGCGCTCGTCGTCGCTCATCACCAAGGGCGCTCGGGTCCGACCGTCGTCATGGACGACAACGTCCAACCGGAGTCGTACTGGCCCTGCTTCCAGGCCATCGCCTCTCGCTTCCCTTCCCCCTGAACGCGGCTCCCCCAGCGTCCATCGCGAGTTCTCTCAGATACCCACGCCTGACGTGGGTAATTGAGAGAGCTTCGGGAGGAAGGTGGCGAGTGCCCCGCCGATCTGGGCGGCCACCAGGTCTGGGGAGGCGTGGATGTCTTCCCAGGAGAATCGAAGGAGTGTCCAGCCCAACAGCTTGAGGCGATTGTCCCGGCGCAAGTCGTCCTTCCAGCGCTCCCTTCCTCCATGCCACTTGTAGCCATCCGCCTCGATGCCAAGACGAAACTGCGGGTAAGCGAAGTCGAGTCGGGCAACCACTTCGTTCGCGTCCCTCACGACGTGCTGAGGGATGGGCACCGGCAGCCCGTGACTCCTCAAAAGCTGAAGCAGGGATGACTCGAGGGGGCTCTCAACCAGGCTGTCCTTCTCATCACGAGCGTCCACCAATGTCCGGAGGGACCGGACCCCGGGCCGAGCTCGGTGTACGCCGAGTTCCTGTCGGATCTCCTCGAGAGTTGTCAGCCGGTGTATCAGGGCGTCGTCCAGCGCGAGTCCGGCTCTCTTTTGAGATACGACGGCCGCGACGTCTAGCAGCGTTCGCTCAATGTCCACCGTGGGAATGCCCTTTCGGAGGACGACCGGTGGCTGGTCCGAGGCGAGCCGACGATGAACTACAACTGCCCTGATCCTTCGTCCCGCTTGCACCGAGACCTCGATCGGTCGCTCGCGGATCCCATCAAGATTCCAGAGCGCCGCGGCACATCGATGGCTGGCGATCGCCGTCGGGCCGCCGCACAGGATCGCTGCCATAACTCTCTGAAGCCAGGAGACCGGTATGTTGGATGCCGCGTAGACGCCGGGATGGACGACCCTCCAGCTTCCCCCGGCGAGCCGGAGATCCACGGCTCGCTCAGTCATCCCCGCACCAACGGCCTGCCGGCGACTCAGGACGCCGTGCTGGCGGGCCAGGATCTCGTCGCAAGATTCAGGTGGGCGCAAGGACTGAGATGGAAGCACGGCCCACCGACACGTTCGCCGAGCTCTCTCAGATACCCACGTTAGGCGTGGGTTATTGAGAGACCTCCGCGCCTGGTGCCCGTCGCGGGAGGAGTTCTTGGAGCGCTTGCGCGAAGCGGGGGGCTGCGGCGCCTTCCTCGTGCTTGAAGTACGCATACACGTCGCGCCCCGACTCGAGGGTTGACGCGATCCCCTTCGCCCACTCCGCGATGTCCTCGTCCGAATAGTCCTCGAGTCGCAGGCGCAGATACGCGAACGGCTCCGAGGGGATCGCGGAGCGATCCACGGCCTTCGCCTCGGTCTCGGCAGTGCACCAGGCGACGCCGTGCTCAGCAAGGAGATCGCGAGCCGCATCCCAGGACTCATGACGGAACTCGAACGCGAACGGCGCGACCGGCGGCAGGTATCCGAGGAACGATTCGATCAGCCCGCGGTCGTATTGCAGCGTGGGGGGACACTGGAAAAGGATCGGGCCGAGGTGCTCGCCGAGGAGCTTCGCGAGCTGAAGGAACTCCGACACGTCCGTGTCGCAGTCCTTCAGGCGCCTGGTGTGGGTGATGCGCCCGTGCGCCTTGAGCGCGAGCCGGAAGCCCTGGGGCGCGAGGTCCGCCCATCGTCTCAGGGTCTTCTCGACCGGGAATCGCCGGAACGTGTAGTTGATCTCCACCGAGGACAGCTTGCTGCCGTAGAAGGACAGCATGTCCGCGTCCTTGAGGTCCTCCGGATAGAAGTGGCCCTTCCATTCCTTGTACGCGAACCCCGAGGTTCCCACGAAAAGCTTGCCGGTCATGCCTGGATTCTCCCACCGTCGAGCGTTGCGCCCGATTTACGGGTCTGGTCGGGGGGACCCGGCCTCGCTAGAATCGCCTCGGAATGGCAAAGGAATTTCGAGAGGCTCGATTCGCGACCGTGAATGAGGTTGCGATGCTGATGCGGGTGTCCAACATGACCGTCTACCGCCTCGTCAAACAGGGGGATCTGCCCGCCGTGCGCATCGGGCGCGGCTACCGGATCCGTGAGGAGGACGTCCACCGCTACCTCGAATCGAGGTACACACAGGCGGGTTAGACACCGGCGCGGCCTCGAGCCCTCGGACATGACCGTTCGAGGAGCCCGAGATGGACCCATACGAGGAGCTAGTCGCACGAGCGGTCGCGAGCCGCGGGGTTCACGTGCTCATAGGCGGCATGGACTCCGGCAAGTCCACGCTGGCGCGACAGATAGCCAAAGCCGGCATCGCCGAGGGGTTGACCGTCGCCCTGCTCGACACCGACGTGGGACAGTCCACGGTCGGCCCGCCCACGACGGTCGGTATGCGGCTGGCACGCAGCGAGGCCGATCTGGCCCCCGAGGCACTCCGCCAGGCCGACCAGGTCGCGTTCGTCGGCTCGATCTCGCCCCAGGGCCATCTGCTCCCGCTGGTCACAGGCGCGAGGCTGCTGCTCGACCGCGCCAAGGACCTCGGCGCGGAGCTGGTCGTCGTCGATACCACCGGCCAGGTCTCCGGCGTGTACGCGCAGCTGCTGAAGTTCCACAAGGTCGGGATCCTGCAGCCGGACCTCGTGATCGGCATCGCGCGAGGTGAGGAGCTCGAGCCGGTGCTCGGCGTGATCCGGCGGTTCTACGCGACCGAGATCGTCACGCTCGGGATCCACTCGAACGTGGTCCCGGCTTCCGTGGAGAAGCGCGCTCAGAACCGCGAGGAGTCGATGCGCGCGTACTTCACCGAGCCTCTCCAGAGGTGGCGCGTGAAGCCCACCGTGTTCGTCCCCGCCCTGCCGGACCTTTTCGACATCTCCACGCTCGACAGGATCGTCGTGGGGCTCTCGGACGGGAAGGGTTCGTGCATGGGGATCGGCTACCTGGAGCACCTGAAGGAGGACGGAGGGCTCCGCCTGATCTCACCTGTCGCTGAGGCCCCGAAAGCGCTTATCCTAGGATCGGTAAGGCTCGAGGAAGGCTTCCGCGCCAGGCGCGTGGACCTCCGAAATCTCCTCGGATCCGACTGAGAACGAAGGGAACCCTATGCCGTCGGTCGTCAAGAAGCGCCGCAAGAAGATGCGGAAGAAGAAGCACAAGAAGCTGCTCAAGAAGACTCGCTGGCAGCGGCGTCAGAAGACCTAGTCGTTTTTCGAATCCGGACGAAACGGGTAGGGTGACCCTCTATGGGTCAGCGAGTCCTCATCACCGGTATCTCCGGCCATCTGGCCGGGCGGCTCGCCCGACGCCTCGAGCAGGACCCCGGTGTCGACTACATCGCCGGGGTCGGGCTCGAGCAGCCCACGGCCGACCTGGAGCGGACCGAGTACGTCCGCGCCGACATCCGTAACCCCCTGACGGTGAAGGTCCTTCAGACCACGGACGTGGACACGGTCGTGCACCTCAACGTCCTCTCGACACCGACGGGTGTCGGTGGGCGCAGCACGATGAAGGAGATCAACGTCATCGGGACCATGCAGCTCCTCGGCGCGTGCCAGCGGGCCGAGAAGGTGCGCAAGGTCGTGATGAAGTCGACGACTGCGCTGTACGGAGCCAACCCTCGAGACCCGGCGCTGTTCACCGAGGACATGGCCGCCCGGTCCGAGCCGCATCACGGCTACGGGAAGGACTCCGTGGAGATCGAGCGCTATGCGAGAGCCTTTGCCCGCCGCCGCCCCGACGTCTCGCTGACCACCTTGAGGTTCGCTAACTTCATCGGACCCAAGATCGAGACCGCGTTCACCAAGTACTTCTCGTTCCCGGTCGTGCCGACCGCGATGGGGTACGACCCGCGGCTCCAGTTCGTGCACGAGGACGACGCGGTCGAGGCCCTGTTCAGGTCGGTGCGCGAGGAGCACCCCGGCGTGTTCAACGTCGCCGGTGACGGCGTGGTTCTGCTGTCGCAGGCACTGCGACTGATCGGCAAGCCCGCGGTGCCGGTGATCCTGCCTTTCGTGCAGCCGATCGCCTCCATACTTCGGCGACTCGGCGTTGTCGACTTCGCGACCGACCAGCTTCGCTTCCTCCTGTTCGGGCGTGTGGCAGACAACGAGCGCCTCAAGACGGTATTCGGGTTCGACCCCAAGTATTCGACGAAGGAGGCCCTGCTCGATTTCGCGCGGGGCAAGCGAGTGACGCGTCTGGTCTCCCAGGAGCGCATCGCCGACTGGGAGCGCGACCTTTACGCGTTCCTTCGCCGCAAGAACCAGGAGAAGTTCGAAGCATCGAGGAGGTCGTGATGAGGAGGTGAATAGGGTGGCCGAGGTCATTCCCCTGGGGGGACGACGGGAGGAGGCGCAGCCCGAGCGGTGCAAAGCGCTTACCGCGAGCGGCAAGCCGTGCCGAAACAGGGCGACGAGCGATGATGGCTACTGCGGGATCCACCGCCGGTCCCTGTCGGAGACTCCCACCCGCCCGGATGGCCTCGAGGACGTCCTCGCGTTCGTTCGCCGGCGCCTCACGGGCGAGTACGAGATCGACGAGTTCGGGTTCGACCCCGAGCTGACCGAGAA
Source organism: Actinomycetota bacterium (assembly GCA_050693165.1). GTDB lineage: Bacteria > Actinomycetota > UBA4738 > UBA4738 > CALAEC01 > CAZKFH01. The sequence continues at coordinate 1,392 of JBOGVX010000257.1, read as the reverse complement.
GGTCCTCGCGCCCGCCGCCCGGTTCTTCCACGAGAAGTGGTGGCGCGTGGACTGGATCGGCATCGAGAACGTCCCGAGCACAGGCGGCGCGCTGCTCGTCGCGAACCACGCGGGCACGGTGCCATGGGACGCCGTGGTCATGAAGTTCGGCGTGCTCGACCATGCGCAGCGCCACGTACGCCTGCTGGCCGCCGACCTCGCGTTCAAGATGCCATTCGTCGGCCCGCTTGCCCGCAAGTCTGGCAACACGCTGGCCACGACCGAGGATGCCTACCGGCTGCTGGACAGCGGCGAGCTCCTCGGGGTCTTCCCCGAGGGCTACAAGGGCGTCGGCAAGCCCTTCAAGGAGCGCTACAAGCTCCAGAGGTTCGGTCGTGGCGGCTTCATCGAGCTCGCGCTTCGGGCCCGCTGCCCGATCATCCCGGTGTCGATCGTCGGGTCCGAGGAGATCTACCCGATGATCCACAACGCGAAGACGCTCGCGCGAATCGGAGGCTTCCCGTACTTCCCGATCACGCCGTTCTTCCCATGGCTCGGGCCGCTCGGCCTGATCCCGCTTCCGTCTAAGTGGATCATCGAGTTCGGCGCGCCGATCGAGACCGCAGACCACGACCCGGAGGCCTGGCAGGATCCGCTCACGGTATTCGAGATGACCGACAGGGTCCGCGACGAGATCCAGCAGACCCTCTACCGGAACCTCCAGCACCGTCGCTCCGTCTTCTACTAGACCCCGGAGCTTCAGGGGCATCCACCCCGGGGCGCATGGGTCTCGACCGACCATCCCCGAGAGCCTCTCGAAATATGGGCGAAAAAGAGGAATCCCCCCATAGCCGTCGAACCTCATTGTGCAGATAACCAAATCTGAGCCCACCGCCGAAAGGAGCTCGCATGCGACGTCTGATCACGGTTCTGCCCCTGGTACTGCTCGTGATGGCACCTACGGGCGTCCGGGCGGCTGTCGACGACCTGGTCGTATGCGACGCCCCTGCCGAGGAAACCGCAGTGCTCAAACCGGGAACCACCACGACGATAGAGATCCCGTCGCCGGAGCTTCCCGGTGACACCGTGCTGCAGAGCTTCCAGCTGGACCTGTACCCGGCCAAGGCCATCAACAAGGCGACGGTCGGCCTGAACCTGAGCTGGCAGGTTCCCGTCAACGACTACGACGTGACCCTCATCGAGACGGGTCAGGTCTCGGACAACTTCCAGACTCTGGGCGATCCTCCGCTCGAGACCGTTGGGGACACGTTCCTGCACTGCGACACGTTCTCGATCGAGGTCCTCAACTTCCTCGCTGTCGGCGGGCCTGAGGTCGACAGCGTCGACCCACTCCAGCTTGTGATCACGACAGGAAACATGAAGTAGCTTCCTAAGGCGGAATAGACGTTGGCG
>JBOGVX010000256.1:0-3141 GCA_050693165.1 Actinomycetota bacterium | reverse complement strand
CTCAGCTCGAGTCCCCTGGCTCGAGCTGAGTGAGCGACCGCTCAGCTAATGATCAGTCGGGCAGCACCACTGCAGGAACCGCGTCCGCGAGCCGTCGGGTCTCGATCGCCTCGATGATCACCGCGGTGATCTCGTCGCCGACCAGCTCGTCACGATCCATCAGTGCGTCGCGCAGGGCTAGCAGCACGTCCTGGTTGTCGCGGAGGATCTCCCGCGCGCGGCTCTTCTGAGTGTCGAGGATCGTCTCGACCCGGTGCTTCGCCTGCGCGTCCGCGAGGACCTTGCCCACCAGGTTCCGGTTCGTGACCGGGCCCTCGTCGATGGCCTCGAACGAGACAAGCGAGCCGGCCATACCCAGCGCGCCGACCATCGTGGCCGCGATCTGCGTTGCGGCCGTCAGGTCCGAGCCCGGACCCGTGCCGGCCTCGCCGAAGTACTGCTCCTCCGCGGCCATCCCGGCCAGCGAGATCGCAACCGACGCCTCGAGCTCGGTCTTCGACTTCGTGAATCTCTCCTCCCGGTCGGTATGGGCGAGCAGCCCCAGCGCCGAGCGGCGCTTGATGATCGAAAGGACCTCCAGTCGTCGAGACTTTCCGAGGAAGTACGCCGCGGTGGCGTGCCCGGCCTCGTGCGTCGCGATCGCCTCGCGCTCGTCGGGCGTGTAGGTCGTCGGCTGCGCAAGCCCGATCTCCTCGGTGAGCTTCGCCTCGTACACGTCCGAGACGCTCATCGCGTCCTTGCCGCCCTTCAGGGCGACCAGCAACGACTCGTCGAATAGGTGCTCGATCATGACCGGCGTGTAGCCCAGCGTGTCGTGAGAGAGCCGCTCGCGGTTCTCTTCCACGTCTAGGTCCGGCTCGTGTGACTTGCGCGCCAGGAAGTAGTCGATCAGGTCACGACGTCCCTTGCGGGTCGGCAGGTCGAAGTAGAGGCGCCTGTCGAACCGTCCCGGCCTGAGCAGCGCGGAGTCCAGCGAGTCCGCCCTGTTCGTCGCCGCGATAACAAGCATGTTGTGGTACTTGGGCTTGCGAGTGCGCAGGCGCTTGCCCGCCGGCATATAAGCGTTGATCCACTCGGCGAAGCGGTCGCGGACCTTCTGCGCCCATGCCGGCTGGTCGAACGACTGCATCTGGATCAGGAGCTCGTTGACCATGCCGCCGGTCCCGGAGGACATGCCCATCTTCGAGACCATGCGCGAGCCCTCCGGCATGGGAGACATCGAGGAGCTTCCCCCCCGGTCGACGCCGATCGCGTCGATCTCCTCGATGAAGCCGATGGCGCCACCTTCGCGCCGAGCAGCCTTGCGCAGAGCCTTGAAGAAGGAGCGGATCTTGGTGTTCGTCATCCCGAACCACATCGACTGAAACGCGGGTGCCGAGACGAAGAGGAACGGCACGCCTGCCTGCTTCGCCATAGCCTTGGCCAGGTAGGTCTTCCCGGTTCCCGGAGGACCCTCGAACAGTATGCCGCGCCGAGGGTTGCCGCCTAGCTTGTCGCGGAACGTCGAGTAGCCAAGGAAGACGTTCAGGCTCCGAACGACCTCGTCGACCTGGCCGTCGATACCCTTCACGTCGTCGAGCCCGGACTCGATGTGCTCGGGACGGATCAGGAGATGGGGCGAGCGGCCGCTCATAAGCGGCATGATCAGCATGACGCCGAGCAAGGCGACGAGCAGGAAGGCGGGCAGGTAGATCATCATGTCTTCCGGGATCCCCGGAGGACCGAGCGGATCTCCGATCGCGATCCGGTAGAACAGCAAGCCGTCGATGGCGGCCAGCACGATCCCGAGACGGATCAGCCGCCTGCGACGAGCGCGCTCCCTGATCCTCGCCACGTCGGCGAGGCCCTTCTTGATGATCGTGGAGCGACCCAGCAGCGCCGCCACCGGGTTGGCTATCTCTGCGGCAGTGGCCGCTTCCTCGGTCTCCCTCACGGTGTCCCTCCCCCTAGAAAACTTCCGGCCCGAGCGCCATGGTGGTGCGCTCGGGCCGTTGTATGTCCCAAATTGTGACACGGAGAGTAGTTTGTGTCACGGGCTAAATCCGCAAATGACCCTTTGTGACTAGTGGATAGCCCGATGTAACTAGTTATTCGGGTAACTTCCGTCTCGTGCTCACAGACATAGATCACGTTGGGATAGCGGTTCAGGACCTCGAGGCCGCGGTGCAGCACTACAGGACCGCCCTCGGCGTCGAGCCCACGCACCGCGAGACGGTGGCGGACCAGGGCGTCGAGGAAGTCCTGTTCAAGGTTGGAACGTCGTACATCCAGCTTCTGGCCGCAACCGGGCCGGACACACCCGTCGGGAAGTTCCTCGCCAAGCGAGGTGAAGGAGTGCACCACATCGGATACCGGGTCTCGGACATCCGAGAGGTCCTTACCCACTTGAAGGAGCTCGGCACACCCCTCGTGGATCAGGAGCCCCGGCCGGGATCCCGCGGCACGACGGTGGCGTTCGTGCACCCCAGGGCCTTCGGCGGCGTCCTGGTCGAGCTCGTCCAGGAACCCTAGGCTCCCCAAGGTTTCCTCGTTGACTACCTCAGAGGTAGCTGCCGTGGAGAGCCTCTACGCGTCAGGCTGGTAAGTCGGTGAGGCCCTCGCGTGGGGCGCTGACCAGGGCGGCCATGTTGCCCTCGGGGTGGGCGTTCTCGTGCATGAGCTGGTGGGCGGTCCCGATGTCGTCGAACGAGAACGTGCGCGACAGGCAGGGGTCGATCTTCTCGTCGAGCACCAGCTGGTTGAACGCGTTCGACTGCTCGTCGTTCGCGAAGTGCGAGCCCTGCAGCCGTTTCTGGCGCATCCACAGGTACCGCAGGTCCGAGACCGCGTTGTAGCCGGTCGTTCCCGCGCAGATGACGACCATGCCGCCGGTGTCGGCGACGAAGATCGAGGTGGGGACGGTGTCCTCGCCGGGGTGCTCGAACACGATCTTCGGCGAGCGCTTCTCCCCCAGCGCTTCCCAGAACGCCTTCCCGAACGCCTTGGCTCCTTTGAACCAATCGCCGTAGGCCTTCGCGTCCTTCCAGTGAGGAGGCATCCCCCAGTGGTCGAAGTCCTTGCGGTTGATAACTCCGACCGCGCCGAGCTTCTTGCAGAAGTCGGCCTTGTCCTCGGAGGAGACAACCGCCACGGCCTTGCCAC
>JBOGVX010000255.1:0-13908 GCA_050693165.1 Actinomycetota bacterium | reverse complement strand
CGTTCTCGCCCACGATCATCCCCTCGTAGACCTCGACTCCCGGCCCGACGAACAGCTCGCCGCGCTCTCCCAGGTTGTGGAGCGCGAACGTTGTGGTCGGGCCGCGCCGATCCGCGACGAGCGATCCGGAAAGGCGTGTGCGGAGCTGGCCGTGCCAGGGCTCATATCCCTCGAAGACGTGGTGGAGCTGGCCGGAGCCGCGTGTCTCCGACATGAACTCCGTGCGGAACCCGATGAGTCCGCGCGCGGGGACGATGTACTCCATCCGTACCCAGCCGGTGCCGTGATTGACGATCTGCTCGAGTCGGCCCTTTCGGAGCGCGATGAGCTGGGTGACCACGCCGAGGTAGTCCTCGGGGACGTCGATCGCGAGCCGCTCCACAGGCTCGTGGCGCTTCCCGTCGATCTCCTTCGTCACAACCTGCGGCTTGCCCACGGTCAGCTCGAATCCCTCGCGGCGCAGGATCTCGACGAGAACCGCGAGCTGTAGCTCGCCACGCCCCTGAACTTCCCACGCATCCGGGCGATCGGTATCGAGGACACGGATCGAGACGTTGCCGACGATCTCCTGTTCCAAGCGGTTCTGCAGGAGGCGAGCGGTGAGCTTGTCTCCGTCCTGGCCCGAGAGTGGCGAGGTGTTGATACCGACCGTCATCGACAGGCTGGGCTCGTCGATCGTCGTGACAGGGAGCGGGCGCGGATCCTCGGGATCGGCGAGCGTCTCGCCGATGGTGACCTCCGCGAGTCCGGCGACCCCGATGATCTCGCCGGGGCCTGCCTCCTCGGCGTCGACACGGTCCAGCGCCTTCGTCACGTAGAGCTCGGTGACCTTCACTCGCTCGATCTCGCCGTTCGCGCGGCACCACGCGACGTCCTGCCCGCGGCGGATGTGACCGTGGAGGATGCGGCAGAGCGCCAGCCGGCCGACGTACGGCGAGGCGTCGAGGTTCGTCACGAGCGCCTGGAACGGGTGGTCCTCGTCGTACTCGGGTGGCGGGATGTGCTCGCGGAGCACCTCGAAGAGCGGCTCGAGGTTGGTGCCTTCGACACCGGGCTCGTGGCTGACCCAGCCAGCTCGGGCGTTGGCATAGAGGATCGGGAAGACGATCTGCTCCTCGTCCGCGTCGAGGTCGAGGAACAGCTCCTCAACCTCGTGCACAACCTCGGAGATCCTGGCGTCCGGGCGGTCTACCTTGTTAACCACGAGGATGACCGGGAGTCGCGCCTCTAGTGCCTTGCGAAGAACGAACCGCGTTTGGGGGAGCGGGCCCTCGCTCGCATCGACCAGGAGCAGAACTCCGTCGACCATGGTGAGCCCGCGCTCGACCTCGCCGCCGAAGTCCGCGTGGCCCGGCGTGTCGATGATGTTGATCTTCAGGTCCTGATAGCGAACCGCGGTGTTCTTCGCGAGGATCGTGATGCCCTTCTCGCGCTCGAGGTCCATCGAGTCGAGCACGCGGGTCGCCACGTCCTGGTTCTCGCGGAACGCACCGGTCTGCCAGAGCATGGCGTCCACGAGCGTGGTCTTGCCGTGATCGACGTGGGCCACGATGGCCACGTTTCGAAGGTCGTCGCGCGTGGGCAGAGAGGTCTCCTCAGGTAGATGGGGACTCTACCCAGTGTACGGCCCCCGGCCGTGCCTACAGCGGGAGGTTCGACAGGACCATGATGCGTGGCTCGGTCATCTCGGCCATCGCGTAGCGCAGGCCCTCGCGTCCATAGCCCGAGTCCTTCGCTCCGCCGTACGGCATCTGGTCTGCCCTGAACGCCGAGACGTCGTTGACGATCACGCCGCCGACGACCATGTCGCGGTGAGCGGTGAACGCTCGCTCGATGTCGGTGGTGAACACGCCACCCTGGAGCCCGTACGGCGTGTCGTTGACCTCGGCTATCGCCTCCTCGAACGTCTGGTAGCTCGAGATCGTGGTGACCGGCCCGAACACCTCCTCCTTGCACACGAGCATGTCGTCGTTGACGTTCGCCAGGAGCGTCGGCATATAGAAGGGGTCCTTGCGCACGCCGCCGACCAGCACCTCGGCGCCCTTCGAGGTCGCGTCGTCGACGAACTCGGCCACCTTGTCGAGCGCACCTGAGTCGATGAGCGGCCCGACCTCGGTCTCCGGATCCATGGGGTCGCCGACCTTTAGCGACTCGATCTGCTTCACGAGACGGGTGACGAAGTCCTCGTACACCGGCGCGTGGACGAGGATCCGCTGCACGGCGATGCACGACTGGCCGGCCTGGTAGTAGCCGCCGAACGCGATCCGCTGCGCGGCGTGGTCGAGGTCCGCGTCCGAGTGGACTATGACCCCCGCATTGCCTCCGAGCTCGAGCGTGAAGTGCTTCTTCGGAGCCTGGCCCTTGAGCTTCCATCCGACCGGGCCGGAGCCCGTGAATGAGACCTTTTTGAAGCGGTCGTCGTCGAGGAGAGGCTGAGTCCGCGCGCTGGAGATCGGGAGCACCGACATCATCCCTCCCGGCAGCTCCGTCTCGGAGACGAGCTCGCCGATGATCAGCGCGCCGAGCGGCGTCGCCGAAGCCGGCTTGATCACGATCGGCGCCCCGACCGCGAGAGCGGGGGCGACCTTGTGCGCCACCAGGTTGACCGGGAAGTTGAACGGCGAGATGCCGAGCACCGGGCCGAGCGGGAAGCGCCGGATCACGCCGAGCCGGCTGCCTAGCGATTCCTCGGTGTCGAGGCGCATCAGCTCGTCCTGGCCGTGCCGCGCTTCCTCGGCCGCCCACCTGAACGTCGACGATGCGCGAGCGGCTTCCACCTTCGCCCACTTGAGCGGCTTGCCGCCCTCGCGCGCGATCGCCTCGGCCACCTCGTCGCCGCGCTCCTTCAACCGGTTCGAGATCTGAACTAGGGCTTCGGCGCGTTCGTGCACCGGGAGCTTGCGCGACTCCTCGAACGTGGTCGAGGCGCCCGATACCGCTTCTTCGACATCCGCATCCGTGGGAACGCCGATCTTCGCCACGACCGAACCGTCGTACGGGCTCTTCACCTCGAAGCTGTCCTCGCCCGTTCGCCATTCACCGGCTATCAGGTAGGGCCTCGTATCCGTCATGTCATTCTCCGTCAGTCGATGGCAGCCATCACATGCTTCAGGTTCGTGTACTCCTCGATCGAGTAGATCGACATGTCCTTGCCGTACCCGCTCTGCTTGAAGCCGCCGTGCGGCATCTCGGGAGTAAGCGGGATGTGCGTATTGATCCATACGGTTCCGAAGCGGAGCCTGCGGGCGGCGTTCAGTGCGCGGCCGACGTCTCTCGTCCACACCGAGGCGGCGAGACCGTAGTCGACGTCGTTCGCCCACCGCAGCGCTTCCTCGTCGCTCTCGAAGCGCTGGACCGTGACGACGGGACCGAACACCTCTTTCTGCACGATCTCCGAGGTCTGGTCTACGCCGGTGACGACCGTAGGCCTGTAGAAGAACCCCTTGTCGCCGAACGACTCGCCGCCGGTCGTGATCTTCGCGCCAGCCTCCCGCGCGCGGTCGATGAAGCCGGAGACGCGCTCGAACTGCTCCTTCGAGACGACGGGACCCATCTCCGTGTCCTCAGCGTTGGGATCGCCGACCACCATCTCCGAGACCTGCGAGGTCAGGTTCGCCACGAAGTCCTCGTAGATCCCGGGCCCGGCGAGCACGCGAGTCGCCGCCGTGCAGTCCTGGCCCGAGTTGAAGTACCCGGCGATCTTCACCCACTCGACCGACGAATCCAGGTTCGCGTCGTCGAAGATGATCACGGGTGCCTTGCCGCCCAGCTCGAGGTGGACCCGCTTGAGCGACTCCGCAGCGGTCCTGGCGATCTCCTTGCCGGTCGATACCTCGCCGGTCAGCGAGACCATCCCGACGCCGGGGTGCCGGACGATCGCGGCACCGCTCGGCTCGCCGTCGCCCGTGATCACGTTGAGCACTCCCGGCGGGAAGATCTCCTGCGCGAGCTCCGCCGCGCGGAGGAGTGACAGGGGAGTCCACTCCGAAGGCTTGACGACCAGGCAGTTGCCTGCAGCGAGCGCGGGGCCCATCTTCCAGATCGCCATCCACAGCGGGTAGTTCCACGGCGCGATCAGCCCGACCACGCCGATCGGCTCGCGTCGCAGCATGCTCGTGTACAGGGTGTCGTCGGCCTTGAAGTACTCGCCCGCGGGAAGACCGGTCAGTGTCCGTGCGCCGGAGGCGAAGAACCGGAGATGATCGGTCATCACCGGCATCTCGTCGTTCATCACCGAGGTGAACGGCTTGCCGACGTTCTCTGACTCGAGCCGCCCGATCTCCTCGGAGTGCGCGTCGATCGCGTCCGCCCACTTGAGCATCAGGTTGCTGCGCCCGCCCGGCGTCGTGTCGAACCAGGTCTCGTCGAACGCCTTCTGCGCGGCCTTGACCGCCCGGTCGACGTCTTCCTCCGATGCGCGTGGGATCTCCGCGATCGTGCCTCCCGTTGCGGGATTCACCACCGGAAGGGTCTCCCCGCTCGCGCCATCCACCCACTCGCCTCCGACGAACATCTGCTTAGTAGCCACATCCGCCTCCTTCGTCTCTGCCCATCCTGTCACCGCGCTGCGATCGCGGCTCCACGACCCGCAGTCGCGGTCACGCCGCCCTCCTCGCGAGTCAGCCGCTGGGCGAGGAGGATCGGGATCGCCGTTACGGCGATCACCAACAGCGCCACGACGTTCGTCACCGGCCGCTGGTGTGGCCGGCTGAAGCTCGAGAAGATCCAGATCGGCAGGGTCTGCTGCTGGCCCGCCGTGAACGTGGTCACGATGACCTCGTCGAACGACAGCGCGAACGAGAGCATCCCGCCGGCGAGAAGCGCCGTCTTGATCTGCGGGATGATCACGTGTCGCACGGTCTGCCAGCCCGACGCGCCGAGATCAGCCGAGGCCTCGACCAGTGACCCGGGCATGCGCCGGAACCTTGCGATCACGTTGTTGTAGACGACGACTATGCAGAAGGTCGCATGCCCGACGATGATCGTGTACGCGGAGAACGGGATGTCGCCGAGCGCGATCGTCGAGCGCAGGGCGATGCCGGTCACGATGCCGGGCAGGGCGATCGGCAGGATCACCAGGAACGACACGGTCTCGCGCCCGAAGAACTTTCCCCGGTAAACGGCCGCGGCCAGCAGGCTACCGAGCAGGAGCGCGATCGCGGTCGCGACGAGAGCAACGATGACCGAGAGCCTCAGCGCTTCCCAGATGTCCGGGTTCCGGGCAGCCACCCCGAACCACTTCGTGGTGAAGCCCGGCGGGGGGAAGCCGAAGGCGCCCGACTCCGTCGTGAACGCGTACAGCGCGACGATGAAGATGGGGAAGTAAAGGAAGACCACGGTCACCCACACCGTGATGCGCAGCCCGAGCTTCCTCCGGCGCGCCATCTACAACGCCTCGAACGCTCCCGCGCGGCGCGCGAGGAACAGGTAGACGGCCATGATCACCATCGGAACGGCCGAGAAGGCCGCGGCGAGAGGAAGGTTCCCTGCGGTGCCCTGCTGAACGAGCACCGTCGATCCGATGAAGAAGGACGAGTTGCCGATGATCGTCGGGATGATGAAGTCGCCGAGGGTCAGCGAGAACGTGAAGATCGAGCCCGCGACCAGCCCAGGCTTCGCCAGGGGGAGGATGACCTTGCGGAAGGTGCGGCGGGGACGGGCGCCGAGATCCTCGGATGCTTCGATCAGCGAGCCGGGCACGCGCTCGAGCGCGGCGGCGAGCGGAAGGATCATATACGGGAGCCACGTGTAGACGAAAACGACCCACATGCCGATGTACGACTGCGACAGTGAGGGCCCGCCGATCGCCGGCGCGCCCAAGAAGAAGTTCAGTACCGGCTCGAGGCCCAGGTGCTCGACGAACCAGTTGAGGATCCCCTCCTTCGCCAGGATCAGCTTCCAGCTGTAGACGCGAACCAGGTACGAGGTCCAGAGCGGCATCAGCACGGTGAGGTACAGCGCGGCCTTCACCCGGGTCGAGGCGGTCTGCGAGATGTAGTAGGCGATCGGGAAAGCGATCGCCGCACACGTGATCGTCACCGCCGTGGCCATCAGAGTCGTTCGGACGATGATGTCGATGTGGGCGGGCTGGAAGAGCTGTCCGTACGTCTCGAGCCCGAAGTCGTGGACGACCAGGCCCGTGAACTCCTCGAGCCGGAAGAAGGACTGAACGAGCAGCGCTGCCAGCGAACCGAGGTACAGAACCCCGAGCCACAGCAGTCCCGGGGAGAGAAGCAGCACGAGCTTGAGCCAGGGGCGCCGGTAGAAGACCGCGCCCGCTCGTCGAGACAGGGAGCGTTCTGTCGAGCTCACCGCCACCGCGCCGGTCCCCCTGAAGGGACGGGGGCGGGGCCGAAGCCCCACCCCCGCTCCTCGCTAGCGAGTCGGCTCACTGGCCGCCGATTACGGCGACATACTTCGTGACCCACTCCGAATACGGAACGCAGTCCTCCGGACCTCCCGGAACGAAGCAGTCGGCCTGGGGGGTCTTCCAGAACTCGATGCGATCGAACTCGTCGAAGCCGTTGATCGCGCAACCCTCGTCGGTCAGGAGCTCGTTGCCCGCGCAGGCCGCGGGGACGGCCGGGACCGATCCGAACCACGAGGCCAGGTCGCCCTGGACCTTCGGGTCGAGAGAGTGCTCCATCCACTTGTAGGCGCAGTTCGGGTGTGGTGCCTCGGACGACAGCATCGTCGTGTCGGCCCATCCCGTCGCGCCTTCCTCGGGGATCGTGCTGGCAACCGGCTGCTCGTCGAACTGCAGCAGGTTGACCTGGAACGGCCAGGACGTGCTGGCCACGGCGCCCTCGTTCGTGAAGTCGTCGATCTGGATGAAGGCGTCGTGCCAGTACTTCGCGACGAGATCGCGCTGCCCGCGGGCCGCCTCGAGGACCGCGTCGAACTGGTCGCGCGTCAGCGCGTACGGGTCCTCGATACCGAGCTCGGGCTGAGCAGAGCGCAGGTACACGGCGGCTGTCGCGAGAGCGATCGCGCCGTCATACGCCTGCACGCGGCCGGCGTTCGTGTCGCCGTCGGGGTAGTCCATCTCCTCGTACACGACCTCCCACGAGGTCGGTGCCTCGGAGAAGACGTCCGTGTTGTACATGAGGACGTCGGATCCCCACTGGTAAGGCGTGCCGTAGTGCTCGGGCTCGCCGTCGCCGTCTGCATCGACGGTGTGCCAGGCCGCGTCCTGCAGCCGCTCGTCGATCGTGCTGTACGACGGGATGAGCTCGGTGTTGATCGGCTGGACGCTCCCTCCGTAGATGAGCCTGAGGCTGGCATCGCCGGATGCCGTGACGAGGTCGAAGCCCGACCCTTCGGTCATGAGCGAGACCATCTCGTCCGAGGTACCGGCCGTCTTGATGTTGACCTCGCAACCGGTGTCGGCCTCGTATTGGGTCACCCAGTCGTAGGCCGGGTCCGTTGAGCCGTCCTCTATGTAGCCGGCCCACGCGACGATGTTCAGCTCGCCTTCCCCGTCGCCGATCTCCGTGGGGAGAGCGCCGGTCTGGCCACCGCCCCCCCCGCCACCTCCACCGTTATCGCTTGTACAGGCCGCGCCTACGAGCGCCGCGGCGGCGAGCACAACAAGCAGGCGCCATCGCGTCCGCGTCATGCGTCCTCCTCCCTCGGGTCCTCCGACCCACTCCCTGGTCCGGCCCCCTCGACCGGACGGTTGAACTGCTTGCTCCAAACCAGAAGCACTTCTCGACCTTCCATATCGAGGGCCTCCATCGATGACTGAGTGGTGTTCTGCTCCAGCACCACGAGCTCCGCTCCCTGCTCGAGCTCGACCGTGTAACGGGTTTGCGCGCCCAAGTAGACGACGGTCTTCACGCGAGCCCGGGCCGAGTGCTCGTTCGCGCCGGGTGTGCTTCCGGCATCCGCCAGGCGGATCTTCTCCGGGCGGATGGTGAACGCCGCGTCGTCTCCGGTAACCGAGCGTGCGGCCGCCCCATCCAGCACGTTGGACCAGCCGACGAAGCCCGCGACGAAGCTCGTTGCGGGCTGCTCGTAGACGTCGGCGGGGGTTCCGACCTGCTCGATCCTTCCGCCGTTGAGAACCGCGAGACGGTCGCTCATGTTGAGCGCCTCTTCCTGGTCGTGGGTCACGTATACGAACGTCAGGTTGACCCGCTGCTGGATCGACTTGAGCTCGACCTGCATCTGCTGGCGCAGCTTCAGGTCCAGCGCGCCCAACGGCTCGTCCAGGAGCAGGACGCTCGGCTGGTTGATCAGCGCTCTCGCCAACGCCACGCGCTGGCGCTGTCCACCGGAGAGCTGTGCAGGCCGGCGGTCGTCGAAGCCGTCGAGGCGGACCATCCGTAGTGATTCCCGCGCCCTCTCGCGCCGCTCCTGCTTCGCCACTCCCTTGACCATGAGCCCGTACTCGACGTTCTCGCCGACGGTCATGTGCGGGAACAATGCGTAGTCCTGGAAAACCGTGTTGACGTCGCGGTCGTAGGGAGGGGTCTGTGTCTGGTCACTCCCGGAGAGAAGGATCGCGCCGTCGGAGGGAAGCTCGAAGCCCGCGATCATCCGCAGGCAGGTGGTCTTGCCCGAGCCGGACGGGCCAAGCATCGAGAAGAACTCGCCGCTTCGGATCTCGAGGTCGACCCCGTCGACGGCGACCGTGTCGCCGAATCGCTTGCTGACCTGGCGAAACTCCACGGCGGCCGCCGCCGACGAGGCGCGCGGTGGATCAGCCCGCTCGTCCAGGGCCCCCGTCATGTGGCGTTCGACCGTTCCCTCCAGCACTCCCGAAGTGCCTTGTTACCAGAGCAGGCGCCGGCGTTCATGGAGCGGAAGGGCCGAACGGAGTGGGTTTGGTTGTACGGAAGGGCCAATCTGACTGGCCGAGGCAGGCGGTGCCGGCGGATGTGCCTCGAGCCGACGGTCCGACCCGTAGGACGGCTCGTATAAAACCATGTCCCAAGTTTCGACCCCCCGCGCGTGTGACGCCCTCGTAGATACCTTGAGACTCGGATCGTGACGTTACCTCAGGAGCGACGCCTGGTGACGGACATACCGGGTCCGAGGTCGACCCAGCTGTGGGCCCGCCGTGAGAAGGCCGTGCCGGCTGCGGTCTTCAACACTGTTCCTGTCTTCGTCGAGCGCGCCGAGGGTGCGATCGTCGAGGACGTGGACGGCAACCGGTTCATCGACTTCGGGGCGGGGCTGGCCGTGCTCAACGTCGGCAACTCGGCGCCGGCGGTGGTCAAGGCAGTGCTCGACCAAGTGGACAGGTACACGCACACCTGCTTCCACGTGACGGCGAACGAGCCTTACGTCGCCCTGGCGGAGCGGCTGAACGAGCTGACGCCGGGGGAGCACGAGAAGCGGACGATGCTCGTCAACTCGGGAGCCGAGGCGGTCGAGAACGCCGTGAAGATCGCCCGCTACGCGACGGGACGCAAGAAGGTGATCACCTTCGATCATGCTTTCCACGGCCGGACCCTGATGGCGATGACCCTGACGGCAAAGGAGATGCCCTATAAGAAAGGGTTCGGTCCGTTCGCACCCGATGTCTACAGGCTGCCGTTCGCCTACCCGTACCGATGTCCGGTGGGTGAGCCGCCCGAGAATTGCGGGCCTGCCTGTGTGCAGACCGCTATCCGGCGGATGGAGGATCTGGGGGCCGAGGACATCGCCGCGGTCGTGGTCGAATCCGTGCAGGGCGAGGGCGGGTTCATAATCCCGCCGCCGGAGTTCCTTCCGGCTCTCGCCGAGTTCTGTCGCGCGCACGGGATCCTTTTCGTCGCGGACGAGGTGCAGACGGGCTTCGGGCGCACGGGACGCTGGTTCGGGATCGAGCACAGCGGGGTCGTGCCCGATATCGTCACGACCGCCAAGGCGCTCGGCGGCGGGTTGCCTCTCGGCGCGGTCACCGCTCGTGCCGATCTGGTGGACCGTGTTCACGTGGGCGGCCTGGGCGGCACGTTCGGAGGGAACCCGATCGCATGCGCGGCCGCGCTCGCGGTCATCGACACGATCGAAGGCGAGGAGCTGGTCGCGCGATCGGCCCGGGTGGGTGAGCGACTCCTCGGTTCGCTCAGGGACCTCCAGGGACAGATCGAGATCATCGGCGACGTGCGCGGTCTGGGCGCGATGGTGGCCATCGAGCTCGTGGAGGACCGTGTGAGGAAGGAGCCCGCGAAGGCCGCGGCATCGAGGGTGATCGAGGAGTGCTACCGGAAGGGACTGATCGTCCTGAAGGCGGGGACCTACGACAACGTCGTGAGGCTCCTGCCGCCGCTCTCGATCGAGGACCATCTGGTCGATGAGGGTCTCGGCCTCCTGGCCGAGGCTGTGACGGCCGCCGCCTAGCGCTTCCCCCGGGCGCTACGCTTCGCTCGCCGATGGACACGGCAGCGAACAACGGTTCCCGGCCCCGAGCCCTGCTGACCGACGCGTACCGCGAGCGGCCCTACTGGTGGGATCGAGCAAGGCCCCCCGTTGTTCCCGAGCTCGACCTGCCACGGGAGTTGGACGCCGTCGTGGTTGGGGGTGGCTACACCGGCCTGGGTGCGGCCATCGAGCTCGCGGACCTCGGCCGCTCGGTCCTGGTCCTCGAGAAGAACGAGCTCGGCTTCGGCGCGAGCACGCGCAACGGCGGCATGATCCATCCGGGCGTCAATCTCGAGCTCGAGCAGCTCTTCAGGAAGCATGGCCCGCTCGGCCGCCGCATCTACGACTTCACGGTCGAGGCGTTCATGGCGGCCGAGAAGATGTTCGAGGATCGGGTTGCCTGCGACTACGACAGGTCCGGCCACCTCTACCTGGCCGCTCACCCCTCGCACGTCTCGAGCATGCGCGCACTCGAGCACCTGTACCGCGAGCGACTGGGACAGCCGGCCACCTTCCTCTCGAGAGAGGACTTGCCCAAGGAGGTCGGCTCGCAGCGTTTCCATGGGGGAGTGTTGATCGAGCTGAGCGGAGGGCTCGATCCGGCGAAGTACCACGCCGGGCTGGCCGCTCTCGCGATCCGCTCGGGTGTGGCCATCGCCGAGGACACGCCCGCTCTGAGTCTGCGAGCGATGCCCCGCGGCGGCTTCGAGGTTCGGACCCCACGTGAGACGGTTCGTGCCCGCAACGTGATCGTGGCGACGAACGGCTACCGGGACGGTCTGCTGCCCTGGCTGCGAAGACGGGTGATCCCGATCGGCTCGTACATCATCGCCACCGAGCCACTCGAGCCGGCCCTTGCGTCCGAGGTCATCCCGAACCGGAGGATGCTGTTCGACTCGAAGAACTTCCTCAACTACTGGCGGATGTCGCCAGACGGCCGGATGCTGTTCGGCGGCCGGGCCAGCTTCGCTCCGACCACGATCGAGAAGGCCAGGGACACCCTCTACGCCCAGATGGTGCAGGTCCACCCACAGCTCGAGGGCGTTCGGGTGGAGCGGGCGTGGGGCGGGAAGGTCGGCTTCACCCTCGATCGGATCCCCCACGCGGGCGTGCACGAAGGCGTCCACTTCGCGGCCGGCTACTGCGGCACCGGCGTTGCCCTGGCCCACCACCTGGGCCGATGCGTCGGCGCCTGGGTGGCGGGTGGCAGCAGGCCCCCGATAGCCGAGCCGTCCTTCCCGCCGCTGCCCGCAGGCAGAGTCACCGAGCACCTGCTCCCGTTCGCGGGCCTGTACTTCCAGCTGCGCGACCGGATCGGCTGACGCGCGCTAGCCCGTCCGGACAAACGGACCCGCTCCGATTCCGCCGTACCGGACATGGGCGCCCGGCGCGCCGGTGCTAGCCTGCGAGGGATGGACGGCGAGCTGACCCCCAGGGCGAGGGAGATCGCGAAACAGGAATCCGCGGCGCTCCTGGAGCGAACGCCGGAGTCCGCGAAGCTATACGAGCGAGCTGTCCGTTCGCTGCCCCTGGGCGTCGCGTCCTCGTTCCATGCGAACGACCCGTACCCCATCTACGTCGCAGAGGGACACGGCAGCAGGGTGACCGACGTCGATGGAAGCTCCTACGTCGACTTCCACAACGGGTTCGGCACGATGGTCGTCGGCCACGCCCACCCGAAGGTCGTGGAGGCGATCGAGCGCGCAGCTCGCACCGGCACGCACTTCGCTGCGACGACCCCCGTCGCCGTAGCGTTCGCCGAGGAGATCTGCGACAGGTTCAACCTTGACTCCGTCCGCTTCACGAACTCCGGGACCGAGGCGACGATGGACGCGATCCGCCTGGCGAGGGCCGCGACCGGCCGGGACGTGGTCGTGAAGATCGAGGGCTCGTATCACGGCCATCACGACACCGTGATGTTCTCCGTGCTCCCCCCCGTTGGAGCGATGGGCGGTCGGGACGAGCCCGCGTCCACGCCGATGTCGCGTGGCATCCCGGCAGACATGGCCGAGCGAACGCTAGTGGTTCCGTTCAATGACGCGCCGGCGCTGGAGAAGCTGCTGGCGGAACGCGGTAGCGAGATCGCCTGCTTGATCATCGAGCCCGTGATGATGAACATCGGCATCGCCCTTCCCGACGACGGCTACCTCCGGTCGGTGCGCGACCTGTGCACGGCTGCGGGCGTGGTTCTTATCTTCGACGAGGTCAAGTGCGGCGCGACGATCGCTCGCGGAGGCGCTACCGAGCGCTTCGGCGTGCAGCCCGACCTCGTGTGCCTGGCAAAGGCGATCGGTGGCGGCGTTCCGTGCGGTGCCTTCGGAGGTCGGGCGGAGATCATGGACGAGATCGGGAAGGGCGCCGCTCAGCAGGGCACCTTCAACGGCAACCCCCTGGCCGCCGCGGCGGGGCTCGCCGCGCTCAGCGAGGTGCTGACCGCCGACGGTTACGAGCACCTCGGCAAGCTCGGCACACGACTCGCGGAGGGCTGCAGTAGCGCGATCGAGGCGAACGGCATACCCGCGCACGCGGTCGATCTCGGCTCGAAGGGCTGCGTCTCATTCAGGATGGAGCCACTGCGCAACTACAGGGACTTCCTGGAGGCAGACGCGGAGCTGTTCGAGGCCGCCTGGGCCTGGTCGGTGAACAGGGGCATCTTCATGACCCCGGGCGACGAGGAGCAGTGGACGATCTCCGTCCAGCACTCGGAGTCAGACATCGACCAGTACGTGGAGGTCTTCGGGGCTTTCTGCGAGGCTCTCGCCTCCTGACCGGTTCGACCGGCCAGTCCGTACAACTCCGGGCCGTCCTGTTCTCCACTTCTGCTATCGTCGCCGTGAGGGTGTGCCCGCACACTTCGCAAAGACACGGCGTGGGGGATCCAGCCGAGACCACGGGCGGGGCCGTACGGCCTGACCTGGAGACCGAGGGGCTCATGAAACATTTCGGTCGCACTCTCGCCGTCAACGACGCCTCGTTCAGCCTCCCACCCGGCGAGTTCTATTCCCTCCTCGGTCCTTCCGGTTGCGGCAAGACCACCACTCTCAGGCTCGTAGCGGGCTTCGAGCAGCCCGAGGGCGGAACGATCCGCATCCGAGGCAACGACGTGACCGGTCAGCCCGCGCACAAGCGCAACGTCAACACGGTCTTTCAGCATTACGCGCTGTTCCCCCACCTGAGCGTTGCCGACAACGTTGCGTACGGGCTCAGGCGGGCGCGCGTTCCGAAGGAGGACGCGACGAGGCGCCTCGAGGAGTCGCTCGCGGTCGTGCGACTCACCGAGCTGCGCGACAGGCACCCGCGTGAGCTGTCCGGCGGGCAGCAGCAGAGAGTGGCGTTGGCTCGGGCGCTGGTGAACGAGCCCGCGGTTCTGCTGCTGGACGAGCCATTGGCGGCGCTCGACCTCAAGCTCAGGAAGGCGATGCAGGGGGAGCTGAAGAAGCTTCAGGAGCGCGTGGCCGTGACCTTCCTGTACGTGACCCACGATCAGGAAGAGGCCCTGACCCTGTCGGATCGCATCGCGGTGATGAACGGCGGAAAGATCCTTCAGGAGGGGACGCC
>JBOGVX010000254.1:0-9357 GCA_050693165.1 Actinomycetota bacterium | reverse complement strand
CGTCGAGCTGCTGGGTGAGCTCGATCAGGGCGCGATCGCCCTGGTCGCGGACGCGCCCGATGATCCTCTCGGCCGTGTCCCTGACCTCGGGGTCCATGGCGGCCTCGACCGGCTCGGGCATCTTCCCGCCCGCCCTCAGGTCCTGTGTACGAAGCATGGGGGGATTGTACGGAGAGGCCCGGTAAGAGCGGGGCTGCTACGATGCGCCGCGCTTCGCCAGGAGGAGCAGCCTGAAGACCCTCTATCGCGTATCACGCGTCCACACGTTCGCCTCACAGCCCTCGGGGGAATGGGTTCTGGTGGACGAGCGCCACGTGGAACGGGTCGGATCCGGCGAGCCCCCGCCGGCCGACCGCGTCGTAGACCTCCCGGGCACGACCGTGACCCCGGGGTTCGTGGACGCGCACGTCCATCTTTCCGGCACCGGCCTGTCGCTCAACGGGCCGGACCTGGCCGATGCCTCGTCCAAGGAAGACGTCCTCGCGAGGGTCCGTGAGACCTCGGGCGACGGCCCATTCCTCCTCTACGGTTTCGACGAGACCAGGTGGCGGGATCCTGCGCTGCCGACGCGTGAGGAGCTCGACTCGGCCTCCGCGGCGCCGATCCTGGTGCTGAGGACGGACGGCTACGTGAGCGTCGCGAACGGCAGCTTCCTCGATCGCTCGGGCGTGTCGGGGCTGCCCGGCAGCGATGAAGGCGGGGTGCTCCGGGGTGAGGCGAACTCGCGAGCCCAGCTCTGGTACTTCGACTCGCTGCCGGACTCCGTCATCCAGGACGCGCAGCTGCGCGCCGCCGGCCTCGCCGCCTCCAGAGGCGTCACCTGCGTGCATGAGATGGCGATCCCCGACAAACGGGGCCGGCGAGACGTGGAGGTGCTGCTCGGGCACGCTCGCGATCTGCCCGTCGACCTCGTGACGTACGTGGCCGACATTGACATCCCGTACGTGATGGACCTGGGGCAGGGGCGGATCGGGGGAGACCTGTTCCTCGACGGCTCGATCGGCGCGAGAACTGCCGCCCTGCTGCAGCCGTACGCGGACCTGGATGACAGCGGCTCACTTGCGCACGACGACGACGAGCTCGCCGAGTTCCTGCACAACGCACACCTCGCCGGTCTCCAGAGCGGCTTGCACGTCATCGGTGACGCCGCGATCGAGCAGTCGCTCAGGGTATGGGAGCGCGTCTATCGCTCCTTGGACACGCGGGAGCGCAGGCACTTCCGGGCCCGCCGCCACAGGCTCGAGCACTTCGAGCTCGCCTCGAACGATCAGGTCGAGCGTGCCGCGAATCTCGGCCTGGCGATCTCGATCCAGCCCGCGTTCGACGCGCTGTGGGGCCATCCGGGTCAGATGTACGAGATGAGGCTTGGGGAGGGGCGGGCCAGAGGCATGAACCTATTCCGATCGCTGGTCTCTCGCGGACTCGAGGTGGGAGCCGGCTCGGACAGCCCCGTCACGCCGCTGGACCCGATGCTCACCATCTGGTCGCTCGAGAACCACCACGACCCCACTCAGCGCTTGGGACGCGACGAGGCCATGCGGCTCTGCACGATCGGGGCGGCACGGCTCGCCAACCTGCAGAAGAAGGGCCGGCTGGAGCCCGGCTCCGCCGCGGACCTCGCGGTCTTCGACCAGGACCCGATGGAAGTCGAGGACGTGCGCGAGGTGCGGCCAGTTCTGACCATCTCGCGCGGTCGAGAGGTGTTCGCGCGCTGAAGCGCCGCATCGACGTCGGGTGGCTCCTCCTCCTGACTCCGATCCTCTGGGGCGCTACCTTCCCCGCCGCCAAGCTCGGGCTCGAGCGCATCGGCGTCTATCCGTTCATGGCCTGGACGAGGCTCGTCGGCTTCGTAACGATCCTCCTCGCCGCGCTACTTCTGACTCGGCGTGAGCTGAACCGGGCCGGTTTCCGTCGGGTGATCCTTCCGGGCCTCCTGCTGGGTGTACTGATCTTCGTCGCGTACATCCTCCAGACGGAGGGATTGGCGAGGACGAGTGCTACGAACGCGGGGTTCATCACCGGCCTCTACGTCGTTCTCACGCCGATCCTGGGGCTGATCCTCTTCCGGCAGCCCATCGGAGGGGCCGTCGCGCTCGCGGTCGCCCTGTCGGTCGTCGGCCTGACGCTGTTGTCGGTACCCAACCTCGAGTCCATCCGGCTCCGTCCGGGCGACGCACTCGTTCTCCTGTCGGCCGTCGCCTGGGCCGCGCACGTGGTGGCGATCGGGAGGTTCGCGGGGCGCCACGTACCGATGCTGCTGTCGCTCTCGCAGATGGGCTGGGCCGCGCTGTTCCACATTGCCGCGACACTGGCCCTGGGGGAGGGGCTGCGAGCGAACGAGGCCGTCTCCGAGGCCTGGCTCCTTCTCATCGTCACGGGCGTCCTCGGCTCAGGTGTGGCCTACACGCTCCAGGTCATCGCGCAGTCGGAGATCAGCCCGACCCGGGCTGTTGTCATCCTCGCCGGCGAGTCCGTCGCGGCTGCGGGGTTCTCCGCGATCTGGCTGGGGGAGAGGCTCCAAGCGCACCAGTGGCTCGGCGCCGCCCTGGTGCTTGCCGCCATGGCCTTATCCGAGCTTCGAGCCCGGCTGGCGGACATCCGGGCGGAGGCGGCGACCCCCGTCTAGTTCTCGGCTAAGGCCGAGGCGAAGGCGACCCCAACCAGGATCGCGCCGGCGGTGGCACCCTGGAGTCCGAAGAGGAAGTCGAGCTCGATCACCCATTTGGGCAAGACGCCGGGCGAGGTGAACGCCAGGAGGTTGAGTGCCAGGAGGATCGCCGGGAACACCGCGAGAGTGAGCGCGCGCCTCCAGTGGATCGTCGGGATCCGGTGGGGAAGCATGGCGGCCATCCCGAACGCCAACCCGGCAAGCATCCCGAAAGCCACGTAGGCCGTCACCAGCAGCGGGGGAATGCTTGCGGTCCGCGAGTACTCCACGACCGCCGCCGTAAGCGCGCGATTCATCAGAGACAGGAACGCCACGGCCCCGAGGGCGATCGAGAGACGCACCAGGAGTCTCCGTCCCTGACGCGACTGCTCCGCTTCCGCGGGCGAGCCGGTCACTTGCGCAGATCCCTGACGATCACGCGGGCGGCGTTGTGCCCCGGCGCGCCCATGACACCGCCGCCCGGGTGCGTACCCGATCCGCACAGGTACAGGCCGGGCACCGGCGTGCGATACGCACCGGCCTGTGTCGCGGGGCGGAGGCTGTACAGCTGATCCAGCGCCATCTCGCCCTGAAAGATGTTGCCACCGATGAGCCCGAACCTGCGCTCGAGGTCGAGCGGAGTCACGACCTCTCGGTGGATTACCGCTCCCTTGACGTTGGGCGCGTACTCGGAGATCGTGTCGATCACCCGGTCGCCGAGCGCGTCGCGCTCTTGATCCCAGGTCCTGCCGTCCGACAGGTCGAACGGCGTGTACTGCACGAACGCGGTCAGCACATGCGAGCCCTCCGGAGCCAGGCTCGAGTCCTTCGTCGTCGGGATCACGCAGTCGAGCATCGGGTGCTCGGACGGTCGGCCGTGCTTCGCGTCGTCCCAGGCTCGCTCCACGTACTCGACCGACGGGCTGAGGATGAACTCCGGATGCTGCGGCCCGAGCTCGGTGCCCGGCATCGCTCGGAAGTCCGGTAGCTCCGACAGCGCCAGGTTCACCTTGGCCGAGGAGCCACGCGTCCGGAAGCGCTCTATCTCCTTCACCAGATCGTCGGGCAGGTACTCGCCGCCGACGAGGTCCAGGAACGTCGTCGTTGGATGGATGCCCGACGCCACCGCTCGAGCGCCGATCTCGGTCCCGTCCTCCAATACCACTCCCTGGACGCGACCACCCACCGACTTGATCCTGTCGACGGGCGCCTCGCATCTGATCTCCGCCCCCGCGGCCCTGGCTGCGGAGGCGATCGCCTCCGACAGAGCGCCCATGCCGCCCCTGACGAATCCCCATGCGCCTCGCACGCCGCCCATCGCGCCCATGCGATGGTGCAGCAAGACGTACGCGGAACCCGGGCTCATCGGGCCTCCCCACATCCCGATCACGCCGCCGGGGCACAGAGCACCCTTCACCGATTCGTCGACGAAGTAACGGTCCAGGAAATCGGCAACCGACATCGTCATGAGATCCACGACGTCCGCGAGCGATCTCTTGTGACGCATGACATGTCTGGCCAGGAAGCCGGCTTCCCTGACGTCGTCCATCGAGGACGGCGGAAGACGAAGCGGCGCCCTCATCAGCAGCGGACGCACGAAGGACGCAAAGCGGTCGAGATCTCTCGTGTACTGCATGTACGAGGTCGCGTCGGACTCGGAGATCTTCGCGATCTCAGCCGCCGCCCGGCGCGGCTCGTCCCACATCAGCAGGGAGCGCCCGTCCGGGAAAGGGGTGAAGTACGCCGGGTCGAGTGTGTAGACCTCGTACCCGTACCTACGGAGCGCCAGCTCCTTCACGATCTTCGGCTGCATGAGGCTGACGACGTAGGAAGCCGTGGAGACGTGGAAGCCCGGCCATGGCTCCTCGGTGACGGCCGCGCCGCCCACCATCGGCCGCCGCTCCAGGATCAGCGTCCTCAGGCCGGCCCTGGCCAGGTACGCGCCGCACACCAGCCCGTTATGCCCGCCACCGGCCACGATCACGTCGTACCGCGCCCTGCTCACCGCGCAACGATAACGGCTGCTACGCTCGACGGGTGAGCACGGAGTCCGTCACTCGCAAGAAGCTTCCGTGGAGCGCCCGGGTGGCGTTCGCCCTCAGCCTGGCGGTGCTCATCCTCGGGGTGAGCACGGTCGTCCGCTGGATCGGGCCGGCCGTCGCTCTCCAGTACGACTGGAAGCCCGGTGACGTCACCCGGGACCGCATGACCATGAGCATGGCCTTCGGCACCACGCCGGCGATCAGCGAACAGGAATTCGAGATGAAGCTTGAGATGACTTCTGTCACTCGTGTGCTGAGTGTCGACTCTCAGGGGAACGCGACTCTCGAGCTCTCGATGGAGGACGTCCGGCTCCTCGAATCTAACCTTCCACCCGGCGGAGGCGATCCCACCCAGAAGCTGAGTCAGACCCATACCCTGGTCGTCGCGCCCGATGGCCGGATCCTCGAGAGCAGCAACCCCTTGCTCGGACCGGAGGCTTTCGGCGACCAGGGCTTCGGCACGACGCCGCTCCTCCCGGACGAGCCGGTCGCCCCGGGAGATACCTGGACGATCGATTACGAGCAGGGGATCGGCATCGGGGAGGGGGGATTCGATCTCCACGCCGATAACGAGCTGATCCGCTACGACGAGGTCAACGGGGTGGAAACGGTCGTTATCCACAGCGACCTTTCGGGACCGATGGATTTCACCATCCGTCCATCCGAGATCCCTTCGGACCTCCTTCCCGAGGGAACCGACCTCCAGACAGTGGGCAACGTTGGCGACATCCACTACACCGGGGAACTGTCCATGAGCGCAGATTCCTGGGTGGACCCCCTGACGGGTGAGGTACTCCGCAGCGACGCGGTGGGGGAGTCCTCTGTAAGTTTCGGATTCAGCGACCTGGAGATCGGTCTTCCGCGGTTCGGCCTGAACATGGAGATGGAGATGGAAACCCTGAGGCTTCCCTGAGATGCCGGACCGGGCACCGGCTCAGGTGAAGGTCAAGGGCCTCGCCGACTATCTGGAGGTCCTGACGAAGGCGGTGTTCCAGGCCGGCATCTCATGGAGGGTTATCGAGTCCAAGTGGGACGGCTTCAGAGAGGCGTTCCATGGCTTCGACGTCGAGAGGGTCGCCGGGCTCGGCGCCAAGGACATCGACAAGCTCGCGGCAGACACGAGGATCGTCCGCAACCGCAAGAAGATCGAGGCCACTGTCGAGAACGCGCGAACGATGCTAGAGCTCGATGTCGAGCACGGAGGCTTCCGGAAGTACCTACGGTCGTTCGGCGGATTCGAGGAGCTCGTCGCCGACCTGAGGAAACACTTCAGGTGGCTCGGAGACATGGGCGCGTACTACTGGCTCTACGTCGTGGGGGAGCAGGTCCCGTCACACGACGAATGGATGGCCCGCCAGGCCAAGTCGAGCACCCGGAAGCGCGCTGGAGCAAGATCGCGCGGCTGACGCGCTAGACGAAGTCCGGTAGGTCTGCCGCGACGGTCGCCGGAGCAGGGCTTGCCGGGTTGAACGTGATCCCCGACGGGACCTCGGTCGTGTCCCAAACGAAGAAGTCGATGCCGGTGGGCGGGTCGGCGCCGATGCCGGTCGCCAGACCGACGAGGAGCTTGATCGTGTGCTCCATGGTCCCGTTTCCGTCCTCCAGTGCCGCGCCGCCGGTCTCGACACCGATCACGTTGCCGGACGCGTCCTTGATGTCGTTCGCGAAGCCGATGTTCGTGATGGTGAACTCGTACTCGTCCGTAAGGCCCGAGTTCCCTCGGGATGGAGTGACGGTCACGTTGCGGCCCTCATAGATGTTCGCCGTCGGGCCGCGCGGGAACAGCGGGTCGCCGTCGATCTCCGCGTACACCTTTAGCTGCGCGGAGGCTCCCTGCCTCGTGTTCGGGAGGATGAAATCGTAGATCCGGACGGTCATGTCTCTCAGGTTTCCGGTGAACGTACCCTCGAACACGGGGTCACCGAACTCGTTGGATGCCCCACCTGCGTCAAGACCCATGCAGCCGTTGCCGTCGGTAACGGAGCCCGGTGGGGGAGAGGTGTCCCAGGAAGCGAACGAGGAGGAAGCCCCTCCTGCGGCGGCCCAGTTCACCTGGTAGACCGGTGTGTCGCCGGTGCAATGGAAGTAGACACCCTGCGACTTGAACTTGGGGTGGATCCCGCCGTGCGTTGCCGAGGCGGGCGCCGCAACGAGGACGGCAAGGGTCAGTGCAATTAGCGGGCGGACGGGCTTCACGGGATCTCCCTTCAGGCGTGTACCGGGCTTTTCACGTGAAGGATTCGACGCCGGGGGCTGTTTTCCCTGCTAGCCGATGATCTCGCTCTGGCAGGCCTGTATCGCCTTGGCCTGGTCCGCGGCCGTGATGTCCCTTTCGTCCCTCGGCCCGTTCTCTTCGAGGTGATCCAGGACGCACTGACAGTACGTCTCCTGTCCGTCGCTGTTCCTCAGACATTCCGCGAGGAAGCCCTGCCGGAATTCTTCGGAGTAGCCGCCGCACCCCGCCAGCAGAACGGTGGACAGGAACAGGGCTACGCCGAGTCTCCGCCTCCGTCTTGCTCCTCGACGAAGGATCAGACGAGTACCGCCTCGCTGGTTCGGCGGCCGATCTTGCGGACCTCGACCTGGGCGGGGAACTGGTCCTTCACCTGTTCGGCGTGGGTGATCACGAACAGCTGATGGAAGTGGCTCGATAGGCGACCGATCGCCTGGACGAACAGGTCCTTCCTCTCCGCGTCGAGCGAGCCCAGCACCTCGTCGAGAACGAGCATCCCGACGTCCGCACCCGCCATCCGCGACAGGTGCTGCGAGATCGCGACGCGGAGGGCGAGGTTCGCGAGGTCGACCTCCGAGCCCGAGAAGCGCTCGATGGGGAAGAACGTCCCGCCGTCGGCGATCCGGATGGACAGGTCCTCCTCCTCGATCTTCAGGTCCTCGTATTCGTGGTTCGTGAGCTCCCGGAAGATCGCCTCGGCCTCGCGCGAAAGCTCGGGACCGATGCGCGCCACCAGGTGGTCTCGGAACCCGCCGAGCAGCAGCGACACCCTGTCGGTGTAACGAGCCTCTTCACGCGCTTCCTCGATCCTCGCGGCAAGCTCCTTCACCTGCTTCAGCGCGGACTCGAGTCCCGAGACCTCCTTCTGTGCGTCCTTGAGCGAGTCGGCGGCCTCGCGCTCGTCTCGCCTCGCGCGCTCGAGCTCCTCTCCAGCTTCTTCTCGGGCCGCGCGTAGCTTCGCGTGCGCCTTCGGATCGAAGGAGAGCGCGGCGATCTGGTTCTCGAGATCTGTCACCGCCTTGATCGCCGCATCGAGCTCCTTCTCCACCGTGGCCAGGTCCTTCTTCGCCTGCACCAGGTGTTTCTGCTCCGCCTTCAGCCCGGTGACCTCTCGGTCCAGCTCCTCGGCGCGCACCGCTTTCTCCGACAGCTTCTCGAGGTCCGGCGCCTTGCCTCCGACAGCGGCTCCTAGCTCCTCGACCTTCTTCCTCCGATCGGCGGCCGTTCTCTCGAGCACCTCACGCTGGTCGATCGCTCGTTGCGCCCGCTTGCCGGTGGATTCAGCTGTGGCGAACCTCTTCGTTGCCGCCTTCAGCTCCGTCTCGGACGTCCGGACCAGCTTCTTCCCCTCCGCCAGCTTCTTCTCGAGGTCGGCGACCTCTTTCTCCCTGTGGCCGACGACCTCCTCGTACGCATCCCCGAGCTCCTGGCCGCAGGTCGGGCAGGGCTTCGTCGCATCGAGCTCTCCGGCGCGCTCCACGGCTTCCTGCGCGATGGATAGCTGGGCCTCGATCTGCTCGAGGGTGGACTCGGCCTTTGCGGCGGCTTTCGCTGCCGCGTCTCGCTCCTTCGTCGCGATCCGGAGCTCCTCGAGCACCTGCTCGGCGTCGGGCGCCTCCAACGACTCGAGCTCCGCCTCCGCGGTCGCGAGCTCCTGCGCGGCCTCCGCCATCCTTCGCGCCGCGACCAGCTGCTCGGGCACACCGGCGATGGTCGCCAGCTCCTTCTCGAGCTTCGGAAGGGCCTCGAGCTCGGCCGACAGCTCGTCTATGCGAGCCGACCGCTCGGCATGCTGGTCCTCGAGGCCGTCCACTTGTTCCTTCCTTTGCGCCGCGAGAGCGTCCAGCTGCTCCGCCTTCTCACGGGTCTCATCGGAGGCCTCGAACTCTCCGTCGAGCTTGCCGAACCGGCCGGTCGCACGCTCCAGGCTCTTGGCGGCCTCACCCGCCATCTTCTCGACCTTGTGCTCTAGCTCGAGCGCGGCGGCGAGCGTCGCCTCCTGCTCGGCGGGGTCGGGGAGGCTCCCGGCCATCTTCTCCGTGGTCGCCCTCTGGTCTCGAGCCTCCTTGCGAGCCGAGGCGATGGCGTCGTCGACAGGCTTGATGCCGAGCAGGCGCAGCACCATCTTCTTTCGCTCGCCCTTGGTGATGTCCGAGAACGCGTCGAGCTGCTTCTGCTCGGCGAAGACCGACGCACGGAAGATCTGGTGGTCCATGTGGAGCAGCTTCGCGATCTCCGAGCTCACCTCGCGCGGACCGACCGCCAGCTCGAGGTCGCCCACCAGGAGCTGCAGCGCCTCTACGGCAAGGTGAAGGAGCTCGACGAGGTGAAAACCTCGTTCTTCGCCAACGTGAGCCATGAGCTGCGGACCCCGCTCGCGATGGTGCTCGGGCCGACCGAGAAGCTGCTCGCGGGTGGCGAGCTCGACGAGGGTC
>JBOGVX010000253.1:0-7182 GCA_050693165.1 Actinomycetota bacterium | reverse complement strand
GCAGGTGGTCGGGTGCTCGCCGTGAGCGCCCTGGGGAAGGGCCTGGCCGAGGCGCGTGACCGCGCGTACCGGGCCGCATCCCTGATCTCCTTCGAGGGGATGCACCACCGGATGGACATCGCCAAGGAGGCTGCGATTGGCCACTGAGCAACCGTTGGTCGGCATCCTCACAGGATCCGCATCCGACCTGCCCGTCATGCAACAGGGGAGCGCCACGCTGGAGCGTCTCGGCATCCCTCACGAGATAAACGTGATGTCGGCTCACCGCACGCCCGACCTCGTCGACGAGTACGCGCGCACCGCGGAGGAGCGCGGCCTCGTCACGATCATCTGTGGCGCGGGCCGTGCCGCCCATCTCGCAGGCGCCGTCGCCGCCCGCACCGCGCTCCCCGTCATCGGTGTGCCCGTCGGGGCCGACCACCTCGGCGGAGCCGACGCGCTCTACTCGACCGTGCAGATGCCGCGGGGAGTACCCGTTGCGACCGTGGGCATCGACGGAGCTGTCAACGCCGCGATCCTCGCAGCCCAGATCCTGGCCGTGAAGGACCCGGACGTGCGCAAGAAGCTTCACGAGTTCAAGGAGTCCCTGGCCGAGGGCTTGAAGCTGTGAGCCGCACGTGATCCCTCGCTACACGCTTCCCGAGATCGCTGAGGTCTGGGCAGAGGAGTCGAAGCTCCGCCACTGGCTACGGATCGAGGTCCTGGCGTGCGAGGCATGGGCGAAGCTCGGGAAGATCCCGCCCGAAGAGCTCGAGGCCATCCGCACCCGGGCCACCGTTGACGCCAACCGGGTTCGCAAGATCGAGGACGTCACAAGGCACGACGTGGCTGCTTTCGTCCAGGCCGTGGCGGAGTCCGTCGGGCGCGAGGGCCGCTGGATCCACTTCGGCATGACGTCGAGCGACCTGCTCGACACGGGCCTGGCGCTGCAGCTCCGTGACGCCACCGACATCCTGCTGGCGAAGCTGGAGACGCTGCTCGGTTTCGTCAAGGCCCGCGCCTTGGAGCACCGCGAGACCGTGTGCATCGGCAGGACACACGGCGTGCATGCCGAGCCGACGACGTTCGGGCACCGCCTCGCCGTGTTCGCCTTCGAGCTCGCCCGGGACCGTGAGCGCATCCGCAGGGCAAAGGAGTCGATCTCGGTCGGAAAGGTCAGTGGTGCCGTCGGCACTTACGCGGCCGTCGACCCATTCGTCGAGGAGCACGTCTGCTGGGAGCTCGGGATCGCGGCCGCCGACGCCGCGACCCAGGTCGTACAGCGAGACCGGCACGCCGAGTACATGTCGGCCCTAGCGGTGACCGGCGCGACCCTCGAGCAGATCGCCGTCGAGCTCCGCCACCTGGCTCGCACCGAGGTGCGTGAGGTCGAGGAGCCGTTCGAGCAGGGACAGAAGGGCTCGAGCGCGATGCCGCACAAGAGGAACCCCATCCTGTGCGAGAGGGTCACCGGCCAGGCGCGCATCCTCCGCGCGAACGCGCACGCCGCGATGGAGAACGTGGCCCTTTGGCACGAGCGCGACATCTCGCACTCCTCCGTCGAGCGAGTGATCCTGCCGGACTCGACGATCCTGCTCGACTACATGCTTCACACGATGATCTTCGTAGTGGAGAACCTGCGCGTTTTCCCCGATCGCATGCGAGAGAACCTCGACAACGGAGGCGGGCTCGCGTACTCGCAGCAGGTGCTGCTCGCGCTCGTCGATCGCGGTATGAGCCGTGAGGAGGCGTACCGGTTCGTACAGGGCGCGGCGGCGGCGGCGTGGGACCAGGGCAAGGACTTCCGCACCGAGCTGCTCTCGCGCGAGCCGGTGAAGAAGCTCCTGCCGGAGAAGGAGCTCGAGGAGCTGTTCACCCCGAAGCTCGAGCACCTGGACGCTGTTTTCGCTCGACTCGAGAAGCTGGAGGTGGAGCCCGCATGAGACTTCTCGCAGAGCTGCACGCGAAGGGAAAGGTCCGCGACATCTACCAGGTCGGCGAGGACCGGCTGCTGATGGTCACGAGCGACCGGATCTCGGCGTTCGACGTGGTCCTCCCGAACCCGATCCCCGACAAGGGGCGTGTCCTCACCGGGTTGTCCCTGTTCTGGTTCGAGCACGCGAAGGACCTGGTGCCGAACCACCTGATCTCGGCAGCCGCCGACGATTTCCCGCCCGAGTTCAAGGAGCATCGCGAGGAGCTCGCCGGCCGCTCGATGCTGGTCCACCGGGCCGAGATGTTCCCGATCGAGTGCGTCGCCCGCGGCTACCTCTCGGGCTCCGGGTGGAAGGAGTACAAGCAGAGCGAGACGGTCTGCGGGATCAAGCTGCCGCCGGGACTCGTCGAGTCCGACAAGCTCCCCGAGCCGATCTTCACTCCCGCCACCAAGGCCGAGACGGGGCACGACGAGAACATCTCGTTCGATCAGGCCGCGCAAATCGTCGGCGAGGGCCTCGCGCAGAAGCTGAAGGAGCTGACCTTGGGCCTGTACGAGCTCGGCGCGTCGCTGGCGCGAGAGCGGGGCGTGATCCTCGCGGACACGAAGTTCGAGTTCGGCTTCATCGACGGCAAGATCGCTCTATGTGACGAGGTCATGACGCCGGACTCCTCGCGCTTCTGGCCGGCCGACGAGTACCGTCCGGGCGGCCCGCAGCCGAGCTTCGACAAGCAGTACGTGCGCGACTGGCTCGACGAGAGCGGCTGGAGCCACGAGCCGCCGCCGCCGGAGCTGCCCGCCGACGTGGTCGGCCAGACCGCAGCGCGGTACCGCGAGGCCTACGAGCGGGTCACCGGCCTGTCATTCGACGACTACCTCCGCGGGCACGGGGTGCTGTGAAGCACCGATTCCTGGTAACCGTCACGCTCAAGGAAGGCCTGGCCAACCCGGAGGGCAAGGCGATCGAGGACGCCGCTCCCACGATGGGGTGGCAGGGCGTCTCCGACGTCCGAGTGGGCAAGCACATCACGTTCACGGTCGACGCGGATTCCGCCGAGACGGCTCGTAGAATCGCTGGTGAGATGGCCGAGCGTTTGCTCTCGAATCCGGTGATCGAGGAATACTCGCTCATGAGCCCCGAGGAGGATGCATGAGCGCTCGGGTCGCGGTCATCACGTTCCCCGGCTCGCTCGACGACCGCGACGCGCTCAGGGCGGTCAAGCTGATGGGCGGCGAGCCGGTCCCCGTCTGGCACGGCAACACTGATCTCGACGGCGCCGATGCGGTCATCCTCCCCGGTGGGTTCTCGTACGGCGACTACCTGCGCACCGGCGCTATCGCTCGCTTCGCGAAGGTGATGGAGGCGGTCCGCGCGCACGCCGACGACGGCGGGCCCGTGCTCGGCCTCTGCAACGGCTTCCAGATCCTGTGCGAGGCGGGGCTCCTGCCCGGGGCACTGGTACGCAACCGAAGCCTATCCTTCGTCTGCCGGCAGGTTCACATCCGCGTCGAGACCGACCGAACGCCGTTCACCCGCGAGTCAGAGATCGGGCGGGTGCTCGACGTCCCCGTCAAGCACGGCGAGGGCCAGTTCGTGGCCGACACGGAGACGCTGCACCGGATGGGGGAGGAAGGCCAGGTCGTCTTCCGCTACTGCTCGCCGGCCGGTGAGACCGGCGACGAGTGGAACCCCAACGGCGCGACCGACCACATCGCCGGCGTGTCGAACCGCCGCGGCAACGTGGTCGGCCTGATGCCGCATCCCGAGCACGCCGTCGACCCCGACCTCGGCCCGACGGGCGGCCGCGCGTTGCTCGAGTCGCTCCTTCACGTGCTGGTGCCCGCCGCCACGTGACCGAGCCCCTCCACCGCGCACTCGGGCTGACCGACGAGGAGCACGGCCGCGTCGTCGAGACGCTCGGCCGCGAGCCGACGAAAGCAGAGCTCGCGATGTATGCCGCGATGTGGTCCGAGCACTGCTCGTACAAGTCCTCGAAGGTCCACCTGCGGGACCTGCCGACGGAGGGCGCGCACATCCTCGTCGGGCCCGGAGAGGACGCGGGCGTCGTCGACATCGGCGATGGGCTCGCGTGCGTGTTCAAGATGGAGTCGCACTCGCACCCCTCGGCGATCGAGCCGTACCAGGGCGCCGCGACCGGGGTCGGCGGCATCGTCCGCGACATCCTGTCGATGGGCGCGCGTCCGGTGGCGATTCTCGACCCGTTGCGGTTCGGGCCGCTGACGGACGAGCGCAACCGGTGGCTGATGTCGGGCGTGGTCGCGGGAATCGGCGGCTACGGCAACTGCATCGGGATCCCGACCGTCGGCGGCGAGGTGAAGTTCGCCGAGGCCCACAGCGGCAACCCGACGGTGAACGCGATGTGCGTCGGGTTCGCGCCGGCCGATCGCCTGATCCACGCGAAGGCCGAGGTGGGCGCGCTGCTCGTGCTGATCGGCTCGCGCACCGGCCGGGACGGGATCGGCGGCGTCTCGGTCCTTGCCAGCGCAACGCTCGAGGAGGGCAGCGACCAGCAGCGACCCTCGGTCCAGATCGGAGATCCGTTCGCGGAGAAGCTCCTGATCGAAGCCTGCCTCGAGATGATCGAGGCCGGGCTGCTGACCGGGCTTCAAGACCTGGGCGGCGCGGGGATCACGTGCGCGGTCAGCGAGTCGGCTGCGCGCGGCGGAACGGGCGCCGAGATCGATCTCGAGAGGGTGCCGCTGCGCGAGAAGGGGATGGAGCCGTTCGAGATCCTGACGTCCGAGTCTCAGGAGAGGATGCTCGCGGTCGTCCGCCCGGAGAACCTCGACGCGGTCGAGGCCCTGTGCGAGAAGTGGGGGCTCGAATCGGCCGTGGTCGGGAGAGCGACCGCCGGCGGCAAGGTGCGCATCAGCCAGGCCGGCGAGGTGGTGGCCGAGATACCGGCGCGCTCGCTCACCGACGAGGGCCCCGTATACAACCGCCCGATGTCGCCGCCGCTCGAGCAGGACGACCTGGTGACGGACGATCCCACCGGCCTCCCGCCAGCGGCATCCGAGCAGGACGCGCTGCTCCGGCTGCTCGCCTCGCCGAACATCGCGTCGAAGCTCTGGGTCCACGAGCAGTACGACTCGATCGTCATGGGCAACACTCTCGCGGGCCCTCCCGGAGACGCCGCGCTGATCCGCATCGAGGGGTCGAAGCGCGCGGTCGCCGTCTCGACCGACGGCAACGGGAGGTACGGGCACCTCGATCCCTATCTTGGCGGCGCGCATGCCGTCGCGGAGTCGGCGAGGAACGTCGCGTGCACCGGAGCGAGGCCGCTCGCCATCACCAACTGCCTGAACTTCGGAAACCCCGAGCGCCCCGAGGTGATGTGGCAGTTCGCCGAGACGATCCGCGGCATGGGTGAGGCGTGCAGGGAGCTCGGCACCCCCGTGACCGGGGGGAACGTGTCCTTCTACAACGAGACGGGTGACTCCGCGATCTGGCCGACGCCCGTGGTCGGCATGCTGGGGCTGCTCGACGACTACGACAGGCGTGTCGGCATCGCGTTCGAGGCCGGACGCGAGATCTACCTGCTCGGCGAAACCTTCCCCGAGCTCGGCGGGTCTGAGTACGCGGAGGCCATCCTCGGCACCGTCAGCGGCCGCCCTCCGGCGCTCGACCTCGCACGCGAGGCCGGGCTCATCGGCATGCTCGTCGACGGGTCGAAGGCCGGAGTCCTGGCGAGCGCGCACGACTGCTCGGACGGGGGCCTCGGCGTGGCCCTGGCCGAATCGGCCATCGCCGGCAGCTGTGGCTTCGAGGTCGGGCTTCCCGACGGCGAGCTCGCTCCGCACCTGGGCCTGTTCTCCGAGTCGGCCTCGAGAGCGGTGGTCTGCGTGGAGCCCTCCCGCGCGTCAGAGCTCGAGTCGCTCGCGGCAACGCACGAGGTCCCGTTCGCGCGGCTCGGCGAGACGGGCGGAGCGGTCATGGCGGTTAAGGCGGTGCTCGAGCTGCCCGTTGTCGGCGGGCGTGAGGTCTACGAGGGCGCGATCCCCGCCCTGATGGACGTCCGTGGTGCAGCCGCCTCCTAGGCGGTGGAGCCCTAGGCCGGAACCTGGAACACCGGTGGTCGAGGCGTGTCCGCCTCGAAGAAAGCCGCCGGATCGACCGTGAACGTGTCCAGCGTGATGCGGCTATCAGTCGTACCGCCGACCTCGATCTCCACGGGGTAGGTCGGCACAGAGGGGATGTGATCGCCGTACGTCCTCTGGCCGATGATCAGGAACAGGCGTTCGCCCTCGAGAATGACCGCGTCCAGCGGCTCGATCTCGAGCCTCAGAGGTATCGTGGCGCCGGGCACCACGGGCTGCATGGTCTCGCCTCCCTGGGCGAACCGCAGGTCCACCTGACCCCACCCCAGCCGCGTCAACGGGGTCGTGTCTCCGGAGTAGAGCCAGGCGCTCAGGTGGCCGCCCGGACCGGTCGGGGTGACCTTCAGGTTGATCTTTGGTATCCCCGCGAAACGGTGCTCCTGCGTGAATGGCTCCGAGCGGAAGGTCGCGCACGTCGCGGTGCACCCGGTTCCGCTCGTGGAGGTGACGTTCTGGTCCGGCCGGACCATGAACGAACCGGCCGTTGGGGATGGAGCGCCGGCCAGCGTTCCGTCTGCCGTCAGGAAGAGGTCCTGCTTCACCGCGTCTGCGGGCGGCCAGGCGTCTCCGCGCCGCCAGGCCATGGATGAGTCCTGGACCTCGACCCTCGGGCCCAGGTCACGGTTCTCCGTGTCGCCCTTCAGCCAGTACTCGAACCAGTTGAGGAGGATGTCCGCCCAGTCCCAGCGAGCGTTCGAGTTCGCGTCGACGCCGTTCTCCGGCCAGGTTGCGGGCCCTGGTGCAGCAGGTACTTCACGTAGATGCCCTTCTGTTCCAGCTCCCATACCCAGGGGAAGTCTTGGGCGGGATCGACGTTCCAGTCCTGCAGGCCTCTGGCGATGAAGATGCTGCCCCGGTAGTTCTGTTCCACGCCGGGCCGGCTGTTCCGCTCCGCCCACCAACCGATCGGGTCGCGCTCACCGCTCACCGCGCTGTGGATCGAGGCCGCGAAGCCCTGGAACGCCTCCGGGCACACGATGGTCTTCGCCATGTGCACCGGGCTGCGAGCCCCCACCTGGAAGTCCACGAAGGGGTAGGCGTAGTAGAGCGCGTTCAGCACGAGGGGGCCCCGGAGCTCGTTGCTCCCGTTGCGGAACATCAGGTGGTAGACGTCGCTGACACCTGAGATCGGGACGATCGTCTTGAGG
>JBOGVX010000252.1:0-6387 GCA_050693165.1 Actinomycetota bacterium | reverse complement strand
GTCCACCAGCACCTCGAGGTGCAGCTCGCCCATCCCGGCGATGATCGTCTGGCCGGTCTCGTCGTCGAACCGGACGTGGAAGGTGGGATCCTCGTCGGCGAGCTTGCCCAGCGCCTGGGAGAGCTTGTCCTGGTCGGCCTTGGTCTTCGGCTCGATGGCCACCGAGATGACCGGCTCGGGGAAGGACATCGACTCGAGGAGGATCGGTTTCGCGGGGTCGGCCAGGGTGTCGCCGGTGGTGGTGTGCTTGAGCCCCACCGCGGCGACGATGTCGCCCGTGAATACGGCTTCCATGTCCTCTCGGTGGTTCGCGTGCATCTGGAGCAGCCTGCCGATGCGCTCCTTACGGTCCTTCGTCACGTTGGCAACATGGGAGCCGGCCTTGAGCGTTCCGGAATACACGCGGAAGTACGTCAGCCGCCCGACGTAGGGGTCGGACATGATCTTGAACGCGAGAGCCGAGAACGGCTCGTCGTCCCGTGCCTCGCGAACGGCCTTGTCGTTCGTCGCGGGGATGACTCCCTCGATCGGAGGAACGTCAACGGGAGACGGGAGATAGTCCACGATCGCGTCCAGCAGCGGCTGGACTCCCTTGTTCTTGAATGCGCTACCGCACAGGACCGGCGTCCCCTCGGCCGCCAGGGTCGCTTCGCGCAAGGCCTCGCGGAGCTGGTCCGGCTCGGCCTCCTTTCCGTGGACGAACTGATCCATCAGCTCCTCGTGATGGTCGGCGAGCTGCTCGTAGAGCTTGTGTCGCCACTCGAGCGCGGTCTCTTTGAGCTCCTCGGGGATCTCGACGGTCTCCCACTCCTCGCCCTTCTCGCTCTTCCAGTGCAGCCCCTTCATCTCGACAAGATCGATGACGCCGACGTGCTTGTCCTCGGTGCCCCAGGGGAGCTGGACGACAAGGGGCATGGCCTGAAGACGATCCTCGATCATGCCGACGGTGCGCTCGAAATCGGCGCCCGTGCGGTCCATCTTGTTGACGAAGCAGATCCGCGGGACCTCGTAGCGGTCGGCCTGACGCCACACGGTCTCGGACTGAGGCTCCACTCCGGCGACCGCGTCGAATACCGCGACGGCGCCGTCGAGCACGCGCAACGAGCGCTCGACCTCCATCGTGAAGTCGACGTGGCCCGGCGTGTCGATGATGTTGATCCAGTGTTCCTTCCACATGCAGGTGGTTGCGGCGGAAGTGATCGTGATCCCGCGCTCCTGCTCCTGGACCATCCAGTCCATGACCGCCGTGCCCTCGTGCACCTCGCCGACCTTGTAGGTCTTGCCCGTGTAGTAGAGGATCCGCTCGGTCGTGGTCGTCTTGCCCGCGTCGATGTGGGCCATGATCCCGATGTTCCGGGTCCTGGACAGGGGGTACTCGCGAAGGAGCAGACCCTTCTGCCCTCCGCCTTGCTTCTGTACTTCCTCTGCCGGTCTGGCCATCTCCATCTTCCTCGCAGCTGTCGCCATGCGCACTACCAGCGGTAGTGCGCGAACGCCTTGTTCGCCTCGGCCATCTTGTGGATGTCCTCGCGTCGCTTGACCGAGGCTCCCTGGCCCTGAGACGCATCCATCAACTCCGCAACCAAACGGTCCGCGATCGTGTGCTCCTTGCGGGCGCGGCTGAAGTTCACGAGCCAGCGCAGAGCGAGAGTCGTGCTACGCGTCGGCCGAACCTCGACAGGGACCTGATACGTGGCTCCGCCGACCCGCCTCGAGCGGACCTCAAGCAATGGCCGGGCATTCTCGACCGCTTTCTTGAGCGTGATCACCGGGTCGTTCGCGGTCTTTTCGCTGATCCGGTCGAGCGCCTGATAGACAACGCGCTCTGCAAGCGTCTTCTTCCCGTGCAGCATGATCTTGTTGATCAGCTGAGTGACCAGGACGTTCTGATAGATGGGGTCCGGCTCGATCTCACGCTTCGGAGGAGCACCACGCCTTGGCATCCAGACCCTCTCCTAAGCCGTCTTCTTTGCGCCGTACTTGGAGCGGGCCTTCTTGCGGTCGGTGACTCCGGCGGTGTCGAGCGCCGCGCGGATCACCTTGTATCTCACGCCGGGAAGGTCCTTCACACGGCCGCCCCTCACGAGCACGATCGAGTGCTCCTGGAGGTTGTGCCCGATCCCGGGGATGTAGGCGGTTACCTCGATGCCGCTCGTCAGGCGGACACGAGCGACCTTGCGAAGAGCTGAGTTCGGCTTCTTTGGCGTGGTGGTGTAGACACGTGTGCAGACGCCACGGCGCTGCGGAGAGCCCCGGAGAGCCGGGCTCTTCGTCTTGGCGCGGGCCGTCCTGCGCCCGCTGCGTACCAGTTGCTGTGTCGTCGGCATGGCAAACCCGTCTTCGTCACTAGGTCCTTTGTCTCCGGTGTTCCGAGGGCCGTCCGATTGGACCGGCCATCCCTCGTGGAACGACAGGATTGAACGCGCGGCCGCAGGGCCACGACGAGGGCTAAGACTAGTGGCTAAGCCCGCGAGGTGTCAATCGAGCGGCGGACCTGCGCCGATGGACGCCATCAGGGCCTCTATCGGGCCCTCCAACGCAGCCTCCAGGGTGAGCGATTCCGCCTGCGGCTGGGTCGCCTTCAGGGTGGCCTCGAGCTCGGGGCCTCCTCCGAGCACGGCCGAGTAGTGGAATCGCCTGGAATCGAGCCACGACCCAACATCTGGTGGGTCCTCGACCTCCACCCCCGCGGCCAGGAGGTCCTCCAGGGCGCCGTTCGCACCGCCCAGGAGCGTCACTCGCGCGTCAGGCCAGCCCGACGCCATCGCCGCGGCAGCCCCCGCGGCAAGCTTGGCCCTCTCGGGGTCGGCCTCGGGCAGGAACAGGACCCGGTCGGGTGCGAGCGCGTCCCTGAGGGCCAGCACGCGCCCCGGGTTCTCCTCGAGCTCGGTCAGAGGTGGCCGGTCAGCCAGCTGCTCGGCCCAGCGCTTCATGAGTCTCCGGCGGTTGCGCTCGATCAGCCGGTCCCGGGTGATGTTGTCCGTGGAAACGCTGCCCGCGTGGATGACCGACGATCGAGGCTCGTAGACGGTCCTGAGGCCGCTCTCGGCCAGTCGGAATGCCAGGTCCACGTCCTCGCAGTACGCCGGGTAGTACACCGGGTCGAAGCCGGCGGCCTCCAGGAAGGTCCGCCGCCTGATGACGAGGCACGCGCCCGAGCCGAAGTCGACGACTCGAGGGAAGAGGTAGGCCGGGTCGTCGGGCCTCGCTCCCCTGCCGACCTGCTCGGTCCAACCCTGACTGTCCACGACCGAGCCGGCCTCCTGCAAGGTCCCGTCGGGGTCGAGGAAGCGCGGGATCGCGGCCGCTATCCCTCGCCGGTTGAGCGCGTCTCGGAGCGGACGGAACCAGCCGGGCGTCACGAGGCAGTCGGGGTTGAGGAAGCACAGGTAACGGCCGCGAGCGAGCTCGGCGCCCTGGTTGGCTGCGCCGGCGAACCCCAGGTTGCGGCGGTTGCGCACCAGCTTGACCCCGTCGACCAGGTCCTCGAGGAGCTCACCGGTTCCATCCCAGGAAGCGTTGTCGACGCAGATGACCTCGAACGGGACGAGCGTGTGCTCCTCGAGGACTGCCAGCGACCTGATCGGCCAGTCCCAGCTGCCGTAGGTGACCATGATCACGGACAGGACCGGGTCGGCCGCCGGCGGCAGGCGCAGGATCGTCATCGGCGCCGGATCTTGCCCCAGAGGCCACGGAACGGCGCCGTGTATCGCAGCACCTTCGTATTCTGGAGGCGGCTCAGCTCGCCCTGCTTGCCCTGGATCTCGGCCTCGAGCCTCTCGATCTCGGCCCGAAGCCGCTCGAGCTCGCGGTCGCGGTCCTCTGTCTCGTCCCGAAGGCGCTCCGTGAACTGCCAGCGCTGCCTGCCGAGCAGCCGGCCGCGGGCCTCATGTGCCTCGGCCAGCAGCTTGTACCGCCTCCTGAGCTCGCTCAGCTCGTCCTGGGATCTCTCGTCCACCGCTCGATGGTAGCCTCGCGGCGGTGGGCGAGCGCGAAGATCTCGAACGATTTCGAGAGGTCGCCGCTCGGGCAGCGCTCGCGGCGGGCAGGGTAATCCTCGACTCGCCCGCGCCAGAGGTGGAGCTGAAGGGCCGAGCCGACTACGTAACCGAGGTGGACCGCCTCGCCGAGGAAGCCGCGCGAGAGGTCCTGGGCAAGGAGACGCCTGGCATCCAGGTGGTCGGCGAGGAGCTGGGCGGCCGGGAGGCTGCCGAGTACTGGCTGATCGACCCGCTGGACGGCACCACGAACTTCATCCACGGCTTCCCCGCCGTTGGCGTGTCGGTTGCGTTCGTGGCGGGCCGCAGGCCCGAGGCCGGCGCCGTGCACGCCCCCTACCTCGGCACGACGTGGACCGCGGCACGCGGGCAGGGAGCCGAGCAGGACGGGTCGCCCATGTCCGTGACGAAGACTTCTCCGGGCGAAGCGGTCGTCGGGACGGGGTTCCCTTTCCGCGTCAAGGAGGAGCGACTCGACGAGTACCTCGCGGTCATGATCCCTGCCCTGAACACGTTCGAGGACTTGCGCCGCCCGGGCGCCGTGGCCCTCGACCTGGCGTGGGTGGCATCGGGGGTGTTCGACGGATTCTTCGAGCTGGCCCTGTCATCGTGGGACGTCGCCGCCGGCGCCCTCTTGATCGAGGAGGCCGGCGGCATCGTCACCGATTGGTCGGGCGGCGAGGACTACCTGTCAGGAGACATCCTCGCCGGAGGCAGGGCGGTCCATGCGGAGCTGGTCAGGTTGTGCTCCCTCGCGACCCTTGCCTAGACGCCGTGATACGGCGGGCTGTAGCCCTCGAGGAATGAGGGTTGATCCACTCCTTCTGTCGTAAGGCTGACGTGCGCTCGGTAGCCCGAGGGCCAGTCCCAGTCGAAGATGAGGAAGCTTCCCGGGCACCCTGGCCCCGGCACCTCGAGATCCGCGACCCAAAGGCCGCCCGTGCCGGTGCTCTGCACCTGACAGACGAGCGGTTCCATGTTCTCGTCGGTCCAGAGCGGGCTCTCGTAGTCCAACCAGCTGCACCCGTGACCCGCACACCGTTGGAATGTCAACTCCAGGGTCATGGTGAAGGAGGCATTGCCCAGGCTGTAGCAGCTCGCCTGCAGGAGAGCCTGATGCCGCATACCTAAGGAGCCCCCCGGTTCCGGCGGAAGCACCGTTCCAGTGGCCGAGCCGAGGAACACGAAGTCCTCCTGCTCGGTCGTAGGGTCCGGGACGTTCGGGGTCACCTGGCACTGTGTGGCCTGGAGCTCCCCGGACTGGGCCAGTCCCGGAAGAGCCGTCGCGCCGACGAAGAGCGCGCAACTTCCTATCAACAGACTCGATCTGATCCTTGAAGTCCTCATATGGCCGATCGCTCCTTGTCTCACGGTTGCGGAAGCCCGTGCGTCCAACCAGGACCCACCATCGCGACGCGGGGTTCTAGTAGGTCAGCCAAACCGCAAAGGCCGTCGTCTTCTCGACTGGATGTGTAGCGAGGTGCCAGTAGCTAACGCCGTTGCCGCCTCCCGCTGTTTGCATGAAGCCGAACATCTGGTGTCGGAACACCGGCGCGCCTACCCAGGTCTCGCTGAATGCGACAGAGGATCCTCCTGGACAAGTCGGAACGTAGGCGATCGGTGGATCCGGTTCTTCGTCGTAGTAACAGTGGGCCATCTCGTCGTTCACCAGGTACCTACTGACGATCGCGCTCCAGGTGAAGATCAGTCCGGGCCCATCCATTTCCCGGAAGGTGCCGTCCCAATAGAGCGGCTCGGTAGGTATGACAACTTCCGGTGACATTCGGTAGGAGGACGCGTGAGCCGCTTCGGTCAGTGCGAGGTTCCGGCTCCCTTCCAATCCGTGGAGGGTGAACGCCACCGATACCGGCGAGCCAAAGGCGAGCAGGAACAGGGAATAGGACCCCTTTGGGATGAGGTACGACTCGGTCTGGCTATCTTCGGGAAAAGTGCTGATGACATATTCCGTCGGCAAACAATCCTCGCCGCTGCACAACGCGTCCACTGGCGCACGCCCGGCAACGAGTGCCGGGCTGTCGCCTATCGATGCATCCCGGACGAGGGCGAAACCAGGAAAAAGACCCTGGCCCTCGATCTGAACGTCGGGGTTGGCTCCGATATGCCAGGAGATCCTCGCGTCCGACTTCACTTCCAATCGCATGCTCGCGGCCTCGGATCCCTTGAGCAGATTGTTCTTGCCCAGGGCTGGAGGTTCCGTTCCTGCAAGCGCGGCTGGGGCACACAAGCAGCTGACCAGGGAGTTGGCAAGAACAAGGCGGCCCAGAGTCCTCAGTCGGCGACGCCGATCCGGCCCGGAAGGCCGAGCCTGATCCCGCTTGGGGCGATGACTGGGATTCAGACGGAAATCCGCAGATTCGCCGTGCCCGGC
>JBOGVX010000251.1:0-2497 GCA_050693165.1 Actinomycetota bacterium | reverse complement strand
GTCCAGACGGAGGGCGGGGCCTGATGGGCACCCCCATCCTCGAGGTCGAGAGGCTGACGAAGCGCTTCGGAGGCCTCACCGCGCTCAAGGACATCGACCTCGTGATCGAGGAGGGCCAGATCCAGGGCCTTATCGG
This sequence comes from Actinomycetota bacterium, assembly GCA_050693165.1. Lineage (GTDB taxonomy): Bacteria > Actinomycetota > UBA4738 > UBA4738 > CALAEC01 > CAZKFH01. The sequence goes on along the minus strand of JBOGVX010000251.1, from coordinate 2,361 downwards.
ACCTAATGGAGCCGGCAAGACCACGTTCTTCAACCTCATCACCGGCATCTTCCCGCCAACGACGGGACGCATAAGTTTCCAGGGCGAAGAGATCCTGGAGGCCAAGGTCCTCGGGATAACAAGGAAGAGGAAGCCTCACGAGATCACCAGGCGCGGCATCGGACGAACCTTCCAGAACATCAGGCTGTTCCAGAACATGACCGCGCTCGAGAACGTGATCGTCGGGACCGACGCCCACCACAAGCAGAACGTGTTCGCGGCGATCTTCCGCAGTCCGGGCATGAGACGCGAGGAGCACGACGGCCAGGACCGCGCCGAGGAGCTACTGAACTTCGTGGGCATCCACAAGTACGCGAACGAGGTCTCCTCAAACCTCTCTTACGGCGACCAGCGACGCGTGGAGATCGCGCGTGCGCTCGCGACGAAGCCGAAGCTCCTTCTGCTGGACGAGCCCGCAGCCGGCATGAACCCAACCGAGAAGGCGACCCTGATGCAGCTGATAGCCAAGGTACGAGACCAGGGCATCACGATCCTGATCATCGAGCACGATATGAAGGTCGTTATGGGTATCTCGAACAAGGTCGCCGTCATCGACTACGGTCAGAAGATCGCGGACGGCAACCCCGAGGAAGTGCAGAAGAACCCGCGCGTGATCGAGGCGTACCTCGGCGTCGGCGCTGCCGAAAAGGGTGCACCAACAAACGGAGGACAGGATGCCGGGCGAAGCGCTCCTTGAGCTGAAGGACGTCCGCGTCAACTACGGTGGCATCGAGGCCGTCAAGGGCATCTCGTTCGACGTCCGCGACGGTGAGATCGTGACCTTGATCGGCGGTAACGGTGCCGGCAAGAGCACGACCCTGAAGACGATCTCGGGGCTCAAGCGTCCATCGGACGGAAGCGTCATATACAGGGGCGAGCGCATCGACTCGCTCCGAGCGGACGAGGTCGTGGCGCTGGGCATCTGTCAGTCGCCCGAAGGCCGGCACATCTTCCCGAGGATGACCGTCCGCGAGAACCTATACATGGGCGCCTACGGCCGAAGGGACAAGGCAGGCATCAAGTCGGACTTCGAGCGCGTGTTCAGCCTCTTCCCGGTCCTCAGGGAGCGGGAGTCACAGGCGGGGGGAACTCTCTCCGGTGGGGAGCAGCAGATGCTCGCGATCGGAAGGGCGCTGATGACCCGGCCGACCGTGCTCATGCTGGACGAGCCCTCACTGGGTCTGGCGCCGCTGCTGGTCGAGAGGATCTTCGACCTGCTCCGCGAGATCCACAAGCAGGGCATGACCATCCTGCTCGTCGAGCAGAACGCACAGATGGCGCTCCAGCTCGCCGATCGCGGATACGTCCTCGAGTCCGGGGAAATCGTCATAGCCGACGACGCCAAAGCTCTGCTTGGGAACGAGCAGGTCCGCAAGGCTTACCTCGGAGAGGAGTAGCAGTCCTCCCGTGTTGAGCACTAGCATGCCCACCGTGGTGGAGATCCGAAGGGAGGAAGAGTCATGAGATCGAAGACCCGACTGGTACTCGTACTCGGCGCCGCCTTGTCTTTACTGGCGGCCGGGTGCGGTGAAAAGGCAGACACCGGAGGTGGCGGTGGAGGAGACGGCACCGACGGCGAGCAGCCGGCGTTCACAACGATCTCTGATGGCGTTCTGGCGGTGGGGTCTTGCCTCGACTATCCACCGTTCGAGTCCGTCGAGGGTGGCGAAGAGGTCGGCTTCGACGTGGATCTGGTTGAGGCGATCGCGGAGCGACTCGGCCTGACGGTTGAATGGGTCCGTGCTGACTTCGACACGATATTCACGGCGGTCGCCGGCCAGCAGTTCGACGCGGTCGCGGCGGCCTCCACGATCACTGAAGAGCGACTGGCTGTCGTCGACTTCTCCGATCCGTACTACAACTCTCGTCAGGCTCTCACCGCGGTCAGCGGGTCCGGGATCACCTCCACGGCCGACCTCGTGGACGGCACGCGAGTGGGCGTACAGCGCGGCACCACCGGCAAGGCGTTTGCGGAGGAGAACCTCGAGGCTCAGGGCGCCGAGATCGTCTCCTACCCGGGAGGTCCGGACGCGCTTCGCGACCTCGAGGCCGGGAACCTCGATGCGGTCGTCGTCGACGAGCCCGCCACGGTCGAGATCATCAAGGACCTGCCAAGCCTCGAGATCGTCGAGCCGATCGACACCAACGAGACTTACGGTTTTGCCTTCTCAAAGGACAACCCGGAGCTCACTGAGGCCGTAAACGGGGCTCTCGCAGAGATCATCGCCGACGGGACGTACGAGACGATCTTCGCGACGTACTTCCCAGGCGTTGAGGTGCCGGCCGAGTTCCAGGCGTCGGCCTAAGCGCTGAGTCAGGGCC
>JBOGVX010000250.1:0-10747 GCA_050693165.1 Actinomycetota bacterium | reverse complement strand
TGGTCTGGGAAAGGTACGACACGTTCGTGGGGTCGGGGACGTCCACCGTTCGGGCCTCGTCGACGTCTCCGACCAACCGGATGTGGTCCGGGGCCTCGCCGCTGGTGCCCACGACCTCCTCGTGCCCCTCGTGGCCGATCAGCAGGATCGTGCGCCCGTCGTCCGCGAAGCGTCGAGCTTCCAGGTGGACCTTCGTCACAAGGGGGCAGGTGGCGTCGATGACCTGGAGGTGGCGATCCTGCGCGTTCGCGTAGACCTCGGGAGCGACGCCGTGGGCGGACAGGACGACCACGCCTTTCTCCGGCACCTCGGTCTCCTCCTCCCCGAACACCGCGCCCTTGCTCTCGAGGTCACGGACCACGTGGATGTTGTGAACGATCTGCTTTCGAACATAGACGGGCGGCCCGTGGATCTTGAGAGCCCGCTCGACTATCTCGACAGCCCGGTCTACACCCGCGCAATACCCGCGCGGAGCGGCGAGGACGACCTTACGGAGGGTCACGATCCCATGCTACCTCCCCGCGTCCGCAGCGCCGATGAACTGATGGGACCCTTCCTTCCGTCCCGGACCACCCCATGCGGCGTCAGGAATGGAAAGAAAGAAGGATCAGGCGGCGGTGCACCGGGCCTAGAGCCAGTCGCGCTTACGGAAGATCCTGTACAGCATGAAGCTCGAGAGGAACATCAGGCCCAGCGCGAACGGGTAACCGAAGAGCCAGTTCAGTTCCGGCATGTGCCTGAAGTTCATCCCGTAGATCCCCGCCACCAGGGTCGGCGCCAGGATGATCGCCGCCCACGACGTGACCTGCTTCATGACGATGTTGAGCTGCGTGCTGACCTTCGACAGATAGGCGTCGAGCATCGACGAAAGCACCTCGCGGAGGTTGTCGATCGACTCGAGCGCGCGGATAACGTGGTCGGCAACATCGCGGTAGTAAGCCTGAAGCTCTCTTGTAACGACCGAGCGGTTCTCCTCCAGGAGATCCAGGACCTCTCGCAGGGGCATCACCAGCCGGCGGAACGTTGTTAGCCCTTTCCGGATCCGGAAAACGCGCTCCTGCACGTCCTCCGCCACCTCGTCGGCGAAGACCTGATCCTCCACGTCCTCGGCTTGCAGCTCGAAGCCGTCGAGGACCGAGAAGTAGCCGTCGACGACCTCGTCTACGAGCGCATGTAACAGGTAGCCTCCACCCTCCCGAGCCAGCTCCTTCTCCTGCTCCCACCGGCGCCGTACCCCGGTCAGCTCGAACGCCGGCGAGTAACGGAGGGTCACCAGGTAGCCGCTGCCGACGAAGGCATGTATCTCCTGGTCTTGCAGCTCACCGTCATGCAACGAGACCGCGTGCATCACCAGGAAGAAGTAGCCCTCGTAGACCTCAACCTTCGAGCGCTGGTCCTTGTGGCGTGCATCCTCGATCGCCAGGGGGTGAAGTGAGAACTCCTCCTGGAGCATCTGCAGGTCCTGCTCGGTCGGGTCCTCGAGGTCGAGCCAGACGAGGGCATGGTCTTCCCCCAAGAAGTCGCTTATCCGAGCGGGATCGAAGTCCTGCTCGGCGATCTCGCCGTTCCGGTAGAGGAGACAGGTGGCCGGCACGGTCTGAGGCTATCGCCTACCTGACCGCGGTGTGCGCTCTCGTGAGCTCGTCGATCGACTTCGTCAGCTTGAGGATCTCGTTCGAGAGGCGCAGGAGCTCCTCGTTCTGTTCTTTCTCCTTGCGGACCAATGCATATTCGACCTCCGCCATATGTCCTCTGGCTTGGTCCTGGCGATTCTGGCTGATCAGCACGAAAGTGGACAGGAAGATCGCCTCGAGGGAGACAACCATCGTCAGGAGACCGAAGGGGTAGTCCTCGACTCGAAGGCCGATCCACAGCGCGAACCACACGATGTGGAGGTAGACGAAGGTCATCGACCCGGCGAAGTCCGTGATCGCGTCGGCTATGCGGTTCTGGATGCTTCTCGATCGCGTCTCGCGATGCTTCTGCAAGCCTGGATGCGTCGGCATCGTCCTCGCAGTCATGGCCATTTGATCCTCCTTCGACTTGGGGCAACAACGAACCACGGAATGTTCGACCGAGCGTAGTTGTTGAAAGCCCCGAAGGAGGTTCACATGATGGCTCTGATCTCTCTAGCCGCCCTCCTTGGAGCACTGGGTTACGCCGGCTTCAGGTGGGGCACGGACTCACGCGACGGACTCGACTGGCAGCCCCAGCCCCGGGGCTAGTCGCCGGCTGTCCGACCTTCAGGAAGCCAGGGCTCGGCTGATGACCAAGCGCTGGATCTCGCTGGTCCCCTCGAAGAGCGTGTAGATCTTCGAGTCCCGGTACCACTTCTCGACGGGGAAGTCCTTGATGTAGCCGTAGCCCCCGAGGACCTGGATCGCCTGCTCGGTAACCCTCACGGCGGTCTCGCCGGCCTTGAGCTTGCTCATCGAGCCCTCGGCTCCCGTGAACGGGACGCCGTTTCGACCCATCCAGGCGGCGCGCCAGGTCAGGAGCCTTGCCGCGTCCACCTCCATCGCCATGTCGGCGAGCTGGAAAGCCACGCCCTGGTGCTCGATGATCGGGCGGCCGAACGTCGAGCGCTGCTTCGCGTAGTCGGTCGCGAACTCGAGAGCCGCGCGGGCGATGCCGACGGCCTGAGCAGCGACGGTCGGCCTCGTCATCTCGAAGGTCTTGAGCGCGGTGTTGGTCTTCGTGCCGTTCTTCGATCGTGCGGACTCCAGCTTCGACTCGAGCTTCTCGATGCCGCCGACGAGCTGGGACATCGGTACTCGGCAGTCCTCGAGGATCACCTCGGCGGTGTGAGAGGCGCGGATGCCGAGCTTCTTCTCCTTCTTGCCCTGCGAAAGCCCCTTGTCCTCGGGTCCCACGATGAATGCTGCCTGTCCCCGGGCACCGAGCTCCGGGTCCACGGTCGCCACGACCACGTGTACGTCCGCGATCCCGCCATTCGTGATGAATACCTTTCGGCCGTTGAGGACCCAGTCGTCACCGTCACGCTTGGCGGTCGTTCGCAACGCCGATACGTCGGAGCCGGCTTCGCTCTCCGTTACGGCGAACGCGCCGAGCTTCGGGTCCTCGGGCGTGCCGAACATGCGCGGCGCCCATTCCTGCAGCTGGTCCGGCGTGCCCGAGTAGGCCAGCGACGCAAGCGGCAGACCTGTTCCGAAGATGGCCAGCGAGATCCCGGCGCAGCCCCAGCACATCTCCTCGAGGACGATCGGCATGATGAGGCCGCTCGCGTCCGCGCCGCTCATCTCCGTGTAGAAGTCGAGCGAGTAGAGCCCTATCTCCGCGGCCTTCTTGACGACGGGCCACGGGAACTCCTCGGACTCGTCGTACTCGGCCGCGACCGGCCGGATCTCCTTCTCGGCGAACTCGGCGGCCCACTTCTTGGCGGTCAGGTGGTCCTCGGTAAGCTGGAAATCCATCTATCCTCCCGAGAGAATCTGCTTGGATGACTGTCCGGTAGGTATACCCTACTAGGCAGTAGGTTACCACCAAGTAGGATAGGGGTCAAACGTGGCAACGGAACCGAAAGCCAAGCGCAGGATGAGGGCACCCGAGCGGCGCAGCCAGCTGCTCGAGGTCGCCAGGAAGGCATTCGGCCGCCGCGGGTATCACACGGTGACGATGGACTCGGTCGCGAAAGAGGCCGGGGTCACCAAACCGATCCTCTACGACCACTTCGAGTCGAAGCGCGAGCTCTACCTCGCGCTCCTAGAGGCCGACCTGGCCAACCTGCAGAAGCGGCTGGCCGACGGGCTGGAGAACTCGAGGGGGAACAAAGAGCGGATCCGAGCCTCGTTCCAGACCTACTTCGACTTCGTCGACGAGCACGCCGAGGGCTTCCGCCTCCTCATGCAGGAGGCCGTCGGCGACGACCGCCATTTCCAGGACCTGGTCTTCAAGTTCCGGAACGAGGTCCTGGACCGAGTCACCGAGGTCCTGATCCGCGAGTCGAAGGGGAACCTCGACCGCGACGAGGCTCAGGACGTGGCGCTCGGGCTGATCGGGATGGCCGAGACCGTGGCTCAGAGCAACCCCGGAGCGCCAAAGTCGGAACGTTCGCGCACTGTAGACACCCTCGTGCGGCTTGCCTGGAGAGGCATAACCGGCCTCACCGTGTAAGGCGCGACGCCGACCTCTTAAGGCGGTGACTGCATGCATGCAGCTAACTGCTATCATGCAAGCATGAACAAGACCCTCACGATCCGCGGTGTTACTCCCGAGCTCGCCGAGCGCCTAGAGGCGCTGGCGCGCGAGCGCGGGCGCAGCGTCAACGCGGCGGTTCTCGAGATCCTGAGAGAGGTTCTGGGTACCAACGAGAGGGCAGAACGCCTCCGGCGCTACGCCACCTGGTCCGAGGAGGACATCGAGGAATTCGAGGAGACCCTGGCCCAGCAGCGGCAGGTGGACGACCATCTCTGGCGCTGAGCCGACCTCCCGGGTCGTGCTCGACACCTCGGCATACTCGCGGCTGCGCGGGGCGGATGAATCGACCATCGCCCACCTCGCCGCGGCCGAGACCGTGCTCGTCCCGACCGTCGTCATCGGGGAGCTCGAGGCCGGATTCCGGCTGGGCAGCCGAACCGCCGACAATCAGACTCGCCTCAAGGAATTCCTCGGGGAACCCTTCGTGGTCACACTGCCCGTGACGCACGATGTGGCCTCACGGTACGGCGAGCTGTTCGCGGAGCTCCGACTCGCGGGAACGCCTGTGCCCGTCAACGACATCTGGATCGCGGCGACGACGATAGATGCCGGGGCCCACCTCATCACGTTCGATCACGACTTCGAACGGTTCGGCTCCCTCAGTGTGACGGTGCTGGGCTGATGCGCGAAGAGAGGTGTTACGGGCGTGGCTCGAGCGGCGGAGGCGGCTTGAAGGTCGTGCTGGTTCGTGACTCGATCGTGGCGACCGGCACGTTGAACGGAGCGTTGCTGAGCCAGGTCTCGAGCCTGGGAGCGGGGTCACCCTGTAGGTCCGGCGTCCGGACGTAGCGCAGGAAGGGCAGCTCGACCTTGCCGCTCGTCACCGTGACGTTCGTGTTGGTCGGAACGTGCACGAAAGCCTCCGCGTTCGCTCCCGAAACCAGGACGCCGATGCGGTGCCCCGCCTCGAACACCCAGTCGGTCGGGTACAGGGCGACGTTCTCGACGCCGTCGACATCCGCCATCGCGGCGCCGCGGGTGATCATCGTGGCCCGGCCCTCCGGGTCCACGTCGTAGACGTTGACCGCGACGTTCGTCCTGGGAACCTGCACGTCGATCTGAACCTGAGCGCTCGGGATCCCCGTCACGTGGGCGTCGTAAGGAAGCGGCGGCGAGAAGGTCCACGAGCCATGGCCAGTCTTCGCGCTCACGGTGGCCGGCGATCCTCCGGGTCCGGCGGCCTCGTCATTCGAGCCCTTGTTCTCGGCGTCGTCCTCGTAGCTACCGTTGATGAGCGTCACGGGCAGGTCGGTGGCGTCATCCGGCGGGAATGACGTCTCCTCACGCCAGGTCCCGTCGCTCCCCTGGGCCGCGATCACAGGGTCGAGCTGAACCGGCGACTGCTCCATCAGGGCGGCGTTCAGGTAGTAGTCGTACCACCGCATGACCTCGTCGAACCAGCCCTGGCGGCCCATGGCCAGCTGGCCGCCGGCCATGTCGTTGCCGCGCACGTGGTCCCACCAGCCGATCCACATCCTCTTCGGGCCGGCGAGGTTGTTGTAGAAGTCGATCGCTCCCCCACCGATGTTGGTGTTGGCGTCGATGTAGCCAGTGGTCATGAGTGTGGGCACGGTGCTGCCCTTGGCCCGCTCGGCCAGGTCGCGAACCCGCCAGAACGGCGCCGACTCGTCCTCGTTGTAGTGGTCGGCGAGGAACACCTGGCAGTCGGCCGTGTGCGAGACGGAGTTGACCGCGTACTGGGGGTTCCCGTTGATCGAGAAGGTCCCCTCTCCGCCGGCGCCGTATGAGGCGCTCGGGTAGAGGAGGGACTGGGCGTAGCGCACCCGGTCGTTGTAGCTGCCGCGATAGCGGTCGGGCGTTATCTGCTGAGCGACGACCGCGGCGAGTCCTGGAGTCTGCAGGACGGCGCCGACAACCCCCGTGTTGGCGTCGTAGGACTTGCCGTACATGCCCACCTTGCCGTTGGACCAGGGCTGGGTCGCTGCCCACCTGATCGCCGTGGCCACGTCGGTCTGCTCGCCGGGACCGAGGATGTCGAGGCATCCGGTGCTCCCCCCGGTGCCCCTGAGGCTGACCATGACTACGGAGTAGCCCCGTTCGAACACCTTGGCACCGTTGATGAAGTCGTGGAACCGGTTGCTAGGCCCCGGCTGCTCCGTGTTGCTGGCCATGCCGAGGTAGGGGCTCACGATCAGAATCACGGGGGTCTTGTCGGCATCGGTCAGGCCCACCGGGCGCATGACGTCCGCGTGGAGGCTCTGGCCGTCGGGGGTGGTGATGTAGGTCTCGAACCAGGTCGAGCCCGGCGGGGTGGGAGCGGCCGCGGCGTGCTGGGCCGGCGACAGGGACACTGCCAGCAGAGCAAGGATCGCGGCCGTGCGGGAGATACGAGCCAGGGCGGGCATCCCTGACAGATTCGACGCTAGGGCCCCGACCTCCTCCCGAGAAGCCCCATCGTGAGGGAACTAGTCAGTTCGGGCCATTGTGCAAGGTAGCCAAATCACCCAGACTGGCCGAATCCGTGAGAGGGGAAGCTGGATGAGCGTGCGTTGGCCGAGCAGAAGGCCGCCATGGCTCCTCGGCTATCGCGGCGCCCACTCTCCGAAGGCTCGTCTCAAGCGAACCACGCTGGCTCTCCTGGCCATGGGAGCCAGCTTCGCGCTCCTCTCGCCCCCCGCCCAGGCCAACCCCGACTGCTTGCCCGCGCCCTCCGGCGTGGTGGCCTGGTGGCCAGGAGACGGAGACACCGACGACATCGTCGGGGGAAGGGACGGCACGGCCACGAATGGAGCCACCTTCGGCACTGGGAAGGTCGGCCAGGCCTTCCTTCTCGACGGGACCGACGACTACATCAACATCCCCCACGACAGCGTGTTCGACTTCACCGAGGCCGTCAGCATCGAAGCCTGGATCAAAGCCGACACCTTCGCGGATCAGGACGACTTCGCAGCGATCGTCACCAAGGGCGACAACTCTTGGCGGATGCAGCGTCACTCCAACTCTCAGAACGGTGCCTTCGGCACCAGCGGGCTGTCGAACGTGGACCAGGTCGGCAACGACATAATCGATAACGACGTCTGGCATCACCTGGTAGCGGTTTGGGACGGACCGAACGACGACAAGTTCTTCTACGTGGATGGCGTTGCCGACGCCTCCGACCTGAACGTGTCTGGATCGATAGCCGTCAGTGGATTCGACGTCCAGATCGGCCGCAACGCCCAGACGAGCCCGAGCCGTCATTGGGAAGGTCTCATCGACGAGGTCACCCTTTACAACCGAGCTCTCTCCGCGGCGGAGGTCGCCGCCCTCCATGCCGCGGATGAGGACGGGAAGTGCAAGACGGCCACGACGCTGACGCCGACCCGCTTCGACGACCCCCCACCCGACAGCTGCCTGCCAGCCGACTGTTCCCTCCGAGAGGCGGTTATCGCCGCCAACGGGGTCCCTGGCACGGACACGATCGACGTCCCAGCCGGCACCTACAACCTGACCATCGGGGGCAGGAACGAGGATGCAGCCGCCGCGGGCGACCTCGACATCACCGAGGACGTGACCATCATGGGCGAGGGCGCGACCACCACCATCATCGACGCGAACGACAACGACCGCATCCTTCACGTGTTGTCGGGCACAACGGTCGACATCTCAGATGTCACGATCCGGGACGGCACGGGGAACACCACCACCGGTGCAGATCCGACGAACGGATGGGGGGGCGGGATCTACAACACAGGCTCCCTGACGCTTACGGACTCGATCGTCACCGAGAACACTGCGGAGAACGACGACCCCGAGTTCGGTCAGGGCAGGGGAGCCGGCATGTACAACAACGCGGGAACGCTGGAGCTCGATGGCTCGTCGGTGACCAACAACACGGCGCCATCGACTACCGGTTTTGCCGGCGGCATCTTCAGCGCGGGTGGCACCCTCACGCTGACCGACTCCGAGGTAAGCGGCAACACTGCGGGCAGTCAAGTGGCCGGCATAGAGGCAGATAACTCCGCGCTCACGATCACGAGCTCCACGATCAGCGGGAACAACGTCATCGATGGCGGAGCCGCTCTCGCCGCGGGCATCGCGGCAGAGGGAGGGTCCTTCTCCCTAATCAATTCCACCGTGAGTGGGAACTTCGTTACCAGCGGCTCGGCTTTCGCGGGAGGCATCTTCTACCGGGACATGTCTCCGACTATCACCAACTCCACGATCGCAGACAACACCGGGAACAGTGGGGCGTTCCACAGAGGGTCGGGCCCCGACGTTACTGCAACGAACGTCCTCGTCTCCGGCAACAGCTCGCCCGAATGCAACAGCACCCTCACGTCCGCCCCTGGCAACAATCTCGAGTCGGGGACGGCCTGTTTCCAGGGCGGAGACCTGCAGACTGCCAACGCTGACCTGGGCGCTCTCGCGTACAACGGCGGGCCAACGCAGACGCACGCTCTGAACGCCGGAAGCTATGCGATCGACGCCGGAACCAACACCGGCTGCCCCTCCACCGACCAGCGCGGCGCGGCACGCTCGGACAGCATGTGCGACATCGGCGCCTATGAGTACGGCGGAGACGGTGCCGTCTGGACGGTGACGAGCACCGGAGACACCGACGACGGCACCTGCGATCCCATGCACTGCACCCTTCGAGAGGCGATCAGCCTCACGAACGCCAGCGCGGGCGCCGACGTCATCGAGTTCGACATCCCGGGGAGCGCCCCTCAGGTGATCTCGCCAGCCTCGGCGTTGCCCACGATCACGGATCCGGTGACCATCGATGGCTACACGCAGGATGGGGCCATGCCCGCCTCTAACCCTCCAGCCGTCACCGGGATCTGGCTCTACGGGGGCACCATGGCTGCGGACGGATTCCACATCACCGCCGGAGACAGCACGATCCGAGGCTTCGCCATCTTCGCATGGAGCGAGTCCGCCATCGAGCTGGAAGGGCCCCTGGGCGGGAACGATATCGAGGGTAACTACATCGGCACCCGTGAGGACGCTGCCAATCCCGCGGAGAACGGCCAGGGAGTCTTCATCAACGGATCCCCCGACAACACCATCGGAGGGACCGATATCGCGGATCGCAACATCATCTCCAACAACAACACGTCCGGGGTGAACATCAGCGGGGCCGCCGCCACAGGGAACAAGGTCCAGGGCAACTACATCGGGACCGACGACAGCGGTAACAGCGCTCTATGCGTTCCATGTGCCTCGCCAGCGCTCGACTACGCTCTGGGCAACGGGAACCACGGCGTATATCTCAACGGCAGCCCAGACAACCTGATCGGTGGAAGTGCGCCCGGCGCAGGCAACGTGGTCTCGGGGAACGACCAGTACGGAGTGAAGATCGAGGGAGCCGGAGCCACCGGCAACATGGTCGAGGGCAACCACATCGGCATCGGAGCGGATGGAAGCACTTCCCTCAGGAACAACTTCGACGGGCTGGCGATCGTCAACGCCTCGGACAACGACGTCGGGGACGGCGCCGCTGCGGGCAGGAACGTCATCTCCTCGAACACCGGCCACGGGGTCTACCTGGCCGGCGGCTCGCTGACCACCGGGAACACGATCGCCGGGAACTACATCGGAACCGATGCAACTGGTGAGCTCGACCGGGGCAACGGAGTCGACGGCGTGCGCCTCGACGGCGCCGAGGCCAACTACCTCGGCGGTGTGGCCGCCAGCGACGGCAACGTCATCTCGGGCAACGGCGCGGCCGGCATCCGGGTCAGGGACGCCGGGTCCTCTGGGAACGAGATCTCGAGCAACCTCATCGGAACCGAGCAGGATGGGGTCAGCCCATTGGCGAACGGCAATGCCGGCGTCCTGATCCTCGACAGCGCCACGGACACGACAATCGGGGGGGCCGGGGAAGGCAACACCATCGCCTTCGGCGACCAGGAAGGCGTGAGAATCGTGAGCAACGCGGGGAATGGGCACAGCGTCAGGGAGAACTCCATCCACTCGAACGCTTCAACCGGCCTCGATCTCGGGGACAACGGCGTCCTCCCCAATGACGCTGGAGACGGCGATAACGGTCCGAACTCTTATCAGAACTACCCGGTCATCGATAACGTGAGCACCACGGCGAGCACAACCATCGAGGGGACCCTAAACAGCAACGCGAATACGACGTTCGATCTCGACTTCTACTACAGCAGCGAGTGCGACCCCTCCGGCCACGGTGAGGGCGAGACCTTCCTGGGTTCGATCGAGGACCAGACGACCGACGGCAGCGGCAACCTCGCCTACTCGGATACCTTCGCCACCACGGTTCCCGATGGGGACTTCGTGACCGCGACGGCCACCGGGCCAAGCGGCACCTCCGAGTTCTCCGCGTGTGCCCTCGCCGGCCCCCTGACGGTGAATTCCACGGGAGACAGCGGAGACGACGACACAACAGACTTCATCTGCGACACGAGCGGAACCGTCGGGAGCGATCCCGAATGCACGCTCCGGGCGGCGATCGAGCAGGCCAATGAGAACTCCGGCGACGACGACATCGAGTTCGACATCCCCGACTCGGACGGGGGGTGCGCCGGAACCGCGGGTGAGAAAGTGTGCACCATCTCAC
>JBOGVX010000249.1:0-3737 GCA_050693165.1 Actinomycetota bacterium | reverse complement strand
GTGCGGCTCTCGCCGCGATTGCGGTGCTGATCGGCTTCCTGCTCGCGGTCCAGGCCACGAGGGATCCCGGGCTCACGCGGCTGGCCGCGGAGCGGCCGGAGGACCTCACACGGATCCTCGCCGATCTCTCTGACGAGGCGGACGAGCTCACGCGTCAGGTTGCCGACCTGCAGGTCCGGCTGTCCCGCTACCGTTCCTCCGCCGGCGCGGACGAGCTCGCCATACGCGACGCGCGTGAGACCCTCGCCGACCTCCAGGTCCTCGCCGGAGTCGTGTCCGTCGAGGGACCGGGCCTTACCATCAGGGTGGAGGATCCCGCCGGCCAGGTCGAGTGGGACGCCATGCTCGATCTCATCCAGGAGCTGCGTGACGCCGGGGCCGAGGCCATAGCCGTCGGTGACGTGCGAGTACTCGCCTCGACTTGGTTCGGTCCGACACAGGCCGGCATCTCCGTCGCTGGGGACCCTGTCGGTGCCCCCTACGAGATATCGGCGATCGGCCCGGCGGACGAGCTTGCGGAAGCGATGCGCCTGCCGGGTGGTCCGCTGACCGTCATCGAGGCCCGGCCAGATGTCGAGATCCGGTTGCGAACCGACGGCAGCCTCACGCTTCCCGCCGCCTCAGAGTCCAAGGTGTTCGAGCACGCTCAACCGACAGCGTGACCTCACCGGTTTCACCGGAGCTTCCGCAGTGTCACAATCGTCAGGCGATTAGGAGGGATGGATGAACTACCCGGAAGACCTGAAATACACGAGCGAGCACGAATGGGCGGCAGCCTTGGAAGGAGACCGCGTCCGAGTGGGCATCACGGACTTCGCCCAGGACGCACTCGGGGACGTGGTCTACGTAGAGGTACCCGAGGAGGGAACGGAGGTTCGAGCCGGCGAGGCCTTCGGCGAGGTCGAGTCGACCAAGTCGGTCTCGGACATCTTCAGCCCGGTCTCGGGAACGGTCGTGGAGCGCAACCCGTCGCTCTCGGACTCGCCGGAGCTGGTCAACCAGGATCCGTACGGTGAGGGATGGCTCGTCGTGATCCAGATGGTCAACCCGTCCGAGCTAGATGGCCTCATGAGCTCCCAGGCATACCAGCAGACCCTCCAGGAGGCCGAGGAGAGCTCCTGACCAGGGAACTTTCGTTGACCCACCTGGACCTTCCGTATACAGTCACCTATCCAGATCCCTGAGGGAAACCCTCGAGGGGAGGTCGAGGTTGTACTGCACCCGCTGCGGCCACCGGAATCCACCTGACTCCAAGTTCTGCTCGAAGTGCGGGCATCCACTGCACGACGACACCACGGTGGGGCTGGAGCCGACCCAGATCGAGGACGACACCGGCGAGATCATCGATCTGCCGCTCGAGGACCTACACGAGGGCCAGGCGCTGCTCGTGGTCACTCGAGGGCCGAACGCGGGCTCCCAGTTCCTGATCGAGAAGGACGTGACCACCCTCGGACGGCATCCCGAGAGCGACATCTTTCTCGACGACATCACGGTCTCTCGCCGCCATGCCGAGATCCGGCGCAAGGACGGCAGCTTCTTCGTGCACGACATGGGAAGCCTCAACGGGACCTACGTCGGCCGCAACAGGGTCGACAACACGCAGCTCGCGAACGGTGATGAGCTCCAGGTCGGCAAGTTCAAGCTCGCGTTCTTCGCCGGCCAGGGGGAGTGATGGCCGAGGCCGCTCGGAAGTACCTCTCCATCGGTGAGGTGCTCGTGTCGCTCAAGGCCGAGTTCCCCGACGTGACCATCTCGAAGATCCGTTTCCTGGAGAGCGAGGGGCTCATCGCCCCCGAACGCACCTCCTCGGGATACCGCAAGTTCTACGAGCAGGACGTGGACCGGCTCCGGATGATCCTCAAGCTGCAGCGGGACGAGTACCTGCCCCTGAAGGTGATCCGTGACCGGCTCGAGGAAGGCACGGAAGCCGAGCTCGATGCTGCCGCCGTGGCGCCGATGGTTCCCACAGGGGAGTCCGCGGTGGCCCAGGCAGAGGAAGAGCTAGACGAGCCCATGCTGCCGGGACAGCTGACCGCTGAAGAGCTGGCGACCGCTGCGGGCGTGGATGCCGAGATGATCGAGGCGTTGGCGTCCTTCTCGATCCTGAGGCCGAGGCAGATCGATGGCGAGCGGAAGTTCGGCGGCGAGGACCTGCTGATCCTCCGGATAGTGAAGTCGTTCTTCAAGTACGGGATCGAGCCCCGGCACCTCACCATGTACCGGCACTTCGCGGACCGCGAAGCCGCGTTCTTCCAGCAGATCGTGACGCCGATGCTGCGACAGAGGAACCCCGACGCTCGCAGAACCGCTGCCGAGTCTCTGGCCGAGCTCGCGCGAGCGTCTCGCAGGCTGAAGCAGGCGCTGCTGCGGGCCAACATCCGCGACTACCTGCCGGGCTGAGCCGGCGCCCGGCCTTATCCTCGTTTGATGTCGCGCGCTTTCCGGATCGCGTTCCTTCTGTTGGTGGCCCAGAGCCTGGCGGCCGTGCCCGCGGCGGCCCAGCGCTCGCCGAGCGTCCCACCACCCACGCCCGTGCCCCCTCTCGGATCGCCATCTCCCTATCCGACGGCGCTCGACACACCCTCGCCGTCCACCGAACCCCCTAAGGTCGATGCGGCCGCAGCCGCGCTCGCGGACCTCGATTCGGGACGGATCCTGTTCGAGTCGGGCACGGACGAGCCTCTTCCGATCGCCAGCCTGACCAAGGTGATGACCGCCCTTATCGTCATCGAGCACACGGAGCCGACCGAGCTCGTCACCACCAGCCCCGAGGCCGCGTCTCAGACCGGCGCCGAGCTCGGCCTGCAGCCGGAAGAGCAGCTGTCGGTCCATCACCTGCTGATCGCGCTCCTCCTTCAGTCGGCCAACGACGCGGCGGTCGCGCTAGCCGAGCACGTGGCCGGCTCCTCCGACGCGTTCGTCGAGCTGATGAACGCGAAGGCACAGGAGCTCGGGATGAAGGACACGGAGTTCCGAAGTCCCAGCGGGCTCGATGATTCGGGGCATTCGAGCGCGCGAGATCTGCTCACCCTCTCCTCGGAAGCGTTCCTCGACCCGACGTTTGCGGGGCTCGTGGGGACGGAGCTCGCCAGGGTGCCCGCGGAGAATGGAGAAGCCCGCAGTCTCCAGAACCGCAACGCGCTCCTGTGGCTCTATGAGGGCACGATCGGCGGCAAGACCGGCTACACGGCCGCGGCGGGGTTCTGCCTGATCGCCGCCGCGGAGCGCGACGGGCTTCGGCTGGCCGCTGTGGTGCTCGGGGTGGAGGACCAGGCCTTCGATGAGGGTGCGGTCCTCCTCGACCACGGCTTCGCGTCTTGGGAGCGCGAGACAGTCGTCGCGCTGGGGGAGGAGGTTGACCCTATCTCCGTCGATGGCGAGCCGGTCCCCGCCGAAGCGAGCTCGACGCTGTCCGTTGTCGTTCCTAAAGGGTCGGTCGTCGACACCGACGTGCGGGAGCTCACGACACTGCGACTACCTGTAGACGAAGGAGAGCCGCTCGGGTCGCTGATCGCATCCAGAGATGGCAAGCGGCTGGGCAGAGTAGAGCTCATCGCCGCGGAACAGGTGGAGGATACCCGGGAGGAGGAAACGAGCGACGCGCCCTTCCTGGAGCAGGTCTGGGACGCGGTCAGCGGACTGTTCGGCCGGCTCTACGAGGTCCTCGCGGGCTGAGCCCGCTCCGGGTCCTCTACAATCTGTACGCGCGTGGAGGAGTTGGCCAGCGTCCTGTTCAC
>JBOGVX010000248.1:0-6656 GCA_050693165.1 Actinomycetota bacterium | reverse complement strand
ATTTCTTCCGGGGAACCCCGCTCATCTGGCAGCTGTCGGTCTTCTATTTCGGCTTCTCGCTGGGCCTCGGCATCAGACCGGAGATCTCGCTGGGGCCGATCGAGTTCGGCCCCGCCTACGTCTCCGCGATGATCGTGTTCATCCTGAATACGGGCGCCTATGCCTCCGAGGTCTTCCGCGCAGGGATACAGTCGATCGAACGTGGCCAGATGGAGGCCGCCCGGTCGCTGGGCATGACGTACCCGCAAGCCATGCGCTACGCGATCGTCCCGCAGGCCTTCCGGCGTGTGATCCCACCGTTGATGAACGAGTTCGTGATCCTGATCAAGGACACCTCGCTGATCGTGATCCTCGGCCTAGCCGCATCCGAGTTCGACCTGTTCACCCAAGCTCGCGACGGCTATGCGAGCACATTCAACGCAACGTTCTTCACGGCGGCGGCGGCCGGGTACCTGATCGTGACCCTTCCACTGATCCGGGCGGTCAATGCGGTTGAGAAGCGGCTGAGGAGCGGCCTGGTGACGGTGACGACGTGACGGACACGACGCTGGTCCGTCTGGAGGGCGTTCACAAGTGGTTCGGCGACAACCACGTTCTGAGGGGGATAGACCTGGAGCTGACACGGCACGAGGTCATGGCCGTCATCGGACCCTCGGGGTCTGGAAAGTCCACCCTGCTCCGGACGATGAACCTCCTCGAAGAACCCACGCAGGGACGGGTCTGGTTCGAGGAGACAGAGCTCACGGACGTTCGCACGGACCTGAACAAGGTCAGGACGAACCTCGGCATCGTCTTCCAGGCGTTCAACCTGTTCCCACACAAGACAGCTGCGCAGAACATCACGATGGCTCTGCAGAAGGTGCTGAAGATCGATCCGTCTACGGCTCGCGCAGGCGCGATGCAGGAGCTTCGTCATGTCGGGCTCGAGCACAAGGCGGACGAGTACCCGGGACGCCTCTCCGGCGGACAGCAGCAGCGTGTTGCGATCGCGCGTGCCCTGGCGATGCGACCCAAGGTCATGCTGTTCGACGAGGTCACGTCGGCTCTCGACCCCGAGCTGATCCAGGAAGTGCTCGACGTGATGAAGGGACTCGCGGACGAGGGGATGACCATGGTGGTCGTAACCCACGAGATGGGGTTCGCACGCGAGGCCGCCAGCCGGCTGTTGTTCATGGACGAGGGGAGAGTCACTATCGAAGGAGAGCCCCGGGACCTGTTCGAGAACCCCGAGCATCCGAGGCTCCGCCAGTTCCTCTCCCGCATCCTGTGAGGAGGTTGCTGGTCGCGGCCCTCCTCGTCCTGCTTGGCTGCGGCCAGAGCGCGGAGGGACCGCAGGCGGATGCCGGGCCCTACGTGGTCACCGCGATCGACTACCACTTCCACGACGCGCATCCGTCGCTTCCGATCGGGCTCGGCCGTGCGGTTCAGTTCAGCAACCAGGGCCGGAACCCTCACAACGTGACGATCGAGGGGACGAGCTACGACCGGACGTTCAGGCCGGGGGAGAGGATGACCATCGACCCGATCGGGTCGCTCCTGACCTCCCCGGGCAGGTATCCGTTCTTCTGCAAGCTGCACCAGGATCGGGGGATGTCGGGGGTGCTCGTGCTGGTCTCCGGATAGCACTCGGCGGGCCCCCAGTGCCTTTGGAGCCGCTCACGCCTTCCCCATACGCGAGCGTTATCTACTCGGCACCGAGAACCCGCCAAGTGCAGGTCCCAAGCAACTTTCGGCGACCGACTCTTGTCTCAGGTCCTGGAGCGGGCCTGGCGTCCAGCGGAACCGAAGCTCACGCCGATCAGCCCAGCCACACGCTCCTGGTCCTTCCGGCAATCCGCCGGTCCCTACGGCCGCTCGGGACCGGACGGAAACCTAGCAGCGACTCACGGGTGAGTCAACGCCACCAAAATGGTTGGCCTGCAACGTGTTCCAAGAGAGTTCGCAGGTAGCGGGCGGGTTCAGACGCGATAAAAACCGTAGTAATCGGGCGAAGTAGTCTGCCAAAAACTCAACGGGTCGCTTCGAATATCGCAACGGCAACCGGAGCGAGCACCAATGCCGGCAACAAG
This sequence comes from Actinomycetota bacterium, assembly GCA_050693165.1. Lineage (GTDB taxonomy): Bacteria > Actinomycetota > UBA4738 > UBA4738 > CALAEC01 > CAZKFH01. Next base: position 4,587 of record JBOGVX010000248.1, on the reverse strand, counting down.
TTCCCTATGCGGATGAGGCGCAGGTCGAGCAATCTGAGTCCGATCCCGAGGATCAGTATCCCCCCAACGGCCGACATCGCCGCGATCATCGACTCGGAGAATGCGCCCGCGGTTGCCGATGCGGACAGCGTCAGCGTCCCCTGATAGAGAAGCACCGTGAGCGCGGAGAACCCGACTCCCCATCCTAGGGCGGAGGCGAAAGCCATCGCCGCGAACCCGTCGAGCAGGGACTTGACCGCAAGCAGCTGGTAGTCGCCGCTGAGTCCGTCCTGGATGGAGCCGAGGATCGTCAGGGGACCCACGCAGAACACGAGTGATGCGACCACGAAGCCCTCGGTGAACTTAGCCTGGCCACGGCCGAAGCGCCGCTTGAGGACTTCGCCCATCCGGTCGAGGCCGGTCTCGATCCGCAGGAGCTCCCCGATGATGCCGCCGACGATGATGCTGCCCAGGACGATCAGCACTGCGCCACGGGTCAGCTCGCTGAGCGGGGGCCGGAAGGCCTCGAGGCCCTGGGAGACGCCGACGACGACCGTGACAAGACCGAGGGCGTGCATGACGGTCTCCCTGACACGCTCCGGCAGCCGGGACCCCAGCAACGTTCCGACGGCTGTGCCGACCAGCACCGTCGCGACGTTGATGAAGGTGCCGGTCAAGATGGCTGGCGGATCGCGACCGTGAGCGTCGCGGAGGCGATGAGTCGATCCTCGTCGTCGTGTACCCGCATGTCCCACAGGGCCAGCGTCCGGCCGACGCGCAACGGGACGGCCGTGGCCGTGATGTACCCCTCGCGGACGGCCCTCAGGTGGTTCACGGACAGCTGCACGCCGACGACCATCTTGTCGAGGCCGGCGGCCACCGCGGTTCCAATCGAGCCCACGCTCTCGCACAGCGCCGCTGTGGCCCCGCCGTGGAGCTGGCCGTAGACCTGTGTGTTGCCCTCGACCGGGATGCGAGCCACCACCCGCTCGAGGCCGATGTCGAGCCACTCGATCCCGATGCGCTCCATCATGGTCCCGCGCACCGCATCGGACGCCATCTGAAGGGCGCCCTCGCGGGTGGCGCCCTCGGGTAGCGGGTTGTCAGCGGCCACGGCCGGAGTGTATCTGCGTCAGGCGCCGGCCTCGCCGGTGCCCTCGAGGGCGGCCTCGATCATCGCAACCTCGGCTCGCGCGGCGATGCGGACGAATGCTCCGGACTGTTCCTCCCAGTCCTCGAGCACCTGCAGCGCTCGCGGTGATCCGGTGGCCAGCTGGTGCTTCTCGATCATGCGCCGCAGCGAGGGGAGCTGCCCTCGCGTCGGGGGGCGTAGTTCCACCAGTTGGTGATTGACGCGCGACTCGGCGATCCCTTGTGGGTCCCAGACGTAGGCCTCGCCACCCGACATCCCGGCGCCGAGGTTGCGGCCGACCGACCCCAGGATGACAACCGCGCCGCCGGTCATGTACTCGCAGGCGTGGTCGCCGGTACCCTCCACGACTGCCACCGCTCCGCCGTTGCGAACCGCGAAGCGTTCCCCGGCGGACCCTGCGCAGAAGAGCTGTCCTCCCGTGGCGCCGTAGAGGATGGTGTTCCCGAGCAACGCCGGGTTTCCGGGATCGCCATCAGGTGGCCGGACGACGATCCTTCCGCCGGCCATCCCCTTGCCCACGTAGTCGTTCGTCTCACCGGTCAGGTCGAGCTCGATCCCGTCGCACAGGAACGCCCCGAAGGACTGCCCGGCCGAGCCCTCGAACCGCACCCGCACCCGGCCGGGTGGCCTGGTGTCACCGAACCGTCGCGCTATCTCGACGCCGAGGCGTGCGCCCACGGCCCGGTCGGTGTTTGAGATCGCGTACTCGAGCTCGGCGATCCGTCCCTCGGCGATGGCGGGAAGCGCGTCGGCGTGGAGCCTGTCGCCGAGCTCCGACCGTTCCTGCCTCGACCGGTCCGGCTCCTCGAAGCGGCGCGGACCAGCGACGGTGGGCTCGAGAAGCGGGGATACGTCGAGGCGCCTACCGCGATCATCCGCGTCGCGGAGGCGGAGCAGATCGGACCTGCCTATCGCGTCCTGAAGCGACCGAAGGCCCAGCGAGGCGAGCAGGACCCTGACCTCCTCGGCCACGTGTATCAGGTAGCGCGCCGCCATCTCGGGGGTGCCGGCGAACTTCGCGCGGAGCTCGGGCCGCTGAGAGGCGATGCCGACGGGGCACGTGTCACGGTGACAGGTCCGGACCATGATGCATCCGAGCGACACGAGAGCCGCCGTGCCGAACGAGAACTCGTCGGCTCCGAGCAGCGCGGCGATGATCACGTCGCGTCCGGTCTTGATCCCACCGTCGACCCTGACGCGCACTCCCCGCCTCAGGCCGTTCTCCACCAGGGTGGCCTGCGTCTCGGTCAGGCCGATCTCCCACGGCAGCCCGGCGTTCTTGATCGACGACAGCGGGCTGGCACCGGTTCCTCCGTCGGCTCCCGCCACGTGGATAACCTCCGCGCCGCCCTTGGCGACACCGGCCGCGATGGTGCCGACACCGATGCTCGACACCAGCTTCACCGAGACGTCGGCTACCGGGTTCGCCTGCCTCAGGTCGAAGATCAGCTGAGCGAGGTCCTCGATCGAGTAGATGTCGTGGTGGGGGGGAGGGGAGATCAGCGCGACTCCCGGAGGGGTGTGGCGCAGCCGGGCGATCTCGTCGCTGACCTTGGCGCCCGGCAGCTGCCCACCCTCACCGGGCTTCGATCCCTGGGCCATCTTGATCTGGAGCTCTTGGGCGAACGCGAGGTACTCGGGCGTTACGCCGAACCGCCCCGATGCGACCTGCTTGATCCCGCAGTTCCTGTCGTCGCGGTAACGCCCGCGGTCCTCGCCGCCCTCGCCGCTATTCGCCTTCGCCCCCGCCAGCTTCATGCCGAGCGCCACGGTCTCGTGCGCCTCGGCCGACAGGGCTCCGTGTGACATGGCGCCCGAGGAGAACCGGGCGATGATCTCGGAGACGGGCTCGACCTCCTCGAGCGGGATGGAGGAACCCGCCTCGACGGGCTCGAGCAGATCGCGCGGCTCGGTGGGCGGACGCGACCGAACGAGCTCGGCGTAGCGAGCGTAGGCGTCTGCATCTCCGTTCCTCACGGCACGTTGCAGCGCGTGTGCCGCGCGCATGTCGTCGTCGATGGCCACCACGGAGGCCTGGAGCTCCTCGACGACCTCCGGGTTGGTCGCGTGATACTCGCCTCCGGCCCGGTGCTTTATGTAGCCGGGATTCGCGGGGGCTCCGTTGTTCGCGTAGCCCTCGGCATGGCGCTGCAGGGCGTCCCTGCCAAGGTCGAGCATGCCCGCTCCGCCGAGCGTGGTGGGCGTATCTCGCAGGCAGAGCTCGATCACGTCCTGGTCCAATCCGAGAGCCTCGAAGATCTGCGCGCCTCGATACGCATCCACCGTGGCGATGCCCATCTTCGACATGACCTTGAGGACGCCGTCCTCGACAGCCGTCAGGAACAGGGTGATCGCCTCGGGCGCGGGCGGGGCGCCGGCGCCGAGCCTTCCCTCGGAGGCCAGGTGGGTGATCGTCTCTAGCGCGGTGCGAGGACATACGGCTTCGGCGCCGTATCCCAGGAGGCAGGCGACGTCGTGGGCGTCCCTGGCGTCACCCGCGTCCACGGCCAGGCCCACGCGGGTTCGCAGACCGGCGTCGAGCAGCCTGTGATGCACCGCGCCTACGGCCAGGACCGATGGAACGGGTGCGCGGTCCGGACCGACGGCGGCATCCGAGATCACGATGACCTCGGCGCCCGACCGCGCGGCGGTCTCGGCCTCTTCCCCCAGCCGCTTGCACGCGGCCTCCAGGCCTGCGGGCCCCTCCCGCAGGGGGAACGTCGCGTCGAGCCTGGGCCCGTCCAGGGCGGCGAGTGCGTCCACCCCCACCGCGAACGTCGGGAGATCGAGCAGCGATGCCGCCTCAGGGAGCTCCTCGAGCAGAGGTGCTCGCGGCCCGAGGCGAACCCTCGTGGACATCACGAGACGCTCGCGGAGATGGTCTATCGGGGGATTGGTCACCTGGGCGAACCGCTGCTTCAGGTAGTTCGTGACCGGTCTCGGGCGGTTGGCGAGCGACGGTGCCGCCGTGTCGTCTCCCATCGACGATGTCGGCTCATGTCCCTGAGTAGCCATGAGCCTCAGGACCACCGTGATCTCTTCCTTGGTGAACCCGAAGGCAACCTGTCTCGCCTCCAGATCGCCGGGCACCTCCACGTCTGCCGGCACGGGGGTGAGCTCGCGGACGTGCCGTGACACCCATCTGCCGAACGGCCTGCGGGAGGAGATCTCCTCGAGGATCTCGGCGTCCTCCCGCACCCGACCGGTCTCCAGGTCGACGCAGATCATCTGGCCGGGGCCGAGCTTGCCTCGGCGGACCGGCGAGCCATCGTCGAGGTCCACCGCTCCTGCCTCGGAGGCGCACACGACCAGGCCGTCTTCCCGCACCGCGTACCGAAGCGGCCTGAGGCCGTTGCGGTCGAGAGCCGCTCCGACCAGATGTCCATCGCTGAACACGAGGCCCGCCGGCCCGTCCCACGGCTCCATCAGAGATGCGTGGTAACTGTAGAAGTCGC
>JBOGVX010000247.1:0-15500 GCA_050693165.1 Actinomycetota bacterium | reverse complement strand
TCGTATCTCACGGCTTGCCATAAAGCTGACATGGGTCGCGGCGGCGCTTGAGTCTGGACGTGGATCAGGAGCGCGGTAGGGGCGTGCTCCACCCGCAGAACGTTGCCGGCTGCGTCTCGAACCTTGGTGGTGCTGTATGCGGTCTCGAACCACACGGCGCGAAGATCGACGTTGTCGAACGACGCCGGTCGCGTGTCCGGGCCGATCTCGTGGCCCGGCTGGACCCCCTGCCCGTTGATGAAGTTGCCGTCTCCGGCTACGTCGGTTACCTCGGCGTCGGCCGAGGTTCCGGCCGTCGCGGGGATGCCTGATAGGAGCGCAACCAGGCCCGCGATGAGGCCGGCGGATAGGAGCTTCCTCTTGGAGCTGGTCCTACATCCCTGCGGGTCCTTCGAGATCTGGGTGGCGTTCATCCTCTTCTCCCTCCAAGTCGGCGGTCATTGCGGAAAGTGGTGGGCGGGTGCCCCGACGCCCGCCGAGCACCGGAAGCACCCAACCCACCGAGCTACGGAAGGGATACGGAAGGAAGGCCCCGGGCGTTACGCGGAAGATCGAAAAAGTTTCGTCCGCCTCAGAAAAAGGCGGAATTCGGACTAGACGGTCACCCGGTAGGCAGCGGGCGGTCTCATGGCCGAAATGTCATGGGATCCGGGAAGGATTCCTCCCAGGGGCGTCGAATTCAACCGTCGCGGGGAACAACTCGGGCCGCGTCGACCGCCGCGGCGTTCCCGAGGGTGACCTCTAACCCGCCGACGAGGTCGCCCTTAAAGAAGGTCCCCTTCCGGCCGGAATTCCGGCGCGGGCGAAACGAATACAGAGGGAGGGATGTTGTGAATCAAGTCCGACGGCGGGTCCTTGCTCTGATCCTTGGCGTGGCCGCCATGTCCTCGATGATCGGGACGACCCCAGCTCAGGCGGCCCGCGTGCTCATATACGCGGGTTCCTGCGACCTTCGGGTCACCTTCCACCTCAACGCTCCGATCGGGGCGGGGACCTTCGGCAACCCCGGTTACTGGATCGAGGTCCGGCCCCTCACAGCACTTCCACCGTGCCAGCTTTCCGACGACCCCCTAGATCCGCTTCGGACTACAACCGTGGTCGCGAGCGGTAGCTCCAGCCTGTTCAACTGCGACTCGGTCGTTGCGGCCGGAGGATGGAGCCAGTCCTGGCAGAAGTCGGGCGGAACGTACTCGCCGACGCCGGTCTCCGGCGGACGGCACAAGCTTTACGGGACGTATGACAACTGGATCCTGGAAACGGAGGGCCCTACCGTCGTTAACTTCGCGGGCGTGACGCTCCTCACCGTGGATCCGTTCTACGCCGGCATGACGGCTGCTGCCTGTTCGAACGGCAGCCTGTGGGAGCTCCACACCATAGGAACGCAGGTATTCGAGGATCCGCAGCTCTAGGAGACGGGACCTTGCCCGCACATAGCCCGAGGACGCGCTGATGGCAGTCAGTGTCGTGGATCCCGACGCGATCCTCATCCGTGAGCACCTGGGTGGCGAGCGCGATGCCTTCGACGTCCTGTACCGACGCTACTTCCCCCGGTTGGTGCGTCTGTGCACTCGCCTGACCAAGGACTCGGCGGCGGCCGAGGACATAACTCAGGAGACGCTGGTTCGGGCGCACGAGCATCTAGCGCGATTCGATCAGACCCGACCGATGTGGCCCTGGCTCAAGACCATCGCCACTCGCGTCCTGGTGGATCACCTCAGGACCCATTCCCGCGAGCTCCCTACCGGCGAGCTGCCGAAGGAGACGGGTCACACGGATCACGGATGGTCCGAGGAGCGGGACGTTCTGGCCCAGGCGCTGTCGAAACTGCCGCCCCGGCAGAGATCGGCCGTCGCACTCAGGTACCTGGAGGATTGGGACGGTCCCGAGGTGGCGGAGTTCCTGGGCCTCTCGAGCCTGGCGTTCCGCCAGATCCTTCATCGAGCAAGGCGCAAGCTTCAGACCGAGTACCGGAGGATCGCGGAGCCGGTGATGGGGGCGATCCTCCTGCCGGTTGGGTGGCTGCGACGGATGGGCCACAGAGCGTCCGAGCACGTGCGGCATCTCACAGCCAACCCTGAAGCAGTCAAGGCGGCGGCAGCTGTGACGGCGATCAACCTGGTCGTCGCTACGGCTGCAGTTTTCGGAGGGGTGGGCCGCGACGCATCGCCGAGCGTCGCAAGGTCAACCCCTCCGAATAGTCCTCCCGCCAAGGTCGTCAGCGCGAGGGCTGGGCACGAGCCCGGGGATTCGAATACGAGGAGCGCGCCGCAGATCCAGTCATCGACGTCGTCAGTCCCGACTTCCACAGACCATCAAGAGGCAGACGAGTCATCGGCCCTCACAAAACGAGTGGGACAGCGGGGGGACGGGGTTGCAAGCGACGTCACGGAGCCGAACCGGGAGGTAACCCAGCCGGAGCAGGCCCAGCTTCTTTCGCCGACCTACTCTCCCCGATTCGCCACGGATCAAACGATCTACGCGGCAGGCGTCGCGGCATGTTCCGCGCCGCAGTGTCCTCCCGTGCTCTTCCGCTCCCAGGATGGCGGCACCTCCTGGACGCGCTTGGAGGCCGAGGGCTTCGAGGGCGCACAGCTCCTCCTTCCACCTGCCTATGGGTCTGGGGACGATCGGATCTTCGCGACGGGGGCGCTCGGCCTCGAGGTCAGCGAGGACGGGGGAGCCTCTTTCCATACGGCAGCAAGGGCCGGGTCGGCAGCGGGAGTGGGGTCCTCGGCCATCTCGCCGGGCTTCAACGGCGGCGATCCCGTGATCCTCATCGGCGATCACTCCCTGATGCAGTACCGCGACGACGTTAAGACGATCGGGCCCGCTCGGCCACTCCAAGGCCGGGGCCCGCTGCACCCAGCTTTCTCGCCCGCATATCAGGACGACGGCCTGCTTCTGGTTGGCGGGCTCCAGGTCTCCTCGGTTGGGTGGGCTCCATCGGTGTTCAGTTGCGTGGATCAGGTCTGCTCGGGGTCCGTGCTTCCTTTGGACACGACCGATACCCCGGAGGTGCGCCTTTCCCCGGACTTTGCGGACAGCGGGTCGGTTTACGCCTTCACGGCGACCGCGCTCTTCTCGTCCAACGATCGAGGGCAGACCTTCAGCGCGGTTCAGGTCCCCTGGGAGGATCGCCTGAGCGACATCGCAGCGGCCGAAGATGGCCGACTCTTCGCCGCTCTTGAGGACGAGATTCCGGACGGACAGCACGACCTTTACGAGTCGCCCGACGGCGGCCTTTCCTGGAGCCTGGTGGACGCCAAGTTGCTGGATGCCGGGGTGACCTCCATCCGGCTGTCCGGAAGCCATGCGCTGGCAACGCTGAGGGACGGAGGGATCGCGTGCTCCGCGGATGGCGGCGTCACCTGGGCGACTCGTTGCCCGGCAGCGACCTGAGCTAGCTCTCGCTCACCAAAGCCTGGATCTTCTCCAGTGCGCTCGGGTTCTCCAGGCTGGAAAGGTCACCCGTGTCCTCGCCAAGGACCGTGGCCCTGATGGCCCTTCTCAGGATCTTCGCGGACCTCGTCTTCGGTAGCTCGTCTACGAACACGATCCGGGAAGGGGTGAACGCCTTGCCGAGATGTTCCGCGACGACTCCTTTTAGCTCCTTCGCGAGGTCGTCACCCGTGGCGTGACCCGGCTTGGCGATGACGAAGCACCACACCGCCTCGCCCTTGACCTCGTGAGGCACGCCAACTGCTGCCGACTCCGCCACCGCGGGGTGCTCGGTGAGCGCGGACTCGACCTCCGCGGGCCCCAGGCGCTTCCCCGCGATGTTCATCGTGTCGTCCGACCGGCCGTGCAGGAACCAGAAGCCGTCCTCGTCGATGGTTGCCCAGTCGCCGTGCACCCATACGTCCGGCCATCTCGACCAGTACGTCTGGATGTAGCGTTCCGGGTCGCCCCAGACTCCGCGCGTCATCGCCGGCCAGGGCTTCGTGCAGACGAGCTCGCCGACCTCGCCCCGGGGAACGGGCTTGCCGTCTGGCCCCCACACATCGATGGCCATCCCGAGCGCCGGGCCCCGCAGCGTGGTCGGCTTGAGCTCGTTGATCGGATGAGGTGAGAGGAAGCAGGCTCCGACCTCCGTTCCGCCGGAGATGTTGATGATGGGACAGCGTCCGCCACCGACCTTGTCGAGGAACCACATCCACGGCTCGGGGTTCCACGGCTCCCCGGTCGATCCGAGGATCCGCAGCGAGGACAGGTCGTGCTTCTCGACCCACTCGTCGCCGGCCGGGATCAGAGCGCGGATGAGCGTGGGGGAGATGCCGAGCGTCGTGATCCGGTGCCTCTCGATCATGTCCCACACACGGTCGGCTTCCGGGTAATTCGGCGCTCCCTCGAACAGGAAGACGGTGGCGCCGAGCGCGCCGGCCCCGGTGATCTCCCAGGGCCCCATGATCCAGCCGAGGTCGGTCACCCAGAACAACGTCTCGTCCTGGTGCAGGTCCGTCTGGTACGCGACCTCCTCGGCCACCTTCACGGTGAATCCTCCGTGCACGTGCACCGACCCCTTGGGCCTGCCGGTCGTTCCACTCGTGTACGCCAGGAACAGCGGGTGCTCGGAGTCGAGCATCACGGTCTCGAAGCGCGGGTCCTGCTCGGCGAGGAGCTCCTCCCAGTCCACATCGCGATCGGTCGATGCGGAGGGTTCTCCGGCCAGCCGCCGCCAGGTGACGACCTTCTCGACGCTAGGTGATGCGTCGGCAGCGGCGTCGGCGACCTGCTTCATGGGCACCGGCTGGCCGCGACGCAGGAAGCCGTCGGCGGTGAGGAGCACCTTGGCCTTCGCGTCGTTGAGCCGCGTGGCCACCGCGTCGGCCGCGTATCCGGAGAAGATCGGGAGGTAGACGGCGCCGAGCTTCGCGCACGCGAGCGTCGCGGCGACGATCTCCGGGGCCATCGGCATGAATATGCCGACCGCATCACGCTCGCCGACGCCCAGCGACCTCAGGCCATTGGCGAGCCGGTCGGCCATCTCGCGCAGCTCCGCGTAGGTGACCTCGCGCACCTGCCCGTCCTCGCCCTCCCAGACGACCGCGACGGCGTCTGGAGTGGACTCGGCCCACTTGTCCACGCAGTTGTGAGCGAGGTTCGTCTTCCCGCCGACGAACCAGGTCGCCCACGGGATCCCCTTGGAAGTGTCGAGCACGCGCTCGTACGGGGTCGGGAACTCGATGCCGAGGTCCTCGACGACCGCGTCCCAGAACCACTCGATGTCGTCCTGCGACCGGGCGACGAGCTCCTCGTAGGAGCCGATCCAGTGCTTGCGCATGAAGCGGGAAACGTTCGCGTTCTCCACGAGCTCCACGCTCGGGCTCCAGGCGATGCGGCTCATATCCCTCCGTTCGATACCCTGGGTGGCATGGGGGACCCTAAGCCTACGGCCGCACGCCGCGCGAAGGCGAGCGAGGCCGCCAACGATTGGTGGCCGTGGATCCGCACGCCCGTCCTTGTTTTCTCGGGCGTGATCGCCGCGCTCGTGTCCCTGTTCGCCGTTTGGGCGCTGAACCTGTTCATCACCGTGGGGAGCGCCCAGGATCTGCTCCCGGGCGCGGACACCACCGAGCTCGCCGACCCTTGGGACTTCGGGAAGAACCCTCGAAACGTGCTCGTGCTCGGCAGCGACTCGCGAGCCGGGCTCACGCCCGAAGAGCAGGCCCAGTTCGGGAGCGAGGAGACAGTAGGAGGCCAGCGCTCCGACACGATCATCCTGATGTCGATCGACCCGCGGCGCGAGCAGGCCGTCGTGGTGCACTTCCCCCGAGACCTTCGCGTGGAGATCCCCGGCCACGGCTTCGACAAGATCAACGCGGCCTATGACTACGGCGGGGCGAACCTCGTGATCAAGACCGTCAAGGAGTTCACCGGCCTGCCCATCCATAACTACATGGAGATCAACCTCGACGGGTTCCAGGACCTCGTGGACACGCTCGGCGGCGTCCGGATCTGCGTGGACCGAGCGATGGATGACGACAAAGCCGGTCTTCACATCCCCAAGGCCGGCTGCTACGACATGGACGGCCCGACGGCGCTCGCCTTCGTGCGTGCCCGAAGCGTCACCGGCGACCTGATCCCCGACTTCTCGCGCATCGCCCGGCAGCAGCAGTTCATGCGGGCGACCTTCAACAAGCTTCTGTCCTTCGGGAACCTGCTCGACGACGAGCTCATCCGGAAGGCCGTTGGCTCGATCCGCACCGATGACTCGCTCACTCCCACGGAGCTGCTCAGCCTGGGCCGGCGACTGCGCGCGCTCGCCGAGCAGGACCCGACCGGCGAGGACAGCCTCGACCTGAGGGTGGTCCCGGGCACGACCGCGACGATCGGGGACGTGTCATACGTGGTGGCCGAGCAGCCCGAGACCCGCGAGCTCTTCGAGAGGATGGAGCAAGGGGGCGATCTCGGCCGGCTGGGTCAGACCCAGGACCAGACGCTTCCCTCCCCGGGGATCGTCAAGGTCAGGGTGCTGACCTCATTCGGGACCGGCCCCGATGGAGCCGAGATGTACCTGCGTGACTCGGGCTTCATCGTCCTTGAAAGCGACATCTTCTCGGGGATGGAGGAGGAGAGCGAGATCCTGTACCAGAAGGGCCAGAGGCTCCACGCCAGCGTGGTGGCCGACTACTTCCCCGACCTCCCCGTCACCGAGGTACCCTCCCACGTGCTCGGAGATGCCGAGGTCGGCGTAGTGGTCGGTTCGGACTGGGAGGCGGTCACCTAGATGAAGGCGCTCATCCTTTCCGGAGGGGAGGGGACTCGTCTTCGACCGATCACTCACACGAGCGCGAAGCAGCTGATCCCGGTCGCGAATGTTCCGATCCTGTTCTACGGCCTGCGCGCGATACGCGAGGCCGGCATCCGGGAGGTCGGGATAGTGGTCGGCTCCACTGCCGACGAGGTGCGGGCGGCCTGCGGCGACGGCTCGGACCACGACGTCGAGATCACCTACATCGAGCAGGACGCTCCACGCGGCCTGGCTCACGCGGTCATGGTCTCGCGCGACTTCCTGGGCGACGACGACTTCGTCATGTATCTGGGAGACAACGTTCTCGTGGAGGGTGTGACGAAGTTCGTCCAGGAGTTCGAGCGTCACAAGCCGAACGCGCAGATCTTCCTGGCGAAGGTTCGCGAGCCCGAGCGCTTCGGCGTCGCGGTCCTCGACGGCGACCGTGTCGTGAAGCTGGTCGAGAAGCCGAAGGAGCCGATCTCCGACCTCGCTCTCGTGGGCGTCTACCTGTTCGACCGCACCATCCACGAGGCCATCGACTCGATCGAGCCTTCCTGGCGTGGCGAGCTCGAGATCACGGACTCGATCCAGGCCCTCATCGACTCGGGAAAGACCGTCCGGCCCGAGATGGTGACGGACTGGTGGAAGGACACCGGGAAGCTCGAGGACCTGCTGGAGGCGAACCGGATGATGCTCTCGGTGCTGGAGCCGCGCGTAGACGGCGAGGTGGACGGTGAGTCGCGCCTGGTCGGCCGGGTCGTCGTCGAGAAGGGCGCGAAGGTGTCTCGCTCGGTGATCCGTGGACCGGCGATCATCGGGCAGGACTCGATCGTCGAGGACTCGCTGATCGGTCCCAACTCGTCCATCTACTACGGCTGCACCGTCAGCGGAAGCGAGATCGAGGACTCGATCATCATGGAGCGCTGCAGGATCGACGATGTCCGCGGCCTCTCCCAGTCGCTGCTCGGCAAGGATGTCGAGGTCAGCCGCGGCAAGACCCCTCCCGCGATGTACAAGCTGATGCTCGGCGACCAGAGCCAGGTCGAGGTCTTCTAGCCCTTCTCGAAGGTCGCGATCACCGTCTGCGTCTCGGGCATCGTGATCTCGCACGTCTCATCCTGCCCTTCGCAGGGCCCGCCCCAACCGGCGAAGCTCGACCCGGGCTCCGGCTCGGCAACGAGGGTGAAGGTCTCGCTTGTTGGATTTGGCACGAACGAGTACCAGCAGTCGGGTCCGCAGACGAACTCGGCATTAGGTTTGTGGTCGAGGTCCACCTCATGCTCGTATGGGGATGTCCAGTATCCCCTCACGCTTCCGGTGCCCGAGCCGTCTCGCTCGATGAAGAGCCGTTGCTGAATGGGGCTCATACGCGTCCAGATCGCTTCCCCGTTGGCGTCCTCGGCGATCACGGCGACCTCCTGGCCGTCGATGGGAAGGAACAGCACGTACCAGCTGATACGGGTGCCCAGCAGGGGATCTCCGGCGATCACCTGAGTGGAGACTTCACTGCCATCATCCAGTGTGGCGACGATCCTTACGGTTTCGGGCGAGGTGGTGCCGACGTTCCATGTATTCAGCTTGGAGAATCCTCCACGCACTCCGCCGCGCCCGTTCGCGAATGGATCGTCTCCGGGATCCTCGGCCAGGGGCTCGTCGTACCCTTTGGTCCCTCCCATCTCGATCCCGGATGAGGTGCCCGGCTCGGAGGACCACTCGCACAGGGTGGACTCCTGGCCCCCATAGGAGAAAGACGTGCAGATCAGACCCTGGATCACACGCGGCCTCTCCTCGCCGGTTCCGCCGAGCTCGGGGCCGTCCCAGACGGCTCGGAATGCCCGTAGGGACCACGGCTTACCTTCGACTTCTCCCTCCGCGAGGAGAACCACGGGCCCCGAGCGCCCGCTGCAGACGGGGATGTCGAAATGGAACTTGTCACAGTGGGCCTTGCCCAGGGGTGGGTAGCCCTCACTCTCGATCGTCGGTCCCGGCAGGGGAGTTGCCGGGCGCGTGACATCCGCCGGGCTGTACAGGGTCCAGAGGGTCGCGAAGATTGAGCCCGATATTGCGACGGCGGCGACCCCCGCGAGCATCTGGCGCCGGCGGTGCAGGCGCCGTCCGCGCTGCTGAGCGGGCTCCAACGCGACCTCGGGGTCGGGATCGAAGGATCCGACGGCCTCCCCGAGCTTCCGGCGGATCTCGTCACTCATGATTACCTCCCAGTGCCTCACGCAAGTTCGAGCGGGCTCTATGCAGGCGGACGCGGACCGAGGACTCAGCGATACGCAGGGCACGCGCGACCTCGCGCGTGTCGAGGTCGAGCCACTCGGTCATGACGAGCACCTCGCGCTGCCCGCCGGGTAGCGACTTCAGTGCCTGCATGACCCGGTCCCGCTCCGCGATGTCGATCGATGGATCCTGAGCACTGTGGCCGGCTGAGGGTTGCTCGGTCCTGGGCGTGCTCCTACCAGCTCCCTTGCGGACGATGTTGAGAGCGGTTCTGTACACGTACCCCTCGGGGGAGTCCATGGTCCGTACGCGCTCCCAGCGCGAGTACGCGCGAGCCAGCGCTTCCTGCGCCACGTCCTGTGCCTCCTCACGGCTGCCCGTCAGCAGCAGTGACGCCTGCGCTAGCCGGGCGTAGGTTCGCCGGAAAAAGCTCTCGAAAGTGTCGTCGATGGTCATGGCGGGCGTGAGCACGAGGCTTGAGGCGGTACCCATCGGCCCCATGAATCCTCTTCGAGGCCGAAACGTTTCATCCTCGTGCCTGCCCCTATCCTGACGGCATGCGAGTGGTGGTGGTTGAGCGGCCCGCGGTCTCGACAGCGGTCGTGTCAGTGCCTGTGGCTATGTTCGCCGGGTGCCCCGCATCAGCAGCTTCTATGGGATCACGATACTGATGTACTTCCACGATCATGATCCCCCGCATTTCCACGCCGAGTACGGGGAGCATCGGAGCCGCATAAGCATCCGCACTCTTGAACCCCTGGATGCTGGCCTCCCGAGTCGCGCCATGCGTCTCATCCGAGAATGGTCGAAACTCCATCGTTTGGAGCTAATGCTCAATTGGAAGAGAGCCCGCGAGGGCAGGGCGCTCGCTAGAATCGATCCGTTGCCATGAGCGCCATGCCTGATCTCGTCCACGTGACTGCGGTGGAACCCGTCGAGGGGTTCATCCTGCGGGTTTCCTTCAGCGACGGAACCGTGCGTGAAGTTGACACCGAGCAATACATGAGGGGACCGATCTTCGATCCACTTCGACGGGACCCCGAGCTTTTCCGCCGGGTCCGCGTCGAGTCCGGGACGGTCGTGTGGCCAAATGGAGCGGATATCGATCCAGTAGTCCTTCGGGGCCTGGCTGAGCCTGCGTGGAAGGAAGACGAGAGCGGCCCACGTCCCACCGCGTGAGGGGTCCCTACCCTCGTGACCTCGAAGGTTGATCCGGTGCGGGTAACGATCGACGCCCGGCCGGCGGTCTCGGCCGGGATGACCGGGGTGGGCGTCTACACGCGCGAGCTGATCCTGCGTCTGCCCGCGATCGACCCAAAGACGAGGTACGAGGCCTGGTATCTGGCGGCACGCCGAGCATTGCGACCGTGGCGTTGGAACCGCCGCTCGCTTCCGCGGGTCCCCAACCTGACCGAGAAGTGGACCGCGTTCCCGGCGAAGCAGTTCGAGAGGCTGTCTCTTCGCTACGAGCTGCCTCGCCTCGAGTGGTTCACGGACTTCGACGTCGTGTTCGCGCCGAACTTCGTGCCGCCGCCCACTCGATCAAAGCATCTCGTCGTAACGATCCACGACCTCGCGTTCCGCAAGTTCCCCGAGACCGCGCCGCTCGCGACGCGGCGGTGGCTGCAGCGACTCGACAGGGCGATCAAGCAGGCCGCCGAGGTGATCGTCCCGTCTGAAGCGACGCGGGCCGATCTCCTGGAGCTGTACTCGGTCGAGCCCGAGCGCGTGACGGTCATCCACCACGGCGTGGACCGGGCCGAGATCCGAGCTGCGAGCGAGGAAGAGGTCGACCGGGAGAGGGAGCGTTTCGGGATCCACGGGCGCTACCTCCTCTTCCTCGGAGGTCTCGAGCCACGCAAGAACCTTCCGAGACTGGTGCGCGCCTTCGCTCGATCCGGCGACGGAGCATCGCTGGTCATCGCGGGGGCGTCAGTGTCGTGGAACCCCGAGGGGCGCGATCAGCTCGACTCCGCGCTGCGGGCACTGACCGAGGAACAGAGAGCGCGCGTGGTAATGACCGGCTACCTGGGGACACGCGAGAAGGCAGCCCTTCTGACGGGCGCGGAGGCTCTGGTGTTCCCGACCCTCTACGAGGGCTTCGGGTTCCCCCTGCTCGAGGCCATGGCCTGCGGGACGCCGGTGCTGACCTCGAACGTGTCTTCCTTGCCGGAGGTCGCCGGTGACGCGGCCCTGCTCGTGGATCCGCTGAACGAGGAGTCGATCGCAGACGGCATCGAGCGCTTGCTGGGAGATGCCGCTTACAGGCAGCGCCTGACCGCCGCGGGCAACAGGCGCGTCGACGAGTTCAGTTGGGACATATCGGCCAGGAAGCACGCAGAGGTGCTCCACAGGGCCGCCGGACGCACGGTCTGAGCACGCGTCTGCCCTGGTAGACTGCCCGGTCCGGCCCTCTCCAGGAGAAATCAACCATGGCTGATGAGATCGACGGCGTCTGGATAAAGGATCTGAAGGTGATCCCCGACGAACGGGGCCGCCTGATGGAGATCCTGCGTGCCGATGACGAGGGCTTCGAGAAGTTCGGCCAGGTCTATCTGTCGACCACGTACCCGGGCGTCGTCAAGGGATGGCACTTCCACAAGCTGCAGGACGACTTCTTCGCGTGTGTGAGGGGGATGGTGAAGCTCGTCATCTACGACTCCCGCGAGGACTCGCCGACCAACGGAATGGTCAAGGAGTACTACATCGGCGATCACAACCCGCAGCTCATCAAGGTGCCGGCGGGGACGTACCACGGCTGGAAGTGCATCTCCCAGCAAGAGTCGTTCGTGATCAACATCCCCAGCGAGCCGTACAACTACGACACTCCCGACGAGTACCGAGCGCCGTGGGATACGCCCGACATCCCATACAGCTGGGACATCGTCTTCAAGTAGATGGACGTCCTCGTCACCGGCGGAGCCGGGTTCATCGGCTCACATTTCGTCGACCTCTTGAGAAAGGAGCGCCCCGACGATCGCCTGATGGTTCTTGACGGGCTCACCTACGCCGGCACCAGAGACAATCTCGCCCAGCACGAGGGAACGGACGGGTTCGGCTTCGTCGAGGGACGTATCGAGGACCCCGATGTCGTCTCGCCGCTGGTCCGCCAGGCGGACCTCGTTTTCAACTTCGCCGCGGAGTCCTTCGTCGATCGCAGCATCGAGGACTCACGCCCGTTCGCCGTGACGAACGTTGTCGGAACGCTCGCCATCCTCGACGCGTGTCTGCAGCACGGAACCCCGCTCGTCCAGGTCTCGACAGACGAGGTGTACGGCTCGATAGCGGACGGCTCGTTCACCGAGGAGAGCCCGCTTCAGCCGAATAACCCGTACTCGGCCACGAAGGCATCCGCCGACCTTCTCTGCCGGTCGTTCTTCCGCACCCACGGGATAGACGTGAAGCTCTTCCGCGGCCCCAACGCATACGGCCCCAGGCAGCATGCGGAGAAGGCGATCCCGACGTTCACGGCCTCGGCGCTCAAGGGCAACCCGCTCCCCGTGTACGGGGAGGGCGCGAACCTGCGCGAGTGGCTGTACGTCGAGGACTTCGCGCGCGCCATCCTTACCGTCGCCGAGCAC
Source organism: Actinomycetota bacterium (assembly GCA_050693165.1). Classification (GTDB taxonomy): domain Bacteria; phylum Actinomycetota; class UBA4738; order UBA4738; family CALAEC01; genus CAZKFH01. Next base: position 2,960 of record JBOGVX010000247.1, on the reverse strand, counting down.
GGAAAGCCGGGCGAGATCTACAACGGGGGAGGGGGACACGAGGTCGCGAACATCGAGCTCGCCCGCTCGATCTGCAGGCTCACGGGCGCCGACGAGAGCCTGATCGAGTTCGTCGAGGACCGGCCGGGCCACGACTTCCGCTATTCGATGGTGTGGGACAAGCTGCGTGGGCTCGGCTGGAAGCCCGAGGTGGGCTTCGAGGAAGGGCTCGGCAGGACCGTCGAGTGGTTCCGCGACCACCCCGAGCGCTGGGCGGCGCAGTGAGGGTCGCGGTCACCGGCGCCGGGGGTGGGCTGGGCCGCGCGTTCCTGGACTCGGCAGGCTCGGAGCACGAGGTCCACGGCTTCACGCACGAGGACCTCGATGTCCGCTCGGCGTCAGCCGTAGAGGCGAAGCTGCTGCCGGTCGAGCCGGACGCTGTCTTCCACTTCGCCGCCATGACGGCCGTGGACGCGTGCGAGGAGGACCCACGCGAGGCGGCCGCGACCAACGTCCTGGGCACCGGGAACGTCGCCGGGGCAGCGCGCCGGGCGGGGGCCACGCTCCTGGCGATCTCCACCGACTACGTCTTCGACGGTGAGAAGGAAAAGCCGTACGACGAGAATGACATCCCGAACCCGATCTCCGTTTACGGGAAGACCAAGTATGAGGGCGAGGTGGCGGCGAAGGAGGTCGGAGGCGACCTGCTCATCGTGCGAACAGCTTGGGTGTACGGCGCGGGCAATGATTTCGTCTCGAAGGCTGTCAAGAGGCTCGCCGAGGGCGAGGAGGTCGGGGCCATCGCGGACCAGATAGGCAGCCCGACCCACGTCGCGCACCTCGCGGAGCGCCTGATCCCCCTCGTGACGTCGGGGATCCGCGGCCTGGTTCATCTCGGAGGACCCGAGCCAACCAGCTGGTACGAATTCCTCGTGCGAGCCAAGGCCGTGGGCGGCCTGAAGGGCGAGGTCGAGGCACAGAAGGCCGAAGAGCTGGCCAGGCCGGCGAAGCGGCCCGCGAACTCCGCACTCACGAGTGTGATCATCCGCGGCGAGGTCCCGCCGATGCCGTCCCTCGAAGAGGGGATAAGGAAGGTGCTAAGCGATGTCGGCGCCTGAAACGGTCGTACGAACGAACGAGCCACCCAAGCTGCGGATGGTCAAACGCGCCCGGGAGCTGTGGCGCAACCGGGAGATCCTCGCGAACCTGGCCAGGAAGGAGCTCAGGGTCAAGTACAAGTCGACCGCGCTCGGCGTCGCCTGGTCGATGCTTAACCCTCTCCTGTACCTCGTCGTGTTCTACATCGTGTTCACGGTCTTCTTACCGAATACCATCGACAACTTCCCGATCTACCTCCTTTCCGGGCTTCTGCCGTGGACCCTGTTCAGCACGGGACTGTCCGGATCGACTACTTCGATCATCTCCGGCGGCAACCTCGTCACGAAGATCTCGTTCCCACGAGAGCTGCTGCCGCTGGCGACGATCCGAGCCCAACTGGTGAACTTCGGGTTCCAGTTCCTCGTCCTGATCGGCTTCCTGATCGCGTTCGGCCACCCGCTGATCCACCGCGGCGTGATCCTTCTGCCGCTCGCTCTCGTGGTCCTGCTTCTCTTCGTCATTGCCCTCGGCTTCGCGACCGCAACATGGAACGTGCGATACCGAGACACCGGGCACATCGTCGAGCTGGTCCTGCTGATGTGGTTCTGGAGCACGCCGATCGTGTATCCGGCGAAGACGGTTCTGGATCGACTCGGATCCCTCGGAGAAACGCTGTACCTGTTGAATCCCTTGACGAACATCGTGCTCGCATTCCAGCGCGGGATCTACGGCGGGACTTCCTTTGAGGGGCGAGCCGGCCTCGAGCTGCTTCCCGCACCGGGGCTTCGCTGGTACGGCTTCCGCTTGCTGGCGGTCGGCGGGGCTTCGCTGCTGATCCTGGCGATGACATGGCGATTGTTCTACCGGCGGTCGGGCGACTTCGCGGAGGAGCTGTAGGTGGCGAGCGATGCGGCGATCACCGTCGAGGGCGTCTCCAAGCGCTTCCGCCTGTACCACGAGCGTCCCTCGAGCCTGAAGGAACGGATCCTGCGATTCCGGCGGCCGCGGGCAGAGGAGTTCTGGGCCCTGCGCGACGTCGCTCTCGAGGTGCCGCACGGCAAGACCTGGGGTCTTGTCGGACCGAACGGGTCGGGGAAGACAACGCTACTGAAGTTGATCGGCGGGATCCTGCGGCCGACAGAGGGCCGGCTGACCACACGGGGGCGCATCGCGGCGCTTCTCGAGCTCGGCGCCGGCTTCCATCCCGAGTTGACCGGCCGCGAGAATGTCTACCTCAACGCCTCGATCCTCGGACTGTCGAAGAAGGAGACGGACCGTTACTTCGACGACATCGTCGGCTTCGCCGAGATCGAGGACTTCATCGACAACCAGGTCAAGTACTACTCGTCCGGGATGTTCGTCCGCCTGGGTTTCGCGGTCGCCGTCCACGTCGATCCCGAGATCCTTCTTATCGACGAGGTGCTCGCCGTCGGGGACGAGGGATTCCAGAAGAAGTGCCTCGACCGGGTCGGCGCCATGCAGAAGGAGGGCAGGACGATCGTCTTCGTTACCCACGCCATGGCGTTCGTCCAGCAGATCTGCGACAGTGCCACGCTGCTCGACCAGGGCCGGATGCGCGCGTCGGGCGGCACGGAGAACGTGATCAGGGAGTTCCGCGCGGTGATGGCTCGCAGGCGCACCGGCATGGGGGAGGAATCGGCAACCCACGAGGTCGAGATAGCCGACGTCGATCTCCTGGACGGACAGGGCCGCCCGAACACGATGGTCGCTCCGGGACAGTCGCTCTCCATACAGATCGAGCTTCGCTCGAACAAGCCGATCGACGACCCGGTCGTCGTGGTCGGGATCCACAACGCCAGGGACGAGTGGGTCTTCACGAGCGACACCGAGAGGCTGAACGTCGACCTAGGCCATCTTGACGG
>JBOGVX010000246.1:0-4392 GCA_050693165.1 Actinomycetota bacterium | reverse complement strand
GTCCACATCGCGGCCCGGGTGATGGCCGAGGCCGTGCCCGGCGAGGTGCTGGTGAGCGGAACGGTGAAGGGCCTGGTCGCGGGATCGGAGCTGAGCTTCACCGACCGCGGCGTCCGCCCTCTGAAAGGCGTTCCCGACGAATGGCCGCTCTACGCCCTGGCCAGCTGAGACTTCTGCACCTCGGTGCGGCGGTCCGAGGGAATTAGCCACAAATTAGCCACAAAAGAAGCGACCCCTCGGCCGGAGGAGCCGCCTCGAGACCTCCTACCTGCGGTTTTGCTCGTTGCGCGGGCTGGATTTGAACCAGCGACCTCTGGGTTATGAGCCCAGCGAGCTACCAGACTGCTCCACCGCGCGAAGCCATGGTAGCAACCCGTGGTGTGCTCGCCAACCCCGTGCCTGGAGCGCTACTTGCTGGACTTCTTGGCCTTCTTGGCCGCCCGCTTCTCTTTCAGGCTCTTCTGAGCGTCCTTCTTGGACGCTTTGCTCGCGCCCTTGTCTTTGGAAGCCATGAGAACAGACTACCGACTCCGAGGGACTCAGTCACCCTGGTGGTCAGGCAGAGGCGCCCGCGTGGGCGGGCTCGCCTCGAGTCGCCCGGTCCACCGAGCGGCGAGGACGCTCCAGGACGATCCCCTCCTCGATGGTCGAGCCGTCCAGCGCCCAGTGCTCGCTCAAGGTGAGCCTCGCCATCCCGCCGGGGGCGAACGGGTCGACCTCGACCTTCAGGGTCCCAACCTTGAGGTCCTGTCTGAACGCCGACCAGCCGGGCTGGTCGGGGCGGAACACCTCCTGGACGGCACCACCGTTGCCACAAGTGATGTAAACGGTTCCCTCGTCGGTGCGGTACGGGGAACCCTCGCCGACGATCAAGTCGCGGCTCATCGAGTGGGTGCGCTCGTAGACGTGGTCGTGGCCCTGGAGGACCAGGTCGACCTGATGTTCCCTGAAGAGCTCGAACCACGTCTCCTGGACCCCGGGATCCGATCCGTGCTTCGTGGACGAGCTGAAGGCGCACTGGTGCATGCCCACCACGATGAAGTCGACGCCCGGGTCCTGGCGAGCGCGGGTCAGCCTCGCAGCCACCCACTCCTTCTGGCGCCCGCTCGTATAACCGATGTTGTGCGTGGTCTCCTCGTTGACGTCGTTGTTGTCGAGCATCAGGAACTGCACGCTCCCGTACTTGAAGGCGTAGAAGCTGTTCTGCAGATCGGCATGACCGTTGGAGGGAAGCGCGAAGCGCGTGAGGTATGGGTCGTAGCCCAGATCCCCCCAGCTGTCCCCCGTCCCTGTGAAGTCCAGCTGACTCTCGATCTCGTGGTTCCCGATCAGCGGCATCCAGGGACGGCTCGAGGCCATCGGCTCGACCATCGAGAACCACGTGTCCCATATCGACTGGTCGCCGTTCGCGTACGCGAGGTCCCCGACTATGACGTGGAACGCGGGATCGAACGACGAGGCGAGCTCGGTGTTGGCCGTGGCCTGGTTCGGTGGTTGGGAAGCGGGCGGCACGTTGCCTCCCGAGTCTGTTCCCTGGTCTCCAAACGCCGTGAATCGGAATCGCGCGGGCCCGATGGGCGCAGTGCTGAGAGTCGCCTCTGGGCTGACGAGCTGTCCCGCGTGGCCGATCCTGTAGGGGTAGGACGTGGCCGGGCTGAGCCCGACGAGCTTGGCGTGATGGAAGTATCCCGGATAGCCCGCGTACTGAACGGTCTCCGCCGCAACACGCTCACCCGCGACCTCGACAACCGGGTCGATCACCGCAGCCGGAGTCATCCAGCTCACGGTCATGCGCCGAGAGGCGTTCGCATCAAAGGTCAGGTGGCGCTGAAGGACCGGGGCGTCGGCCGCTTACGCCAGCTTCTTCCAAAACCACGGACCGGCGGCCGCAGCGGCGCCGGCGAAGCCGGCGCGCCGAAGGAACTCACGGCGCGATATGTACGGGCGCGGGTGCGAGCTTCCCATCCGCCCCCAGCCTGTCGCGCCTACACGACACGAGGCTTACCGGGAGAAGAGCAGATGGTGAACTGATCGTTAACTAATACGTCGCTATGCCGCGGGAGATTCGTCAGGGGCCGGCGAGGGCTGTGGCTGTCCACCCTGGCCCGCGCCGCAACCAGGTGTGAGCTCACAGGCCTGCTGGATAAGCACCGCCGCCTGCTCGATCTCGCTCTGATAGGTCCCGAGGTCGCCTGCGGCCAGTGCCGCGTTGGCGGCATCGAAGTGGGTCTGCGCCTCGGCCAGCAAGGCGGCGACGTCGGTGGGGGGCGATGGCTCAACTCCCGGCTCGTCCGGCGGAGGCTCCGTCTCCACACCCTCGAAGGCCTCGGCGAGCGCGGCCGAAAGGGTCGGTGCCATCTCCACGTTCTCGCCGCTCACGATGACCACTCGCTTCAGCTCGGGGATCGCGCTGCCGCCGGCGGACTCCAGGTAGAGCGGCTGAACGTAGAGGAACGAGTTCCCGATGGGGATCACCAGCACGTCCCCATAGAGGACGTTGGAGCCGAGCTGATCGAACAGGCTGATCTCCTGCGAGACCTCGGTGTCTTGGGAGATGAGCGAGGTCACTTGCGCCGGTCCGTTGACGTTGCGGCTCTGGAACTCGAAGCTGCTGAGCTTTCCGTACTCCTCGGGATCGGATTCGGCCGCCATCCACCCAACCATGTTCGGTCGGTTCAACGGCGTGAAAGGGATGAAGAGGCGGAACGACGAAGTGGTCTCACCCGGTAGGGGAAGCAGGAGGTAGTAGGGCTCGAGCTCCTCCTCCACCGGCTGATTCGGATCCCTCTTCACGAGGGGAACTGACCAGAAGTCCTCCTGAGCGTAGAACTGCGGCGAGTTCGTGACGTGGTAGTTCGCGTACTGGTGGGCCTGGATCCGGAACAGGTCCTCCGGATAGCGGAAATGCTCTCGCAGCGATGCCTGCGCATCCTCGAGGGGCGAGAAGAGGTCCGGGAACACCTTCGACCACGCCTGGATGACCGGGTCCTCCGGATCGGCGATGAAGAAGGTCGTCGTCCCATCGTATGCGTCGATGACCACCTTCACCGAGTTGCGGATGTAGTTGCCGTCGGCCGCCAGGTCACCGGACGTCAGGAGCGAGAAGTCGGTGTGCTCCGAGTAGGGGAACGTATCGGACGTCGTATAGGCGTCCTGTATCCAGACCAGCCTGCCATCGACGATCGCCGCGTAGGGGTCGTGGTCGTACAGGAGGAACGGAGCCACCTTGTTGATCCGCTCCTGCAGCTCCGTGTTGATCATGATCCGGCTGTTGTCGTTGATCAGCCCGGAGATCAGCAGATTCACGTCCCGGTACTTGAAAGCGAAGGCCAGGCGGCGAAGGAAGCCGCCCAGATTGATCCCGCCCTCCCCCTCGTACCTGGCCGTGACCTGGCCACCCGCTTCGCTCTGTGGGAAGTCGAACTCAGCGGTGTCGGTACCGACAAGGATGAAGTCCTCGTCGGCCTTGTTCTGGAAGTACATGCGGGGCTCCTCCAGCTCGGCCGCCAGCGCGCCGGTGGGTGGGATGTCGGAGAGGATGAATGCCGGCGAGCCCGCCGTCGTCGCCTGATCCACCCGGCTTGCCGCGGCGCCGTAGCCGTGCGTGTAGAACAGGTGCCTGTTCTGCCACGTCTGGCCCGCGCTCGGGATCCCGTCCTGCGTGATCTCTCTCGGGGAGATCATGACTGTCCGCCGCTCTCCGTCCACCACGTATCGGTCCACGTCCACGTCGGTGAACTCGTAGTAGGGGCGGATCCGCTGCAGCTGGTGGAAGGAGTCCCTGATCACCTCTGGATTCCACAGCCGGATGTTCTCGATCGTCTGGTCGGCAGCCTCGACCTCTTCTTTCGTCACGGCGGTGGCGGCCGGGAAGCCCTTGACCTCCACCTCATCGATCCCGTATCCGAGGCGAGTGAACTCGATGTTGCGATCGATGAAGGGACCTTCTCGCTGAAGCTCCTGCGGGGCCACGCTGAGACGCTGAACCAGCGCCGGCCAGAGCCCACCGGCGATCACAGAGGCGACCACGAGCAGTCCCAGGCCGGCGACGGGCAGCGCCCATCCGCGGAAACGGATGTTTATGAGGAACAGGACCGCGCAGACGATGGCGATGACGACGAGCAGCCTCAACGCGGGAAGGTGCGCGTTCACATCCGTGTACGAGGCCCCTGTAACAACGCCACGCTCTGACACGAGAAGGTTGAACTGGCCCAGCCTGTATCCCCACGCCTTGGTGAGAACGATCAGGCCGAGCAGTACTGAAAGGTGAGCCTTCACCTGTGGCGTGACCCGCTCGGCCATTGCCCTCACTCGGATCCCGCCCCACAAGTAGTGAGCCGCGGCAGAGACGACGGTGATGGTGACGAGCGATCCGAAGATCCATGACTGCAC
>JBOGVX010000245.1:0-6573 GCA_050693165.1 Actinomycetota bacterium | reverse complement strand
GCCCTGCTGCGAGACATCGACATCCTGGGCCGGATGGACCAGAAGCAGCTCGTCAAGATCGTCGAGTCGGTCGTGAAGATCCGCGAGCACCAGCAGGACGCCTTCGGCAAGGTCGAGGGACTCGGCCGGGAGACGATCGCCAAGACCTGGCGCCCCAAGACACGCGATGCAACCGACGACTTCCTGCGCAAGGTCGAGCGGGACGGCCAGCTGGCGAAGAAGAAGCTGATCGAGGCGAACCTCAGGCTGGTCGTCTCGATCGCGAAGCGCTACGTGGGCCGAGGGATGCTCTTCCTCGACCTGATCCAGGAAGGCAACCTGGGCCTGATCCGAGCCGTCGAGAAGTTCGACTATTCGAAGGGCTACAAGTTCTCGACCTACGCGACCTGGTGGATCCGCCAGGCCATCACGCGCGCGATCGCCGACCAGGCGCGGACCATCCGCATCCCGGTACACATGGTGGAGACGATCAACAAGCTGGTCCGGATCCAGCGCCAGCTGCTGCAGGACCTGGGCCGTGAGCCGCTGCCGGAGGAGATCGGAAAGCAGATGGGCATCGGCGCGGACAAGGTCCGCGAGATCCTCAAGGTCTCGCAGGAGCCGGTCTCGCTCGAGACGCCGATCGGCGAGGAGGAGGACTCCCACCTCGGTGACTTCATCGAGGACTCGGACGCCGTCGTCCCGCTCGATGCCGCTTCGTTCATCCTCCTGCAGGAGCAGCTGGAGTCGGTCCTCCACACGCTGTCGGACCGCGAGAAGAAGGTCATCCAGCTGCGGTTCGGCCTCGTCGACGGAACGCCTCGTACGCTCGAGGACGTCGGCCGGGAGTTCGGTGTTACTCGGGAGCGGATCCGGCAGATCGAGTCGAAGACGCTCTCTAAGCTGCGGCACCCCTCGCGCTCTCAGAAGCTCCGCGACTACCTCGAGTAGGCATCGGGGGAGTCCCCCGTACGGCCCACGTACAGAAACCACCCGATCGGGCTCTTCAGCCGCATGTTGGAACGGCCGATGCTTCCGCTATGACCAGATTGACCCGCAGCGACGAAGAGGGCTTCAGCATGGTGGAGCTGATGGTCGTCCTTCTGATCATCGCGATCCTGATAGCGATCGCCATCCCGACTTTCGCCGCTTACAAGAGCCGGGCGCAGGACACGGCGGCCAAAACGAGCGCGGTGCTTGCCGTGCGCACGGCGGCTGCCATGGGCCAGGACGCGATGTTCGACGGAGTAACCACCGCGTCGTTGAAGGCGGCCCAGCCGAGCCTCGACTTCGTGGACGGAACCTCCCCGAGCACCTACTTCAAGGAGATCAGCCAGATCGTGCCGGACGCGGGCGCCGGCGACAGCATCTTCGTGGTCTCGGTCCTGAGCGCCACCGGGACCTGCTTCATGATGCGGTACCAGGCTTCCGGTTCGGACTTCGCGCAGGGCACGATCCCGAGCTGCGAGGCCGGACAGTTCGGAACCCTTCTGTTCGGTCCCTCCTGGTAGGGCTGCGGGGGCGAGACTCGAACTCGCAACCTACCGGTTAACAGCCGGCCGCTCTACCATTGAGCTACCCCGCATTGTGCCGAACGGTCGTCCGACCGCGTGAGTCTACCAGCCGAGATACGGGCCAAACCTCAGCAGGCGCCTTCAGAGCGAGGGCGATGTGGGCACGCCGTCGTAGCAAGGCTGAGGTGGAAGGCGAGGCCGAACGAGCTGTGACCGGAGGGGGGTTCGGCTACCCGATCCGGTCGGGGGAGGTGGGCTCTTCCTCCTCGGCGGGAGGGGGCGATTCCTCGGGGCCGGGGGGTGGCTGGCCGTCTTCCATGGAGAGCGTTGGGTTCCAGTAGCTGGTCTCCATCCTGGCGCCGTCCCATCCCAGGCTGATGTGCACATGATCGGTATGAGGATGAAGCGCGGCCTTGGAGTCCGGGTCCTTGCACTTCCGCTTCTTCTGGACGCAGTAGACGTCCCAGTCTCCGTCCCAGGTGCTCCAGATCCTCCGGTTCCAGATCAGGTACATGATGCCGAGCCGGCGGAACATCGCGTTCTCGTTCCCGTGATTATCGGTCGCGAACAGCCAGTCGAGGAACTCGCTCACGGTGTTGCGCTGGGCGGGGTTGGTGGCGTCGCGCGCCCAGTCGAGCGCTCGGCCCTCCTTGTGCTCGCTGGTGCCTCCGATGTCACAGGCCCGGCTGATCCCTATCCAGGTGGTATCGGGATAGGTCGCTGTGAGGAGGTCGGCCAGGGCCTGGGTTCCCGGCTTGGGCTTCGGCTTGCACCTCTTCTGGCCCTCGTAGTCGGCGAATTCCTCGATCACGGGGCCGAACTCGGGTGCCTTGGGACTGTTTGCGGCGGCGGGAACCGCCAGGGGAGCCAACAGTGTCGTGGCGGCCATCGCCAGGGCAACCGGGCGCCAGCCTGAGAGGAGGGAGAAACGATGCATCCTATTAGGAGTTTCGGCCTTTGAGCGATGTTTCTACAGTCGGACGAACGTCCGGTTTGCGGCTTACAGCGCTGCGGGTAATCTGGGGGACGTGAGCACCAGGCCAGACACCGGCGAGCCGAGCGCCCTCCTCGACGAGCTCAGTCGTCGTCTGAACGAGGCCGTCGGAGAGCTGCGCGACTACCTGGGCTCTCCGGAGGGTCGGGAGCTTCGTAAGCGGATCGCACAGGTCGCGATCATCGCGGCGCCATTGCTCTTCCGGATGAAGTTCTTCCGCGCAAGCCCTTTCGGTCGCGTGCTTGGCTTGGTCGGCGGAGCCGCCATAGTCGTGAAGCTCGCCGAGGCGCTCCGTGATTGGGATCCGGTCGTCGACCTGGAGCCGGTCTAGCTGGGGAGCCCTGGTGGTGTCTGCTCTGGTGTGGGCGGACGCTCCTCGTAGGAGAGCGAGATGGCGCGGACGCCCACCTGCGCGACCCAATGTGAGTAACAGAGGTAGTCGGGGTCGCCCAGGTAGTCCGGTCCGATGTAAAGATCGGGCCGGCTCACGTGATATCGGATCAGCTCGATGTAGTTGTCACGGAAGCTCGTATCACCCGTCGCCAGGTACATCTGGTAGAGCGCGAACGCTCTCGTGAAGTTGAGCCCGCCCTGGTGGCAGCCCGGGGGAGAGGTGATCGGGTCGATGTGGTAGCCGACCGGGATCCTGTCCCGTACCCAGCTCGAGACGTGCTCGCCCCAGATGTGAGCCACCGCGGCCAGCCGCATCAGACATGCGGGCTGGAACCCTGCGGGGCTCGACGTGTTCTGGTCCCTGGTGACTCGGCAGCTGTTGTCCAGGCTCGGGGCGAGGAGCGGGACGCTGGCCTGTCTGACGGCATCCAGGATCGCCTGGTTGTTCGTGTACCTGCCCCAGACATCCAGGTTGATGAGCGACCAGCTGTAGTTCGGGTGCGCCGTGTTCATGATGAAGGTGTTCGCGTCGTTGTTCGTCGCCCGGGTCTGGAACCACGTGATCATCTGCTGGGCCGCGAAGTCCGCCATCGGCCTGAAATCGTTCTTGCCGGTCGCCAGCTCTCGCTCGCGGGCCAGGATCAGGAACCAGCCGAAGCCGTAAGGGTTCTCGGTCAGCGGGAAGTCTGGCGCCTTGGCCTGCTCGTAGACCTGCTCGGCCGGGATCAGCGACACGCCCTGTGGGGAGATCTGATGCTCGGCCAGCTCGAGGTAGGCGTGCGAGCCCGTCCGCCGATAGAGCATGTGGTGCGAGTACGCCGCGTGGACCGCCGAGTGCCAGTCGATGCAGCCGTGGAAGATCGGGCTCAGCGGGTCGATCGCCGAGTCGTGGCGCTGGAAGCAGTCCACGAACGCGACGGCAAGGTCGTTGAGCAGCTCGCTACGGTCGGCCTGGAACGCCTTCCAGATGATCTCGGTTTCGGGCTCGGTCTCCTGCGCGGTAGCCGGAAGGATGGGCAGGAGGGTCAGGACGCCGAGGAGAAGCACCAGAGATCGCTTCGTGCGTCCGGGCAGACTCGAGGGTTCCATGCATTAAGGGATTCCTCGGTGCGTCCTCGAATCCTTCGTGCACCTGCACAAATGGGCGGGGTTCGAGGCGACTCGACTCGCCCCTATACTCGCCTCGCAGGGGCGGTAGCTCAGTTGGTTAGAGCAGCGGACTCATAATCCGTCGGTCGCAGGTTCGAGTCCTGCCCGCCCCACAAGCAAAAGCTCAGGTAGACGGGCATCTTCGTCGCACCCTTTTTCCGGCTTCCTTTGCTTCCAGGGGGGCAAATAGGGGGCACCAGAAGTCTTCGAGGAGCTCATCAAGTCGATTTCGAGCTCGCAATGCGCAGGTAGGTGACCTATCCGCGTGCGGTTGACCAGCGGACATTCTTGACATGGTCCGCCGGTCGCGTTCCGCGGTCTTCAGGATGGGACAGGCCAGACAGACTCGCGAGGGTTGCATCCACGGAATTACCTACACGGCTGGTTCAAACGATTTCCTTGATTCTCCCGATGTCCCGAGCGCGCTCAGCTCCTACCGTGGGGAGCGTGGCCTTGGCCCCGCGATGGACCGGGAAACGATGCAAAATGACGGAGATCGTTGAGCAGTCGAAACTGCAGGTCGGGGCGGCTTTTCGTGGATTTCAGCAGGTCAGCGACTCGGCCGAGATCAAACTCATAATCCGTCGGCCGGAGGTTCGGGTCCTCCCCGCCCACGGCAGAAACCGCAGGTCAGGCCGCTGACTCATGGCCTGCCCCGCTGTCGCGTCGGGGTAGGTGTCCCGTGGACCCGGGACCGGCCTCGGCTACACGTTCATGCACAAGCCCAAGAACCCAAAGGCAGAGCCGCTCAGGGTCGTGACCTGGATGTGACCGCCAGAATGATCATAGTGAGCTTCGATGCCGGTTGGGTACCGGTCAACCGCTACGCGACATTCGCGCCTGCCGGTCCGCGGGTCGTAGACGACCACCGCGCCAGCGTCTTCGTCCGCTTGGCCGACAAGTGGGAATCCATCCTCGGCCATCGAGCCAACGAGGAGCTCCGGCCCCGGCGTGCCGTTGTTGGTGACATCGCCGAACGCAAGCTCTCGGGCCCCGTATTTCGTGAGCGGATCGGTGACGTCCCACATGATCGAGCCATCGGAGCCGTTCAGCGCCAGGATGCGGGTTGGGAAGTCCTGCTCGTCCCGAATCGACGTCGAGTAGGTGGGTGAGACGATGGCGTCTCCCTTGCCGTCGCTGTTCACGTCATAGAAAGCGATGCCGTCGGAATTCACCTGCGGGTCGGTCTCCATCGAGCGAGCCCACAGGAGCTCTCCGGTGGTTTGCGACCGCGCCTGGATCTGAGAGGCGCCCTCGAGGACGATGAGTCCGCCGGGTCGGGGCTCCACCTCGAACCTGACCGCCGCGGCTCCGGCGCGGGTCCACAGCTCTTGGACGGCTCCGGTCTGCACATCCACGAGCGCCGACGAGAGCTCGTTGGACCCGCCGGGATCGAACGAGGAGTACACGACCCTCACGTTGTCGCCGGATGAGACGGAGCGCGCGTGCGGGATGGTGCCGCTCGGGAGCGTAATCTCCGCGACCTTCGCCGGTCCCTGCGGATCCGCGACATCGAGGACGGTGATCCGCGACACGGTGGCGTCCGCATCGCCGTCCTTACAGCAGAGGTACTGGCTCAGCACGACGTACGGACGGCCTCCGACGGTCACCAGCTCGAAACGCTGGAACGGGTAGAGCCCGATCCTGATCTTCATCTCTTCGATCAGGAGCTTGGTCTCCCACTTCACCTCGCCCGAACGCCCGTCCAGCATGGTCAGGTACCACGTCGGATCCAGAAGCCCGCCCGCAGTCGCCGTCATTCGAGCGACCAGCACGTCCACGCCCGGGGCCTGGTCGAGCTCGCCTGCCCGAACATCGTCGACGAATGCCCAGTTCTTCCTGTTCCGGACGAGGTCAAAAGGCGTCCAGGTGCGGGTCCAAAGCTGCTCCCCCGTGGCGCCGTTGACGGCGCGAACTCCGCTCGGATGCGTGAACCAGCTGTAGCGCTGTGTGTGGACCCCCGCTGCCGGGTTGCCCGGTGGGATCCAGGCCCAGTACATGCTCCAACGGTCGCCCGTGGCCATGATCGGGTCGGATACACCGTCCCCGTTCACATCTGCGAAGGCCGAGCGCGGACTCCAGTCGTCGGCGACGCTCGTATACTCGACCGGTGACGGACCGGCGAGCAGACCGGCGCGCGCCGGCGGCGCGGCCGAGACCAGGGTGGCGGCCGTCACGGTCATGACGATCAGTTGGGCCATGCGCCCACCCCAGCGCGTAGCTTTGACAGCATCACGTGCGTACATGCGGGCCTCCTCTACCGGTGACTTCCTGTCACCATCTCGGGTATTCAATTCGCGTAACTCGGTAGATCAGCGGCGACCTGCGCCGGAGCGAGTGCCGGCGGGTTGAACCTGATCCCCGATGGCACGTCGGCCGAGTCCCAGGCCCACACCCCGAGCTTTGATTTCACGTCGGTGTTCGTCCCGTTGCCGTGCGTCCCGAGGAAGATCACGAAGCTGTGTTCCTGTTGGCCATCGCCATTTTCGATCGCGGCACCTCCATGATCGACACGTGCCACGTTGCCCTGCTCGTCCCTGACCT
>JBOGVX010000244.1:0-20926 GCA_050693165.1 Actinomycetota bacterium | reverse complement strand
TGTGGAGCAGGCCCAGGAACCCGCAGCGAAAGCCGAACCCGAGCGCGCGCGAGGACTCCGGCTCGTACACCAGTGAAGCGTCGGATAGTCGCAGCTTGTCCAGCGCGGCGCGCAGATCCGGATAGTCGTCGCCCTCCATTGGATACAGGCCGCTCCAGACCATCGGCTTGGGCTCGCGATAGCCCGGGAGCGGCTCGGTCGCCGGACGCTCGGAGAGCGTCACCGTGTCGCCCACCTTCGCCGTCCGCACATCCTTCTCGCCAACGATCAGATACCCGACCTCGCCGACGCCGAGCTCGGGCACGGGCACGGGGTCGGGCGCGAAGACCCCGACCTCCTCGGCCTCGGACTCTGACTTGGTCGCCATCATCCGCATCTTTGCTCGGGAGCGAAGATTGCCGTCCACCACTCGCACGTAGGCGACAACGCCGCGATACGCGTCGTACGCGGAGTCGAAGATCAGGGCGCGAGCGGGCGCGCTCTCATCGCCCCCGGGAGGCGGCACGCGCCCGATCACGGCCTCGAGCAGCTCGGTCACGCCGATACCGCTCTTCGCCGAGATCCGGAGCACCCGGTCCTCGGGCTCTCCCGTCAGCTCGGCGATCTCACGAACCGCCTCTTCCACATCCGCCTGGGGCAGGTCGATCTTGTTGACGGCGGGGACGATCGTGATGCCGGCCTCGGAGGCGAGATGGTGGTTCGCGAGCGTCTGGGCCTCGATCCCCTGGGCGGCGTCGACCAGCAGGATCGCGCCCTCGCACGCGGCCAGGGCGCGCGAGACCTCGTAGGAGAAGTCGACGTGACCAGGGGTGTCGATCAGGTTCAGCTCGTGCTCGATCCCGTCGTGCTTGTACCGCAGGCGGACGGCCTGGGCCTTGATCGTGATGCCTCGCTCCCGCTCGATGTCCATGCGGTCGAGGTACTGCTCGCGCATCTGCCGCTCGGGGACGGCGTGGGTCAGGTCGAGGAAGCGATCGGCCAGGGTCGACTTCCCGTGGTCGATGTGGCTGATGATCGCGAAGTTCCGGATCCGTGAGGGATCGGTCACGGGGCCATGGTATTAGAGCCCTTGACCGGGTCGGCCGGGCGAGCCTACGCTTAGTTTTCGGGGATCGACCCAGGAGGGAGGCTCGGAGCATGGGCGCCGAGCAGCCACTGATGCCGGTTCCGCCACCGCCCAGGGACCGCTGGCCCGCGGTCAGACGATGGCTCCTTGGGGTCGCGGCGCTATTCGCCCTCGGGTCGGCGGCGGGCGCGACCTTCACCGGAGAGCCGCTCTTCAGCTTCAGTGCCTGGATATTCGCATCGCTCCCGGTCATCTATCTGATCGTGTCGGCGATCCGCGGAGCCTTCGCTCGAGCAGCCGGAGCGGGGATGGCAGCGGGACTCGTGCTGGTGATCGGCGCCTCGACGTTCGTAGCGCTAACCAGCTGTGGCAACCGGCTCGAGGCGGGCGAGGACCTTTCCGGCTGCGACCTGACCGACGTGGAGCTCGCGGGGCTGAACCTCAGCCGAACCAACCTATCTAACGCCGACTTGTCTGGTGCCGCCCTTGCTCAAACCAATTTCAACGACTCGAATCTCGAAGCCGCAAATCTTGCAAACGCGAGATTCGATGGCACCGCGTTTCGGAACGCCAACCTCAATGATGCTGATCTCACCAATACCGACTTGGCCCGGGCGCTGCTGCCACCGTCGTCGCTGGAGGGTGCGACGCTCGATGGAGCCAACCTTCAAGGTGTCGACCTCGGATCGGTCTCTCTTGCTGGAGCTAGCGCGCGAGGTGCCAACCTGGCCAACTCCAACCTGTCGCGAGCGGACCTGTCAGGTGTCGCCCTCGATGGCTCCACCCTGGACGGCGCCACGCTGATCGGGGCGACGGGACTCACCGACGACGTGCTCGCGCAATCTCTGGGCGTCTCTTTGGACGGCCTGCCGAGTGCCCTGACCGAACGCGGTATTCGGCTCGAGCTGAGAGACGACATCCTCGCGGGGCTGTCGGGCGCGTGCTCCGGGTCGGGAGTCGCGGGGACCGCTCCCTATCCGCAGGGCGACTTCCACCCGATGGTTATCCTCGATGAGCGCGGAGGGGTCGGCGTCGACACCCAAGAAGGTATCCGCCTGGGGTGGGAACCGATGGCGGTGCGGTTCGCGCAGCTCGTCGCATGTGTGAGCGAGGAAGAGGACACCCAGGTTGAGGTCTGCCCGTACACCCTCGAGGGCGGAGGTAACGCGAGCATCTCGCGTGTCCGCTATCACCGTGACATCCGAGTCGTGGAAGCGAGCACCGGACGAACCGTCTACGACAAGATGCTGGAGGGCAGCAACCCGCCGGAGTGCCCGCTCTTCCACACCTTCTCGAACCTCAATACCTTCGAGACGTTCGGCGGAAGCAACATCGCCTTCAGCAAGGTCCAGCGCGAGATCGCGAGGTTCGTGTCATGACGACGAACGGTGACGCGACGCTCCCTCAGCCTCCCGTACAGCCGCCGCCGCCCGGGCCGAACCTGGGCGTGCTCCGTCTCCTTGAGATGTTCCTGTTCACCGCAGTCTTCATCGCAGGGGGAGTCCTGGCCTGGACGGCCGCGTTCGGCAAGTCCGAGACAGCGGCCGCCGGGGCCTCGCCGCCGCCGATACCCGCCCCGGCGCCGACCGCGACGATCCCCGACCTGGGTCTGCCCGAGTTCGACCCGGTCGACCCCGGCCTCAGCTTCACCGACCAGGTCCAGTTCTCGAACGCGCGCAGCGAGGTGGACCCACCGACCGGCGGATGCAGCTCTCACATCGACTACATCTGGGAGATCGACCGGAGCCTCTCGCCACCCATCTCGGGGCGAGCCCTGATCGAGGTCACCGGGCCCGGGGTGGGCGGGGACTACCACCGCCCCGTGCAGGGCAACGAGATCCGCCTCTCGCTGGACATCACGATCTCCGGAAACTCGGCGTTCGAGGCCGACGTCGTCTCGGTGGGAGGCGTTCCTGCCTTCCCGACCCCTCTTGAAGCCACCTTCACGAACGCGTTCTGCTGAGAGGCGCCGACGGGACCGCCTGATAGACTCCTCCGCCGTGGCAAACATCCAGTCTCAGATCAAGCGCAACCGCCAGAACGAGCGGCGCCGGGTGCGGAACAAGACCGTGCGGACCCGCCTGAAGACCGAGGCGAAGAAGGTCCGGGATGTCGCCCAGTCCGGCGACGCCGAGACGGCCGCCGCCCAGCTCCGGACCACTTCCAGGCTGCTCGACAAGGCGGCCTCCAAGGGCATGGTCCACCCCAAGACCGCTGCTCGGCGCAAGTCGAAGCTCGCCAAGGCCGCCCGCTCCGCGAGCGGCGGCACGGCCGCTTCTTAGGCGCTTCCCGCTCGAACGCCCCTTCGTGGGGCCTGTCCTCCGGCTATCCGAGCGACCAGCTGAGGCAGGACGACGTCACCCGCCCCGCCCTGCTTGAGGATGCCGTCGGCCTCGACGAGCTGCGCGTGGATGTCGGACAGATCCTCCTCCTCGAACCTCCGCGCCTGCTCGACATAGCGCTTGGCCTGCCAGTCGAACCGCAACCCCGCCTGGCGAGCCACCTCTCCGAGTGGGGTACCGGGCGGCAACGCGCGAACCCTGATCAGGTCTCGGAGGCGGGACGCCATACCGCCGAGCAACGCCAGCGGCTCCTCCCCGGCGGACAGCATCGCCGTGAGCGTCCGCATCGCGGCCGGCAAGTGACCTCCGAACGCCGAGTCGGTGAGGTCCCAGATCCTTCGATCGCCCAGGCCTCGGAACTGCTCGGCAACGGTGTCGGTAGTAAGCCCCTGCTCGGCGTGTGATGTCGCCAGCTGCTCGATGGCCTGGTCGAGCACCTGCGGGTCCTCGCCGAGCGTCTGGATCAGCGCGTTCGCGCCTTTCGGGTTAGCCGGGATCTCTCTTTTCTTGGCCCGGGCGATCAGCCAGCCGGGGAGCTCCTTGCGCTCGACGCCGACCTTGCCCACCTCGACGGAGTCGCCTAGCGCCGTCACGAGCTTCTTGGGCGGGCCCTTGGCTCGAGACCCGACCGCGAATGCCAGCACGAGCATCGCGTCGGGTGATGCGGCCGCGGCGTAGCGGCCGATCTCAGCGATGCCTTCCGCCGGGAGGTCCTGGGCGTCGCTGACGAGCAGGCCTCGCTCCTCACCGAACAGGGAAGGCGTGGCGAGATCCGAAGTTAGACCCGCTTCCCATTCCCCTCCGTCGACCTCCTCGGTGCGGCGGTCGCCGAATGCCTCGTGAGCGGCCTCGCGGAGTAGGAACCTGTGCTCCCCCCACAGCAGAACCACGCCGCTCATGAGGCTTCCGATCCTACGACCACATCGCCTTCGGCCGTAAATCGCACGGCGACCTCTCCGTCCAGATCGGTCCGGTAGATCGACATGCCTGAGGCCCTCAGTAGCTCCAGTACGCGGGGGCTGGGATGTCCGTAGGTGTTCGTGCCGCTGCTGACGATCGCGACCGACGCGCCCGTCGCCTCCAGGAAGAGTGGGTCCGAGGTGTCTCCACCGTGATGTGGCACCTTCAGGACGTCGGCCTCGATCGCGTCCCCGTCCTCGAGCATGTCCTGTTGCGACGGAACTTCGGCGTCCCCGGGAAACAGGATCGTGTCGTCGCCGAGGCTGATGGAGAGCACTATCGAGTCGTCGTTAGGCTCGCCGGCGGGTGAGCAGCCATCAGGCCCGAGCACCTCGACCGAGAGGTCTCCAACCGCGTACCGATCGCCGCCGCGCGGATGCTCGACCTTCACCGCCTCGTCCTCAACCGCGCGGAGATAACGCGCGTAGACGGGCGAATCGCCGGGACAACCGGGATCGAGCAGCAGGGAGACCGGGAATCGCGCGAGTACCGCCGGGAAGCCGGCCACGTGGTCGGCATGCGCGTGAGTCGCGACGGCGAGATCGATCCGGCGAACCCCGAGGCGAGCGAGGTCCACCGCCAGGTCCTGCTCGTCGGGTCCGGCATCAACGAGGACCGTCGCGCCGCCGGGACTGCGGACGAGCGCGGCGTCACCCTGGCCGACGTCGAGGAAAGTTGCGGTGAGGCTCTCCCCGGCTCCTCGTAACGGCACGGACCACGCCGCCGCCGTGACCAGCACGGCCGCAGCGATCGCGACCGCCGGCCGCCGGCCGCGCCGGAGCCTCCATGCAGCCAGAGCGACGAGCGTAGCCAGCAGAATAGGCACGACCAGCCCCTCAGACGTGAGGCTCGGCAAGGGGAATCGCGCCGTGCCGTCCGCGACCCCGATGAGGTAGTCGACGGGAAAAGTCGCTAAGCGGCCGACGATCGAGCCGATCGGCGGAAGCAGGATGCCGAGCATCGCCGCCGAGACACCGAGCAGAAGAGAGGGTCCGACCGCCGGGAAAGCCAGCACGTTTGCCAGAAGCGTCGCCCCCGGCACAACACCGAAGCGAAGGAGAAGCAAGGGAGTTACGGCCGCCTGGGCCGCGACGGTGGCCGCGACCGCGAGTGCCAGGACCCTGGGAAGCGCGGTCAGCCGCCCGGCGATAGGCGATGCGAGAAGCACTATCCCGGCGGTCGCGGCGACCGACAGCTCGAAGCCGACCGAGCTCGCGAGCCTCGGGTCCGCCACGAGCAGCAGGAGCACCGCGGCGCCGAGTGCGGGACCGGTGCTCCTGGGACGACCCGCCCCGATCGCGATCAGCGCTATCCCAGCCATCACTCCGGCCCGGAGGACCGAGGGCTCCCACCTGGTCATCAGCGCGAAGAACAGGACGCCGGCGGCACCGGCCGCCGCACGCGTACGAGGCCCTGCTCCCAGAGCCGCAGCGACCGCGAGCAACGGAACGAGGAACGTCGCGACGTTCGAGCCGGACACCGCGAGCAGATGGCTGAGCCCGCTCGCACGGAAGTCCTCCTCGACCTCGGGATCGAGATCGCTCGTCTCCCCGATGGCGAGACCGAGGAGCAACCCGGCTTCCTTCGGGGGCATGACGCGCGACAGCCCGGTTCGGAGCCCCCTCCGTGCGGCGTTCGCCGCGGCCATCGGCGGCGAGACGCCACCGGGTGCGACGCGCAGGTCGGAGGCCCCGATGCTTACCTCGACTCCCCGCGAGGAGAGGTACTCGCCGAAGCCGTCGCCGGTGACCGCCTCGAGCCTGCCCTCTCCGCGGACGCGCTCCCCCGCCTCCGCCCCGATGCCGTCGATGCCACCCGAGACCCACGCCCTCGAGTCCACACGCCAGGCGCGCCCGTCCAGCCAGAGACTCTCCAGGCCAACCTCGATCCCGGAACCCCAGTCGTACTGATGAAGATCCGAAAGAGCGGCGCCGGCGAAGCGGACGTAGCGTCCCTCGAGTGGCCCGAGATCCGGGGGCTGGATGCGCGCGGCGCCCCAACCTGTCCCGGCAACAACCACTCCGATCAGGATCGCGGCGAGGCGTGCCGGCCCGGTCAAGACGTGAGCTCGCACGGGCTCGGTCGGGAAGCCCGCCGCCAACAGGACCCTTTCGCGAGCATTCGCCGGTTCCGGCGGCTCGATAGCGAGTCCGGCTCGGACCAGGAGGCTGCTCGAGTGGGGAGCTCGGCGCCTGCGAGCGAACACGGCCGCGACCAACGCGCCGAGAGGGACCACGACCAGGGGGACACCAAGCCTCGGGTCGATCCACGAGCTCAGGAGTAGTCCGGCCCAGAACGCGGCGGCCACGAACGGCAGCAGCCGGGCAAGGTCAGACCGTGACGAGATCGCGAAGCTCCTCGAGCGTCACCTCCCCGATCCCGCTGACGTCCTCGAGCTGATCCACGGAGGTGAACGGGCCATGCTCCTCGCGGTACTGCACGATCGTCGCGGCCAGCACCTCCCCTATCCCGGGCAGCGTCTCCAGCTCCGCGGTCGTTGCCGTGTTCACGTTCACGAGAGCCGTCGCGCCCGAAGGAACTCCCCCGGTTTCCGCGGTGCCGGAGGACTCGGGGACCTCGGCCTCTCTGACGACCAGGACCTGCTGACCGTCCGTCAACGGGGCGGCGAGGTTCAGCGCCGAGAGCTCCGCTCCCTTCTTCGGCCCACCGGCAGCATCGAGCGCGTCGATCACGCGCGAGCCGTCCGCGAGCTCGTAGACGCCGGGCTCCTCGACCCAGCCCGCGACGTGAACGATCAGGAAGATGGGCGTTACGGACGGACCGGGCTCGGGCGCCGGCGCGGCGTGCACCGAGACCGGCTGGGGTAGCGAGCGGACGTACCAGAGCCCGATCCCACCGACGGCTGCGAGACCGAGGAGCCCGACCAGCGCGAGCTCGCGGCGGCTGAGGCTACCGAGCCATTCTCGGAACCCTCCGTCCAAGTCCCCTCCACAAGGGCAGGCTTCGCCGAGGAGGAGGCAGGAGGAATCCTAGAACCCCCCACCGACACGAACGCGTATGCTCCCTGACCGATGGACATCGTCGATCCCAACGTCGAGCGCTACATGCGAGACCTGCTGGCCGGCGAGCACCCGATCGCCGATGAGATGGAGGCCGTCGCGAGGGAGAGGGACTTCCCTATCGTCGACCGCCTGGTCGGCATCGAGATGGAGGTCCTGGCCCGAGCCATCGGGGCCAGGCGCGTGCTCGAGATGGGCTCCGGCTACGGGTACTCCGCGTATTGGTTCGCCCGGGCGCTAGGCGACGGCGGCGAGGTCCACATGACCGAGGGCGACCCCGAGAACCAGAAGCAGGCACTCGACTACCTGGACCGCGCAGGCTTCGGCGGCATCGTCCACAGCCACGTCGGCAACGCGCTCGAGATCATCGACGAGCTCCAGGGCGAGTTCGACGTCGTGTTCTGCGACATCGACAAGGGTGACTACCCGAAGGCGTGGGACAAGGCCAGACAGAGGATCCGGGTCGGCGGCCTCTACCTATGCGACAACGTCCTCTGGTCAGGCCGCGTGGCGGTGCCCGACCCCGAGGAGAAGCGTCCCGAGTGGACGAAGGCGGTGAACGAGCACAACCAGGCGATCGCCGCCGACGAGAGCTACAGATCCACGCTGATCCCAACCCGCGACGGCGTGATGGTCGCCCTTCGAGTGACTTGAACAGCTTCCGCATCTTCGCCGGAGCGACCGCCGGCGTTTCCGCACTGATACTCGTCCTGACCCAGGTCCTCGGCGGCCCCGAGGAGACGGCCGCCCCCGAGCTCGAGCCGATACCCCTTCCGACCGTGGCACCGTCCCCCACCGTGGCACCGACCACAGCGCAACCGAGCCCGACGCCCACGGAGCAGCCGACGCTGGAGGAGGTCGGCACCGTCGTATACGAACACGACTTCTCCTCGCCGGCCGGGGGCTTGCTGTCCGGTCAGAGCTTCGAGACGGCCTCGAACGAGTTCGGGACGCGGCTCGCCGAGTACACGCCGGCGGAAACCCTGCTCGTCACGTCAACGAGTGCGCTCGATACGTACGTGGCAGGTGCCAACACCCAGGACCTGGTCGTGGGCGGGCGAGACCTGTCCGATCTGGGAGAGGTCAGCATCGAGGCGGACGCCACTCCGGACGACATCGGGGAGTCCGCGAGCTGGGGACTGGCCTGCCGGCGGGACCGGGAGGTCGGACGGTTCTACTACGCCTTCGTCTTCGACTTGGGGACAGAGACGGGCGCCGGGATCATCCGGCAGGACGAGCCAGGAGGCGAGTGGACCGAGCTGGGCTTCGAGGAGCTCCCCGACGGGGTCGACGTCGGGCGCGGCACGACGAACCGTCTGCGCCTGGACTGCCTGGGCTCCACCCTCACTCTTTTCGTCGACGGCCAGGAGGCGGTCCGGGCAACTGACTCCACCTATCCGTCGGGATCCGTGGCTCTCTTCGTCAACCCGATCCCCTCGAACGGAGAGGCATCCGCCGAGGTCGCCTTCGACAACCTGGTCATCCGCGAAGCGGAGTAGCCGTGCCCGTCGTGCGCAGCAGCGAGGAAGGGTCTTGAGAAGCGGGCAAAGAACACGTTCCGCCGCCTGGCCGATCCTGCCCGTTCTCGCCTGCGGTACTGGGACGGGACGGCCTGGACGACCGACACCGCCGACTGACGTTTCGCGGAGAGGCACCATCCCGTCCATCCGGTAGGCATAGCCGCGCGCCGGACTTCATAATGTCCACGCCATGGGCGGGGGCTCCTCGAGCGGGCGGGCACGTTTCGCCATTCGCTTCATCCGCACCTATCAGATCCATGTTTCGGGTCGGCTGAGAGCTCGCTGCGGGGGCGACGAGTCCTGCTCCGACTATGCCGTCCGGATGTTCGAGGCCCACCGTTTCCCCGTTGCGATCGCCAGAACGTTTCTACGGGTGGTGCGGTGCAGGCCTGCCCGGACCGAGAGGCCCTCCCGGCGCCGAACCCATCGGCGAGCGCGTGTTCGCCGGGCCCTCGCCATAACCGGCCTGATGGGAATCCTGGCCCTGACCGGCTCGCTGTTCTCGGGGCCGGCCTCCGCGACAGTCACGCCAGGTTGCTACGGGACAGTGAATGGGCGGAGCTTCGCTTCGATCACGCTCGCTTTCCCCCTGCGCATCCGAGAGGACACCGTGCTGAACGTGCAAGCTGGCTCCCACCTCAGGGCGCGACTCTACGTGGTGCGGATGGCGTACTTCGGTATCAGGTATTCGATCCGAGGCGGCACAACGAACGACAACATGTGGGAGGCCTCGGCTACAGCCAGCGACTTCCTCAACCGCGGCACCGGCAACTACATCGTGGAAGGAATCCTCGCGAACAACAATCGAGGGGCGGTGTGTCTCGGCGTGCTGTACTTCCGAGTGAACGGCAATCCCTTCTCCCAGCCACTGGGCCAGGCCGCAGGTGGCGTCACCGCCCTCGGCGCGGCCGGCCTGCTCCTCACGGCGATCACCGGAAGCAAGGAGCCTCAAATTCCGGGTTTCGAAGACACGACGGGGCCTGAAGAGGAGAAGAAGATCGAAGAGAAGCAAAAAGAGGAGAAAAACAGGACGCCGGAAGAGATACAGGCCGAACAGCAAGAGGCGATCGACGACGAGCTGAACAAGAAATGCTTCTTCCTTGTGCTACCCGCGCTGATCCTCACCACAGGGATGGTTGCCGCAGGGGCTAGCGTATCGGGCGGTGTCACCTCACCACGGATCCCGAGGGTTCGATGGCGACCTCGCCTTTCTTTCGTCGGCATCGGGTCCGGCATCCTGTTCGCGGTGGGATCGGGGGTGCTCCTTCAGCAGTACGGGGCGATCTGGCCGACGCTCGGCATGGGGGTCGGATTCCTGGTCGGCGGCATAGCGCTCGGGATTCTCGTTCCCACCCTTGCGCGACTACGAGTGGTACGGAAGATCAACAGACGCCTGGAGGCTTATGGGCCTCCCCGATGGACGGCCAGCCATCGAGCTCCGGACGAAGGGCTGAGCGTCTGGGACCAGCCCGATCCCTCTATCGATGCGAGAGAAGAGATCGGGGGCGGCGTGGAGCTGCAGGTGACCCAGGTGTCGGGGGATTGGGCGCTCGTCAAGGCCGAGAACCAGTGGTCTGGCTGGGTTGACGCTCGTCTCCTCGTGGCAGCCGAGGCCGTGGCGCCTGAAACGATCGAGGCCGAGTCCTCGGACTCTTCACCGGCGGCGGACTGGTATCCAGACCCGGCCGGCGAGGCCAGGCTTCGTTACTGGGATGGGGACGCCTGGACGGACGACACCTCGGAATGAGTCATCCTCTCGACGGTGGCGAGCGCAGCGTGCGCTCCCCCCGGCCGATCCCACTGCTTCTCCTGCTGCTCGTACTCCTGAGCACGGTTGTTCCGGCGGCGGCCCAGACCAACCTCTCGGGCGACTATGAGGCTGATCTCACGTTCGATGACATCACTCCGCCCTGTATCAATCCCAACTACGAAGATCCGCTGTCCGACTGGCCCATGACCGTCCTCATGCGAGGCACGTCGAACGTCGACATCACTCTCCACGACCTGCCCTCCGCCGGGGAGGACCTCGTGTTCAACGCCTCCCTCAACGAGAACCTCGACGTCTACGCGGAGCTGGAGGGTCGAGACATCACCGGCCAGTTCGCGGTTACCGGGACCGGTGTGTCTTTCGATGGAAACGTGCTGTGGCTAAACGAGTGCCCGACCGACCCGAACGACCCGAGCCAGAGGGCCCCGGTCGCTCAGAGATTCAGCGTGCACGCGAACCGGGTGTCAGGAGGTGGGGAGACCCAGACCTCCCCTTCGCCATCCACCACCGACGACCTGGTGGCCGTCGGCCTTGCCGAAGCCGCGTTCGAGCAGGAATGCCCTAGCGAGGGACAGGACAGCGACCACTGCGCTGACGCCCTTAACTACGCGGACGACTGGAAGCTCGCCATGGCGGGGGACATCGGTGCCCTGAACCTGGACCCGAGCTCCGACGCGTCCGCCGAGCTCGCCAGGCTCAGGGTCATCATGCAGTACGCGGCCGCGTTGGGAGGCCTTCGATTCGGCGGCCCGACGGCACTGCTGCCGCTCTTCCCGGTGATCCACGGCCTGCTCCCGGTGTTCGGACACCTCTTCGTCCAAGGGGTATCCGAGGCGGCCACAGGTCGGATCGACGAGCTGAGGAACACCGTGGGTCGGGCAGAGAGGCTGCTCGCGTTGGCCCTTTCGGCGGCCGAGACGCGTAGGGGGACCGTCGGATGACACGGACGCGACACCCCGGCGCCATCCTCCTGACGCTGGGTGGGCTCATCCTCACCGGGTGGGGAACTGGATCCGTTGCTCTGGCCGCCGATACCCGGGCAAGTGGCGCAGGTGTGGAGCTTCTGGTCCCCGAGGGATGGACTTCTCGGGAAGTCGAAGGACGAGGCCTGGTGGTGGCCAGCAGCGAGGCGGACCTCGACTCCGACGTTCCGGCGGGCCCCCGCGTTGTGGCCGGGGCCTCCGGGGTCGAGCTTCCCGACCCCGTCAGCCTGTTCGCCACGTCGAGGGCAGAGCAGGCCACCATCCGGGGCGAGCCTCAGCAGATCACTAACGCGGGACAGCCGGCGGTGGTCATCGAGACCGGCTCCGTTCGCGGCGGCGTGCCGATCATTTCTCGCGTGACAACGGTCAGCGATGAGGCCGGAACCGGGTACACCATCACGGCCGAGGCACCGGAAGGCCAATGGGACGTCAACGTCGCCGCTCTTGACAAGATCGTGTCGAGCGTCCGGTTCGTGGGAGGCGGGGGCGGAGCTGGGCTGCTACTGCTGCTCCTCGTCCTGGCGATCGGCGGCGGAGTCGCCGCCGCGGTCGTCGTCCGGCGCAGGAGGAAGGCGCTCGTTACAGTCCCTTCTCAGGATGCGTCCCCGGGAGCGATCCCGGCCGATTGGTACCCCGATCCCTCCGGTGAGGCGCGACTGCGATACTGGGACGGTGCGGCCTGGACAGACCACACGAGCGACTGACCCATGAGCGCTGAGGGAGGGGGCTTCTGCCCGAGCTGCGGAACGAAGCGGACGGCGGAGTCCCAGTTCTGCGCCAGCTGCGGCTTCGAATTCGGCGAGGGGGCCGCGTCGGAGACTGCAAAGGGCGCCGATCCGGGAGCGCTAGATTCGCTCCCTCCCCCTCCACCTCCGAAGGGTGCGGGTGGAATCGCGGGATGGGGCGGCAGGCAGTGGGCGATCGCGGGCGGAGGGGCAGCGGCCCTGCTCGGCGGGGTCCTCGCCATCGTCCTGATCGTGGGGGGAGACGAGGAGGTGCCCCTCCAGCCCGTGACCGAACCACCCGTCGCTGCGCCGGCGCTGTCGCCCTCGCCGTCCCCCGATGTTGCCGCAGCCGCCGCACGCGCCAATTGCTTCGATTTCTTCCCGCTCTCAGACGCGTCGGACCTGCCCGTCGCGCATGAGGAGCCTTACGCCCTCGGGGAGGCAGGAACTCCTGCAGCCGGCGGCAACCACGCTCCGACCCCGCTGCCACCCGAGCCCAAGGTTTACACGCAGCAACCGCCGGAAGAGGCAGGAGTGCACAACCTGGAGCACGGCTACGTCATCGTCTACTACCGGTCGGGCGATGACGGTCTACCCCAGGAGTTGGTCACGGCCTTGGCGACGCTGGTCAACGGCGAGACGGAAGTCTTGATGGCCCCCTACGAGGGCGCGGAGAGCCTTCTCTGGCTGGTCGCCTGGGGCGTCAGGCAGCCGTGCGACCCGGCCCCTGGAACGGACCCGGCGGACGTGGTCCTGGTTGCCAGGGCGTTCATCGACGATTGGAGGAACGGGCCCTACGCGCCCGAGCCCGCGGCCGCCTAACCTTCGAGGAGATCCAGATGAGCTCCGGATTCCAGCCGACGCACCTGGTACCGAAAGGCGGGACCAGAGCATGGGCCGCGGCCGACGCCTCGGCCGACCCCATCGCAAGCCTGCACGCCAAGACCGAGCTGCAGGTTCTCGAGCGAGACGGAGCCTGGGCCCGCGTGCAAGCCGAGAACGGCTGGGAGGGGTGGGTAGACGGGAGAGTCCTCGTACCGGTCGAAGCTCGAGCGGCGGCCGAACCTGCCCAGTCCGGTGGTTGGGCTCCCACTCACCAGGTTGGTTACCAGGGAGTCTCCGCGTGGGCGGATCCCGACCCCTCCACAGATCCCGTTGCGCAGCTCCAGCCACGGATCCAGCTTCAGGTCCTGGAGGAGCAGGGAGCTTGGGCACGTGTCACCGGAGAGAACGGTTGGACCGGCTGGGTCGACGGCCGGGCCCTCCAAGCCCTGGCCGCCGGAGGACCTTCGATACCCACAGGGGTATTGCCGCTGGTGGGTGTGGCGCTCATCCTGGTCGGAAGCTTCCTCCCGCTGATGTCGTGGGGGGGTTCGCCGATCAACGCTTGGCAGATCCCATTGCTGTCGTGGCTCTTCAACTCGGCCGCCGGCTCATGGCTTCCCACGGGGATCTTCCTCCTCGTGACGCTCGGCGTTGCCGTCCCCCTGGCGACCGGCCGGTCTCTATCCGCGAGGGTTCTCTTTGCCCTGGGTGCTGTCGCGGTCGACGTCGTGATCATCACTCTCGTTCGAGCGGGTGCAGAGGATCTAACCAGTCCCGGCGTGGGCCTCTTCGTGATCTTTGCTGGAGGGCTCCTGGTGATGGCAGAGAGCGTGAGGCGGCGCAGATCCGGAGCCAGCGCATGAGCCAGGGCGGGATCCTGACGAGGCTCCGCGGCCAGGAAGGCTTCGGGCTCATCGAGGCGGCGTTGATAGGTATCGCGGCTGGAATCGCGCTCGTGGGAGCCGGGTACTGGGGCGCTTGGGTAGCCCAGGAGGAAAAGCCACCTCCAAACATAAGCATCTCAGCGCCCGCGCCTCTCCCACCGCCGCCCTCGAATCTCGACGAGGCGTGCGTGCAGAACGCATACGAGACACAGGGTCTGATCTGGGATGCGGCGGGTAGCGGGGCGAGGTTCGAACCTCCGAATGCCATGTGGTTCATACCCGGGATCGTCTCGGGGTCGGGGTCGGTATATACCCCTCGCGAGGTCGAGGCGAAGGTCAAGCACCGCTTCTTCCTGGCCCAGAGGAAGTGGACGCAGGACTGCAAGACGATCAGTCGAGACGATCTGCCGTCGATGCCGCAAGCGCCGACCGACCCGCGCCAGCTGTACTACGGGACCTATCGGTTGACGTGGATCGACAAGACCGGAACCGCGAGCGGAGCCTGCCCCGAGCTGAACCAGCTTCCCACGACGCTCACCGCCGGAAGCCCGGGAGAGAGCAGGAGCGGAATAGTGATCACCTTCTCGGCGCATAGCGGGCCTGTTGAGGCCTCGTTCGGCGGTGACCGCTTCAACACTCCAGGGGAAGCCCAATCGGCCGGATTCGTCTCGACGCTCTCAGGGACGTTCGTCGAGCGGAACGGAAGGATCGAGATCGAGTCCGGACGCTACGAGTTCTTCCAGGGAAGTAGCTCGACATCGCTGTGCGTTATAACCTTCACGGGAGATAAGTAAGTTGGGTTCCCTAGTCTGAGCATGACCGACCCAAGACGCGTTCGGATCCTGGCGAGACTCAACAGCCAGGAAGGCTGGCTGATCGAGGCGGCCTTAATAGGTATCACAGCCGGACTTGCGCTCGTCGGCGTCGGGTACTGGGGTGTCAGCCAAACCAGGCAGGAGACCCCCCCTCCGAGGATCAGCGTCTCCGCACCGGCGCCTCTTCCGCCTCCGCCCTCCAACCTCGACGAGGCGTGCGTGCGCAATGCCTACGAGACACAGGGCCTGATCTGGGATGCCGCAGGAAATGGAGCGAGGTTCGAGCCGCCGGGCGCCATGTGGTTCATACCCGGGATCGTCTCGGGGTCGGGGTCGGTTTATGCCCCTCGCGAGGTCGAGGCGAAGGTCAAGCACCGCTTCTTCCTGGCCCAGAGGAAGTGGACGCAGGACTGCAAGACGACCACCCGAGAGGATCTGCCGACGATGCCGCCGCCGCCGACCGATCCACGTCAGCTCTATTACGGGGTCTACGAGATCACCTGGGGACAGGCGACCGTGGATGTGAGTGGCGGCTGCAGCGACCTCAGCGGCAGAACCACGTTCGTCGTAGCAAGTCCCGGAGAGTCCATCTCGGGAGTCATGATCGACTTCTTCGGTCCGTCCACACGTGCTCAGCTGGGAGGGGACCGGTTCAACCTCACGGAAGAGAGAACGACCCCTAGTGGGTATCTCTACCAAAAAGAGGTGGCCGGAACCTTCGTCGAACGCGACGGAACATTCCACATCGAGAGCGGTCAGGTCACCTCTTACCTAGAGGGAGAACTCACCTGCTCGCGTGCCTTCACTGCCACCAGGCACCCCGGGGTGATTTAGAGAACGAGCTAGACCGTGAACGTCACCGGGGTCATCGGCTCGTCCTGGGAGAGCAGCCCGTCGTCGTCGTAGACCACAGCGCCTCGAACAGTGACCCTCAGCCTGAATGACGCCGCCCCGTCGCACCCGGTGAAGTTGTCGACGTAAGCCTCATATCCGCCGCTCGGCGCGCCTCCCGAGGGCCAGAAGATGTTCTCCACGTGAGACCCTGATGTGCCACAGCCCGCGGTGTCGTCCTGGTCGATCTGCCCACCGCTCGGGGAGGTGGGCTGGCCGAAGTAGATCTCGGACCCATCCGGATCGACGACGTGGAGATCGAGGTCGGCTCCGTTGTCCCAGATGAGCGTCACCTGAACGTCTCCAGAGCCCAGCTCGATGTCGGGAGGAACCGTGAGCTGCGGAGTGGGACCGACCGTGGGCTGGCCGGCTCCGCTGGACTCGTCCTCCTCGCCCTCGGTACTCACTCTGCGTGCGAAGAGGCCTCCCGTGGCGACGTCGTACAGGGTGAACGTATCGATGATCGTGATCGAACGCGTGACGACGACCACCTTTGTCGGATCGAATGCGGGCCAACGAGGCCCCCGATACACGGGGCGGAAGCGCTGCGGCGGCAGCAGTGGGTTCCCGCAGTAGCACTTCACGCGAGGAACCCCGTAGGCGTCCACCAGGACGGCGGTGCCAGCCTGAAGGACAGACTGGATGCGTGTGGCTCGTCCGTTCGAGTAGCCGTGGTTGGTCACCCATGTGTCCGTCCTGAGAAGGACGGGGGTGAGCTCGAAGACGTACGAGCGGATGTCGGCGACAGTGAGGCGGCTGCCACCGCTCCAGTAAAGGGTCGGATCGGAGTTCAGGACGTCGACCCAGGCGCGCGCCTTCGCGGGCGAGGCGGTGAGGAAGTCGACAAGTCTCCCTCGCGCGCATCTCGAGTAACGAAGCGAACCCCCATAGAGGCCCACAGTGTCGGGCGAGGCGCTGCGGATAGCCCCCGAGGAAGCAGGTTGCACCGGAAGCAGAGCCTGTGGCGAGAGCGCGATGTCCACGTTTACGTCGACGTCGACAGGGGGGGTGGTGCCGGGAGTAGTGCCGGTTGGAGACGGAGACGGAGACGGAGACGGAGACGGAGACGGAGACGGAGAGGGCGACGCGGAGGGGGATGGAGGAGGCGTTTCAGGGGTCAGGGGCTGCGTGAACGGGTCGGGGGGTGTGTACGAGATCGGCTCGAGGCGGATCTCTTGCGCTTGTTCTGGGAGGTCCTGTTCCTCGGCCCCATTCCCTCCCACGACCTGGGTTAGGAGAAGTATCAGGGCGGCCCCGCCGGCGGTCGCGCCGGTGAAGATGCGGAACTGATTCAGGCCGCGCCCGTAGCCCGGGGTCCCCACCCCGTAAAACTGACTCATCTGGGCGGCCGATGCAATAGCCCGTAGGGACCTTCTTGTCTTCCTCCCCCGACCGGGGCATCATGGCCAGCGGCGACAACGGAAGGAGTGCGATGAGTCCGGCGGCTCGAGGAGCTCAGAGGTTCTGCCCCAACTGCGGGGCCAAGGTCACCAAGACCCAGAAGTTCTGCCCCTCGTGCGGGGAGGCGCTCCAGCCCGCCGCCGACGCGACGGCGGAGCTTCCACCACCTGCCCCTCCCACAGCCCCGAAGGCTGGAACTCGCAAGAGTGCCGCGGCCACCCAGCCGCTGCCTCCCCCGGCTCGAGGGACGGCTCCGCCACCTCCACCCCCACCCCCGCCTCCACCCGCGGGCGGAGACATCGACCGGGCGGCATGGATAGGCGCCGGGGCCTGCGGTGCCCTCGTGATAGCGACGGGGCTCCCGTGGTTCGGAGGCGCTTTCTCCGTGGACAGCTACGACATCCCGTTCGCCCTACTGTTCAGCAACACCGCGGCGGGAGGCCTGCCGATAGGGATCGTGTTCGTGCTCGCTGCCGCGGCCGGGCTGGGAGTGGCACTTCTCAAGCCCGATCCGCGAATGCTCACGATCACGTTCCTCTCCGCCGGAGGGTCCGCGAGCTTCCTCATGCTCTGGTACGTGATCCGGATCATGTCCCAGCTGCAGGGCGCATCGCTTTTCGAAGCTGTTTCGATCGGGGCCTGGCTGGCCCTCGTCGCATCGGCGGCGATGCTTACCGCCGGCGTTTTGCTGCGGCAGTCAGCCGCCAGGGCAGGGCTTTCTTCACCCCGGGGCTAGGGAAGAGTAGGTAGCTGATCGGAGCAACATGAGCGCAGCACATCTCCGCCAGCTCGCTCTGGTCTCGCTCGCGCTACTTCCCACGGCCGCCTGCAGCGGCAACCTCTCCTCCCTGGAGGAGCTGTCCCGCGGGGCTGACGCCTCTGGCGGGGTTTTCTTCTCGGAGGAAGAGCTCACCTCGGCCATCGCGGAAGCCCAGCCCGTGCCCCAATCCGAGGACGGACCAATCTCCGACTCCATAGCCGCCGATGCGATCGCAGCGGAGCTGCAGGCAGCGGGGATCGATATGACCGGCATCCGGGTGTCCGTCTGGCCCCTCACCGGTGACGGCAGGACATTCCTGGTACTGAACCTGACCGAGGAGACACCCCTAATCTCGGGAGCCGAGCAGGGGGCCGGCGACGCCTTCGAGGACGCATTGTTCTCGACTCTCGTCAACGGCAGAGCCGCCCGGGAGGCGGGGGTCGCCCGATTCGCTTTCCGGTTCACCGGACAGGTGGAACAAGACCCGGTGGAGGTGGTCTTCGCGGTGACCATGGAAGACATCGAGGAGTCATTGCGCACAGGCGCGGATCCCTTCGAGCGTGCATTGGTACAGATCACGGGGGGGCCGAATGCCTAGGGCCCGCCTCCTGGCGCTCGTCGTGGCGACCGCCTTCGCTCTGCCGGCCTGCGATCTCGACGAGTTCAGGGATTTCTTCGCCGGCTACGAGCCCATCGACCTCTCCACCTCACCGGACCCGGAGGTCCAGGCCATGGGGACCGCGCTCGATCAGGAGAACCGCCAGGAGGCCGCCTACCAGGAGTACGACGAGTACATCGTCAGCGGGAAGGACAGTGACTTCGACGCCGCGCTCCAGAACCAGCCCAACCCACAGTTCTACGCCGACAGGTTGGTGGGCCCACTTGCCCAATATGGCAGTGATTCTCAGGAGTACGCACGAGCTAAGACCGCGCTGCTGAGGGCAGAGGCCAGCCGGATGCGACCCGGCACAGATCCGGCCGAGCTGGAAAGGAAGATCCTCAGGCGACTCGTGGGGGCTATCACGCGACTGATGGACGCCCAGTTCCCCTCGTGGCGCGGCACGGCGCCTGCGCCGGGCACGCCGGGATACGACTCATTCTCGGAGCTCTGCGGGGCGTCGAAGGCCCTGGAGACATACGGCATGGACCAGGCCAATGTGCAGTGCATGAACTTCGAAGGCAACGAATGATCGGAGTTGTGCGCTAGCCCTTTCGTTTGGCTGCCGCGGCACCCATCAGCAGGGTTCGAGCTTCGAGTGCGCTAACCCCATCCACGGTGAAGGACTTCCGCCGGCTGGTGGGGCCGCTTCGCAGAGAGACCGCGGTTGGCGCGACGTCGAGGGCCTCCGCGAGGGCTCGGCGTGCCTCGTGTGTCGCGCGACCCTTCTCCGGCGCCGCCTTGACCCGGATGACCAGACCGGCTTCCGTGAGCTCGAGCCCCGGCCGCGAACGCGGGCGAACCTGCACTGCGACGATGACCCCGCCTTCGGTGGCGCGAACGTCGAGGCCGCGCACACTCAGCGCGTTACGAAGTTGACGAGCTTGGGAGGCCGGGCGATCACCCTGACGACGTCCCGATCCCCGATCGCCCGAAGGGCGTTCTCGGATTCCCGGGCGAGCCGTTCCGCTTCCTCCTGGGAGAGCTCGGGGGAGACATCGAGCGTGTCTCGGACCTTGCCGTCGACCTGGACCACCAGCGTCACGTGGTCCTCCTTGGCCAGGTCCTCGTCGTGAGCCGGCCAGTCGGCCGTGTGGACGGATCCCTCGCCGCCCAGGACGTTCCGCCACAGCTCCTCGGTGATGAACGGCGCCATGGGGGCGAGCATCCGCACGAGCGCGCTCATCGCCTCCCCGACCGGCTGGCCGGCGTCGACGCTGGAGCGGATCTCATTCGTGAGCTCCATCATCCGGGCCACCGCGACGTTGAACTTGAAGCGCTCGTAGAGTTCTGTTACCCGCTTGATAGTCCGGTGAGTGAGTCGGCGCAGCTCGATCGGGTCCTCGCCCGTGCGCTCGGCAGACTCGTGGGCCGCGCGCCAGATGCGTTCGAACCAGGAACGCACGCCCGCAGGCGAGACCGTGGCCCAGTCGACGTCGTCATCAGGTGGGCCCGAGAACAGCATCGTGACCCTGATCACGTCGGCCCCGTGCTTCTCGAGCTCGGAGGCGAACTCGACAAGGTTGCCGCTGCTCTTCGACATCGCGGCGCCCTGCATGATCACCATGCCCTGGTTCAGCAGGTTGGGAAAGGGCTCGCGGAAAGACACCATCTCCATGTCGTTGAGGACCTTGGTGAAGAAGCGTGAGTAGAGCAGGTGCAGGATCGCGTGCTCGATCCCTCCCGTGTACTGGCCGACAGGCATCCACTTCGCGACCGCGTCTGTATCGAACGCACGAGTGTCGTCGCTCGGAGAGAGGTAGCGGTAGTAGTACCAGGACGAATCGACGAACGTGTCCATGGTGTCGGTGTCGCGCCTGGCGTCCCCGCCGCACTTGGGGCACGTCACGTTGACGAAGGCTTCGTGCTTCGCCAGCGGTGACTCGCCCTTCGGCGAGAAGTCCACGTCCTCCGGCAGCTCGACTGGAAGCTGGTCCTCGGGAACGGGCACCTCCCCGCAGGTCGGGCAGTGGATGATCGGTATCGGGCATCCCCAGTAGCGCTGCCGAGAGATCAGCCAGTCGCGCAGGCGGAAGGAAACGGCCGCCTTGCCCTTCCCCTGCTCCTCGAGCCACGCGATCACCCGAGGGATACCGTCGGGTGAAGGCGTCCCGTCGAACGGCCCGGAGCTGACCATCACGCCCTCGTGGTCGTGTGCGCGGTCCATGACGGCGGCATCGCGGATCTGATCCTCGGGCTGGATCACCACGCGCACCTCGAGGCCGTGCTCGCGCGCGAACTCGAAGTCGCGCTGATCGTGCCCGGGCACGCCCATGACGGCGCCGGTCCCGTACTCCATCAGGACGTA
>JBOGVX010000243.1:0-8359 GCA_050693165.1 Actinomycetota bacterium | reverse complement strand
ATCCTCACGAGGACAGGATCGTTCAGGTCGTTAGGCGGGTCAGCCCCGCCGTCGTCAACGTCACCTCCAACTTCAGCTCCTCCATCGAAGGTGACGGCGAGGGGGAGGGCACGGGCTTCGTGGTCCGTTCCGACGGCGTCATCGTCACGAACTTCCACGTGCTCGAGGCGCCCGCGGGCGCCACCCTTCGAGGCATCGAGGTGGTGACCGCGGACGGCCGCAACCTGCAGGCCCGGCTCATCGGTGGGGACGCGAACGCGGACCTCGCGGTCCTGAAGGTGACCACGGAGGAACCTCTGGCCACAGTGCCTCTCGGCGATGCGAGCGGGCTCCAGCTCGGTGAGCCGGTCGTCGCCCTCGGCTTCGCGCTGGGCCTGGAGGGCGGACCCAGTGTCACGTCCGGCATCCTCTCGGCACGGCACCGCACCATCCGGGCCGGCGCTCCGGGGGGTCAGACCCGGACCTACGAGGACCTGCTACAGACGGACGCCGCCATCAACCCCGGGAACTCGGGCGGACCGCTCGTGGACCTCAGTGGGCGAGTGGTGGGGATAAACACGGCAGGGGTCGGAGCGGGATCAGCCGAGAACATCGGTTTCGCCATCGCGATCGACCGGGCCAAGCCCGTGATAGAGGAGGCGATGCGCGATCCCGTCGAGCAACAGGCCTTCCTCGGCGTTTCGACGAGCGACGTCGACGCGGCCGTGGCCGCGCAGCTCGGCCTGTCGGTGAAGGAGGGCGCTCTGGTTCAGGAGGTGGTTCCCGGTGGCCCCGCCGATCGCGGAGGCGTCGCGATCGGTGACGTGATCGTCAGCATCGCCGGCGAGTCCGTCGACTCGTCGGTCGCGGTGGGAGAGGTCCTCGCCGATCTCGACCCGGGGAACGAGGTCGATGTCGTGGTCGTGACACCCGAGGGCGACGAGCGGACGCTACGTGTGACCCTCGGTGTGCGCCCCCTTCCGGTCGAGGAGGGCTAGCGGGGGTAGCCTGACCGGATGGACGCTGAGCCCATGGCCTCCGGCGAGCGGGTGCTCCTCATCGATTCACGTGGCCGGCGCTTCCTGGTGCGCCTCGAGCCCGGGGCCACCTTCCACTTCCACGGTGGAGCGCTTCCTCACGACCTGGTGATCGGCTCTGAGGAAGGCGCCAGGGTCCACACGAACACGGGCTCCGAGCTCGTGTGCTTCCGCCCGCGGCTGGCGGACTTCATCCTGAAGATGGGCCGCGGCGCACAGGTGATCTATCCCAAGGACATCGGCCCGCTTCTCGTATATACGGACATCTTCCCGGGAGCGCGGGTGCTGGAGGCGGGGAGCGGATCCGGCGCCCTGACGATCGCGCTCTGCCGCGCGACCGGGGCCGAGGGGCGCGTCGTGTCCTATGAGCTCCGGGAGGAGTTCCACGAGATCGCCAAGCGCAACGCCGAGGAGTTCTTCGGCAAGCTCCCCGCTTGGCTCGAGCTTCGCCACGGTGATGTACGCGACGTCGGCGACGAGACGTTCCACCGGGTCGTCCTCGACATGCCCGAGCCCTGGGGGGTTCTTGAGGCAACCACGGCTGCACTCGTTCCGGGAGGAGCTATGTGCGGCTATCTGCCGACGACCGGCCAGGTCCAGCAGCTGGTCGAGGCCATGACGGCCGCCGGCTACTTCGAGATCCAGACGTTCGAGGTGATGCTGCGCACCTGGCACGTCGAGCCGCGCAGCGTTCGGCCCGATCACCGCATGGTCGCCCACACCGGGTTCATCACCGTGGGCCGGAAGACGCGTTAGTAAAGGTAGTGGCTTCACAGGCCGAGGGGTAGGCCAGAGATATACTCGGCCTCTGTAGAGGGGAGCGAGGGAGCGAAATGACGGACGAGCTCGACCCGCAGGCACGCATCGAAGCCTACGAGAAGCAGGTCGACGAGCTGGGGACGCACGTCAAGTTCCTGGAGGACGAGATCGCCCTCCTTCGCCGCCGCCTCACGAGCGCCCCTCGCCAGGTCACCACGCTCGAGGAGCGACTCCTCGAGGCCAAGGGCAACCTGGCCAAGGCCCAGGCGCAGAACGAGAAGCTCGTCTCCACGATCAAGGCCGAGCGCGAGAAGCTCGAGGCCATGAAGGAAGAGGTCGAGAAGCTCTCGCAGCCGCCGGCCTCCTTCGGTGTGTTCCTCGGCCACAACGAGGAAGACGAAACGGTCGACGTGTTCACCGCCGGCCGGAAGATGCGCGTCACGATCGACCCCGAGCTCGACAAGGCGAGGTTCCACAAGGGCGCCGAGGTCATCCTCAACGAGGCGCTCAACGTCGTGGAGATCCTCGAGCCCGACAAGCAGGGCGAGGTCGTCACGATCAAGGAGAACCTCGGCGACGGCCGCGTCGTCGTTGTTGGTCGCGGCGACGAGGAGATGGTCGCCATCGTCTCGCAGGCACTCAAGGGCGAGCTTCTTCGCGCCGGCGACCCGCTCCTACTCGACCCTCGCTCCGGTCATGTGCTGGAGCGTCTCCCGAAGGAGCAGGTCGAGGACGTCATCCTCGAGGAGATCCCCGACATCAGCTACGAGGACATCGGCGGGCTCGGGCCGCAGATCGAGGACATCAAGGACGCGGTCGAGCTTCCGTTCCTGTACTCCGAGATCTTCAAGGAGCACGAGCTCGCTGCGCCCAAGGGGATACTGCTCTACGGGCCTCCCGGATGCGGCAAGACGCTCATCGCCAAGGCCGTCGCGAACTCGCTGGCTCAGAAGGTCGCGGAGCGGACGGGCCGCGCAGACGCCCACTCCTACTTCCTGAACGTCAAGGGCCCCGAACTGCTCAACAAGTACGTCGGCGAGACCGAGCGGCAGATCCGCCTGATCTTCCAGCGCGCCAAGGAGAAGTCCGAGGAAGGCTTCCCGGTCATCGTCTTCTTCGACGAGATGGACTCGATCTTCCGGATGCGGGGCTCGGGGATCTCCTCGGACGTCGAGAACACGATCGTCCCGCAGATGCTGTCCGAGATCGACGGCGTCGAGACCCTAAAGAACGTCATCGTGATCGGCGCCTCGAACCGCGAGGACCTGATCGACCCAGCGATCCTGAGGCCCGGCCGGCTCGACGTGAAGATCAAGATCGAGCGCCCGGACGAGCAGTCGGCCAAGGACATCATGTCGAAGTACCTGACGCCTTCCGTCCCGATTCACGAGGACGAGATCAAGGGTTCCGGCGGCGACTCGGCCGCCGCGTGCAAGAGGATGGTGGCCGGGACGATCGAGCGGATGTACGCGCCGACCGAGGAGAACCGCTTCCTCGAGGTCACCTACCAGCACGGAGACAAGGAGATCCTGTTCTTCAAGGACTTCAACTCCGGCGCCATGATCGAGAACATCGTCGCGCGCGCGAAGAAGCTGGCCATCAAGCGCTTCCTCCAGCACGGGGAGAAGGGCATCAAGGCCAACGACCTGCTCGAGTCGATCCGTGCGGAGTTCAAGGAGCACGAGGACCTGCCCAACACGACGAACCCCGACGACTGGGCTCGGATCTCGGGCAAGAAGGGCGAGCGGATCGTCTACGTCCGTACCCTCCTGGGCGACCGCGACACCGGCGAGGGAAGCCGCCAGGTCGAGCGCGTCAGCCCCGGCCAGTACCTGTAGGCGCTCTCAGCGCATGCTTGCTTTGTCTATCTGAACAAAGGTGTGACGCCCGCTCGGGCAGAATTCCCCCCTCATGACGCCGCTCAGGGATCAGTTCTGCTGACCTTCCTCGTCCTATCCCTGGTGGGACGGGTTCCATGACGCTACGCACGCTGGGAGTCGCGATCGCCATGGCGCTTCTCTCGACGAGCTCCGCAGCAGGCGGGGACGCCTGCCACAATCCGGCGGACCCCGCGTACGACGGCTACGGCTGCAAGGTCGAACGGCTTCGGGACCGCAGTTTCGTCGTGGTCGCCGTGCCCGACACGGGCATCAATCCGTATCACGAGGACTTCCGGCTCCCGGCCAACGACGACCTTCAGGGTGTCCCGCCCTGGGAGTTCATCGAGGGCTATCCGGACACAGCACTGCCCGTCCCACTCTCCCTGAACGCGACCGACTACCACACTGCCGTGGCCAAGGACGAGGAAATCTGGGACACCGTGGAGGAGGACACCCTTCACTATTTCCCCGGTACGAAGATCATCGGCGGATATTCCGTGAGCGGCGATCAGGACGGTGTGACCACCGATCCGCCGATCCTCGACGCGAACGGCCATGGGACCGCCACCGCGAGCCTGGTGGGCGGCCTGAACCACGGCTTCAGCCGTGACGTCGACACTCTGATCGTCGTCGTCCAGGGATGGACACTCGAGTGGGCGTTCGAGCAGCCCTGGATCGACGTCATCTCCAACTCCTGGGGGTATCTGGCCAACGTGTCCGGGTCCAACAGCGTTGAAAAATCGAGGAGCAAGGAGGCGACCGGGGCCGGGAAGGTCGTGGCTTTCGCCGCCGGCAACGGGGTCAGCGGCACGGGGCTTTCGTGCGATCGAGCTCTGACGACCACCAGCTACACGTCGGCGCCCTGGAACCTGGTCGTCGGCGCGGTGTCTCCGAAGAACCAGCAGGATCACTGCTGGCAGTCGATCCCTCCCGACGTCTCCTCCTACGGATCGGCCTGGCCGGCAGCTGCGCGCGACTCCACCTTCGGTGAGA
This sequence comes from Actinomycetota bacterium, assembly GCA_050693165.1. Classification (GTDB taxonomy): domain Bacteria; phylum Actinomycetota; class UBA4738; order UBA4738; family CALAEC01; genus CAZKFH01. The sequence continues at coordinate 3,711 of JBOGVX010000243.1, read as the reverse complement.
GGAACTTCAGCGGCACGTCCTGCTCAACCCCCCTTGTGGCCGGCGTCGTCGCCGACCAGATCCTCGAGGCCCGCAGGGCGTTCGGCGACACGACCGAGGGTCCACACGGCCAGGTCGCGCTCGCGGTGGCCTCCGAAGGGGCTGCGCTTCCCTCCTCAGGACCCCTTGCTGACGGCATTCTGGTCCGCACGGAGGTTGAGGAGACCACGATGAAGACGGCGGACCCGGCATCATTCGATCCAACGTATTGCGTCGGCGACCCATTGACGTGCGGGAACACGACGCCGACCACCCCTGCCTACTTCGCCTACCAGGGGTACGGGATCGTAAATCAGGCTTCAGCAGGCGAAGCCATGGACGTCCTTTTAGGCAGGGCACCGATGCCGAACCGCGCCGAAGTCGATACCTGGATGGCGGTGAAGGACACAGTCAATGGGACGGTCTGGAACACGGTGCCCTGAACCGGCTCTGAGACCCCTCACATTCCGCTTTGTCCATATGAACAAAGGTCCGAGCCCCTCTCGGACCGAATTCATCCTCATGAGACATCCACTGAGGTCCTCGCTGCTGGTCCTGCTCGTCCTCTCGCTCGCCGGAGCGGGTGCAACCGCCTCTACCGCGGAGGAGCTCCCGGCTCCCACGCCGAAGTCGGTGGTCAGCTACATCGATACCGGGATCAACCCGTACCACGAGGTCTTCAGGGACAACAGCCCCTGGGCGTACCAGCACCCCTCGACCTACATCCCGGGCTACCCGGCGGACGCTCAGGCTCTGCCGATCACGCTTCCACCTCTCGGAGAGGAAGCGGACTGGGCCGATCTGGTGCGCGAGGACTGCGCCGTCTGGAAGACCGTCCAGCCACGGAAGCTGTACTGGTTCCCGGGTACGAGGATCATCGGCGCCTACTCCACCAGCCCCTCGGTCGACGGAGGCTGCAGCGGCCTGCCGACGGGCGGCACCGAGGTACTGGACTACGGCGGCCACGGCACCATGGTCTCCTCGCGCGGCACCTCGAGTGACTACGGCGCCTGCAAGTCGGTCGACTGCCGGGTCGTGATGATCCAGTTCCCGGGGTCCGTGAACCTGGCGAACCCCGGGCCCTCGAACGAGCCGACGGTAGCCGCGGTGAAGTGGGCTGCGGACAACTCGGGCTGGATCGACGCTCAGTCGAACTCATGGGGGCCAATCGTGCCCTTATGGGAGCCGACGGGTGCGGCCGGGCTTATCACCGCCAACCCGGAGCTCGTCCGTGAGATCGAGCGGGCCAACACCCGGCATGCCGCCTTCTGGGCGTCCGGCAACGGAGTGGCGTTCCGCGGTGGCGTCCTCGGTCACCCGACCATGATCGCCGCACACTTCGGAGTCAACGGCTACATCGTCGGGGGCCATGACTCGGGCTACATGAACACCTGGCCTGGCTTCTCACCCCACATCGTCGCCGACTCGTGTGACGCCTGGGGTGCGGTGCGTAACCACGTCTCCCAATCGGGGGAACGGGTCGCCGGCGGAACGTCCGGCGCAACGCCCTTTGCCGCCGGCAGCGCGGGTCTGATCATCCTCGAGGCCCGTCGCCTCCTCGGCGACCTCGAGACAGGCTTCGATGGTGAGTTCGGGGGGACCGTGGCGCGAGGCCCGGCAGGCCTCGTACCGTCGGGTCCGCTGGCGGACGGGCTCTTCCACCGAGACGAGCTGCGAGCCGTCCTGCAGAAGACGGCCACGGAGAGGCCTGCAGCGCAGTCGGAGGATGGACCGGTGTGCGGGGCGGGTCCGTACATGCCCACCCCGATCAAGTGGACCGACGTCCCCGCCCAGTACCCCGAGTACATCCAGATCGGTTATGGAGCGACGGACCGCGTTGCGCAGGCCCTTGCGGTTCGCGTTCTGAAGGGTGAGGTGCCGCTGCCCGACCGAAGCGATACCGACCTCTACCTCGGGGAGGTCTACAAGGTCCGCCAGGTGCTCCACACGGTCTGGGACGGCGTTCCCTAGGCCGGAGCCGGGGTTCTGTAGATAGGCCTCCAAAGGCCCTATCCTTGAGGCCGCATGGCGATCCCGAAGGTCATGGGCATCGAGACCGAGTACGGCATCTCGAGCCCCGGAAGCACCGATTTCAACCCGGTTCTCGCGTCGTCCATCCTGATCAACTCCTTCGCGGGGGAGCTACGGAAGATCAGGTGGGACTACGAGCAGGAGAGCCCCCTTCGCGACGCCAGGGGCTTCGAGCCGGTCCAGGAGCGCGAGCCGACCGAGGAGGACCTCGGCCTGGCCAACGTGATCCTGCCGAACGGGGCTCGCTACTACGTGGATCACGCTCACCCGGAATACTCGACGCCAGAGTGCACCAATCCACGCGAGCTGGTCCTCCACGACAAGGCGGGTGAGAGGATCCTCGAGCGGTCCCTCGAGCTCGCCTCCGACCTCCTACCTCCGGGCGAGCGCCTGAACATCTACAAGAACAACACCGACAGCAAGGGCAACTCGTACGGCACCCACGAGAACTACCTCGTCTCCCGAGACACACCTTTCTCACGGATCGTCCGTGACCTGACACCGTTCTTCGTAACGCGGCAGATCTTCACGGGCGCGGGTCGAGTCGGCCGGGACGCGGGCAGGGGAGAAGAGGGAGCGGTCCCGTATCAGCTGACACAGCGGGCTGATTACTTCGAGGCCGAGGTGGGCCTCGAGACAACCCTGAAGCGACCGATCATCAACACGCGCGACGAGCCGCACGCGGACCCGGACAAGTACCGACGGCTCCACGTGATCATCGGCGACGCGAACATGTCCGAGATCTCGACCTACCTGAAGCTCGGGACCACGGCGCTGGTGCTCAAGATGATCGAGGATCAGTGGCTCCCGGACCTCTCATTGGACCGTGCTATCCCGTCCCTGCACCAGGTATCGCACGACCCAACCCTTCAAAAGACGATCCGCATGGCGGACGGCCGCACCGTGACCGCCCTCGAGCTACAGCTCGAATACCTCGATCACGCCAAGAAGTGGGTCAAGGAGAACGAGGAGATCCCGATGAATGCGGAGATCCTCGAGAGGTGGGAGACGACGCTGAGCACGCTCGAGGAGGACCCGATGAAGCTCCACCGCGAGCTCGACTGGGTGGCGAAGTACCGCCTGCTAGACGGCTACCGCGAGCGCGACGGCCTCGAGTGGGACGACCCGAAGCTCGCCCTGATCGACCTGCAATACCACGATGTGCGTCGCGACAAGGGCCTGTACTACCGTCTGGTGAAGTCGAACAAGATCGAGCGGCTGGTCTCCGACGCGGAAGTCAAGAAGGCCGCCAACGAGCCCCCCGAGGACACGCGGGCTTACTTCCGCGGAGAGTGCATCCGCAGGTTCCCGGATGCGATCACGGCGGCATCGTGGGACTCGATCATCTTCGACACGGGCACGGACGCCCTTCAGAGGGTCCCCATGCGCGAGCCCCTGAGGGGCACCCGCGAGCACGTGGAGAGCATCCTCGGCGAGGCGAAGGACGCATCCGCCCTGGTGGAGCTCCTTCAGGGCTAGGCCCGCTCGGGTTCACTATCGTTCGGCGATCCGGACCTAGAATGGTGCGGGTTCCCTAACCAAGGAGGTTGGCGGTTGCCGGAGCAGGAGCAGAAGCGCACTCAGAAGAAGGGCGGTGGTGACGGCGGAGGAAGCGACGCCGACGCCGGCCAGACTTCTACGAAGGCCAAGGGCGAGAAGCTC
>JBOGVX010000242.1:0-8023 GCA_050693165.1 Actinomycetota bacterium | reverse complement strand
CCTGTCAAGAACGGTGCGCGAGAGACGACATTTCGGGTCCACCAGCCGGCCGACACCGCGGGTAGCTTTCGGGTCGAAGCGGTTTTAGGTTTGAATAGAACGCCAACGAAAGCGCTAAATGCGAGTACAAGGAAGGCCGCTCCTACCCCCCAAAACTCTGGCCCGCTTCTGAACGAGAGAGTTATGGGGATGGTCATGGCTTCGTACCCATCTCCTTGAATCCTGAGGGAGGAGGTGTACTCACCCGCATTCCACGACTCGAGAGATGGGTTGGCCACAACAGTCAACAGGAGCGTCTGAGAGTCAGGGTCTACCTCAACAGAGGCGTCGACCTCCTCGAGGGAGAGGGAGTGTCGGCCCGTCGACGAGAAGAAGTCGGCAAGAATGACCGCGGTCGGACTACCGCTCGCCATAGGACCGGAGGCGTCCAGTCTCAGCCGCTGTGTCTCGGACTCGCGACTGTTATCGAATCCGAAGATGAGCTCGCTGCGAAAGGGGATCAGCTTGATGGCTGCGGCTGGGTCCTCCGCTGTTTGTGCTTCGACGGAGGAACCTAGGGGGAGTAACCCACCCAGGCACATGACGAGGACAACGCGCTGCATGACTCGCGGGTTCTTCACCTCAGCTACCTCCTGAGGCCGGGCAACTCAAACATACGACAGTCCGCGCCGAGGGACAAAAGCGCAAGAAGGTCCGACGGTGACGGTGAGGGCACTTGGCTACGTAGCGTGGCAGCCTCTTGCGACAAGGCCACCTTGTGCTCGATTAGGGTCATGGTCGATGGCTGGGGGATTGGAAAGACTCTGGGCTCCCTGGCGAGGGGAGTACGTCAAGCAGGCGTCCAAGGGCGAGGATCAGGGTTGCCTCTTCTGCGAGCTGCAGAAGCAGGACGACGAGGAGGCGCTGATCCTCGCGCGCAGCGAGCACTCGTTCGCCGTGCTGAACCGGTACCCGTACAACAGCGGCCACCTGATGGTCGCGCCGCTCCGGCACGTCGGCGAGCTCGAGGACGTGAAGGACGACGAGAACCTCGACATGCAGCGGCTGCTCCAGCGCTGCATCCGCGCGCTGAAGGAAGCGATGGAGCCCGACGGCTTCAACCTGGGGATGAACCTGGGCCGAGTCGCCGGCGCCGGAGTGCCCGACCACCTCCACTGGCACGTCGTGCCGAGGTGGAACGGCGACACGAACTTCATGCCCACGATCGCCGAGACGAAGGTCATGCCCGAGGATCTGGACGCAACCAGAGGGCGACTGGCGACGGACCTGGCCGGAACGGACGGCTGACGATCCGAAGGAGCTGACCATGCGCAAGCTGATCATCAACACGCAGCTCTCGTTGGACGGCGTGATGCAGGGACCGGGCGGGCCCGAGGAGGACACGAGCGGCGGCTTCGAGCACGGCGGCTGGGCGATGCAGTACTTCGACGAGGAGATGAGCAAGGCCGCGGGTGAAGGGATGAGCTCGGCGGCCGGCCTGGTGCTCGGGCGAAGGACCTACGAGATCTTCGCGGCGTACTGGCCCAACCAGGGGGATGACAATCCGTTCGCCGGATTCCTCAACAGCGTCCCCAAGTACGCGGCCTCACGGACCTTGAAAGAGCCGCTCGAGTGGAACAACTCGCACCTCCTCGAGGGCGACGTCCCCGAGGCGATCCGCAAGCTGAAGGAGGAAGGCGAGGGAGACCTCGTCATGCTCGGAAGCGGTGAGCTAGCCCAGACATTGATGGAGCACGGCTTGATCGACGAGTACCAGCTGTGGATCGTCCCTGTGGTGCTCGGAGTGGGGAAGCGCCTGTTTCGAGACGGCCTTCCCAATACACCTTTGAAACTGGTCGACGGCACGAACAGCACGACCGGCGTCGCCATGCTCACGTACCAGCCCGCATAGGAGTCGTAGCCGAGCTCATCGCCCGAACCGTGGGCCCAGATTCCGCAGACGTACTGTCGATCAGCTGTGGCCGGCGTCTCGGCGAGGGGTGTCGAGCAGAGCTTCGGCGCGACGGACGTACTCGGGAGCGTTCGCGTCACGGTAGAACGACAGGGCCTTGTCGAGATCCTCGCCCGGGTCATTGCCCGCGGCCACGGCTTGCTCCGCGGCCACGAGCCGGACGTAGGCCTCGTCCGAGAGGGAGCCGATCTCGTGGAGTATGTCGGCGCCCCGTGAAAGGTCGCCGGAGCCGATGGCAAACGCAGCCTCCCTCCAGGGCATCGTCGGCCCCTCCACCGGGAAGCTCAGCGCCTCCGATATCCGCCCCATCTCCAACAGAGCGAGGGTCGCGGGCAGCATCCACAGCCCGACCTGAAGCCAGCTCTTCCCCAGGTTAGGCGTCCGACGAAGCTCTTCGATCGCCGCGTCCGCCTCAGCCGGGCGGCCGGCCAGTGCCTGGATCAGGGCATACTCGGCCAGTGCGGGGTAGAAGGACTGCGGATCCTTGGCGTCCCGACCCACGGCCAGTCCTCTCTCCGCGTCCGAGAGCGCGCCCTCCACTTGGCCGCGGGAGAGCCGGATCGAAGCCCGCACCATCCGAGCGACACTCTCCAGGTAGTACGCCGAGCCGGCCTCGATCTCGGCGAAGTACTCGTCGGCGAGCCGCAGCGCCTCATCCCACTTGCCGCCGTGGAACAGATCGTTGATCCGCTCGCCTTCCAGGAAGCGCAGAGCGGTCTCGAGGCCGTGACGCCGGCTGATCTCGGTGGCCTTCCCGTGCAGCTCCGCGCATCGCCTCAGGTCGCCCATGTCCCCGAACACCGACGCGAGGTTGAGGTACCCGCGGGCCTCGTCCCAGGGCGAGTTGGCGCGCTCGGCGATGGCGATGCTCTCCTCGATGTCCTTCACTCCCTCCGTGTCGCTCATGGCGACACGCGCGACGCCGATGTTGTTCAGGCAGTTGGCCTGGAGGCTTGCGAGGCCGAAAGTAACTGCCATCGAGAAGGCCTCGCGTCCCAGGGCGATGGCTTCCTCGCTGTCGGCGGCCAGCATCAGGAAACGCGACAGGTGAGCGAGCACCTCCGCTTTCGAGGCGGACGGAGGCAGGGGCTCGATCAAGGTCCTGGCCCGGTCGAATTGCTCGAAGGCAGCGTCGTGGCGGGCTTCGTGCCATAAGCAGTCGCCGATCATCATGGCCGCCTCGGCGGCTCCTTCTACCTCGCCCGCGGCCTTGAGCGCGTCGAAGGCCTCGGAGAGGATCTCCTTGCCGCCGTTGGTCTTGAGCCACAGGGCGCGGCCGTAGCGGAGCAGCAGATGTGGACGCTCGGGATCGTCCGGAGGCGTGAGCGATACCGCGTCCTCGAGAAATAGGATCGCGGCTCCGAAAGCATTCAGGCCGGCGGCTCGCTCGCCCGCCACCGATAGCGCCTGCCGTGCCGGGGCCTCGAGCCCGGTGGTGTCCTGGCCGGCGGCGCGAGCGAACTCGAGAGCGGCTCGGTAGTGGTGCGCGATCATCTCCGCTCGGTCCTCTATGCGGTCCCCCGCGAGGGCGGCCGTCCATTCGGCGGCCTGGCGATGCTTCTCGGAGCGTCTGGCCCTCGGGATCTGGCCGTAGGCAACGTCTCGGACCAGGAGGTGCCAGAAGGCGTACTCGGTCTCGCCGGCGATGGAGGACCGGCGATCCCTGCGCACGAACTGCCGGCGTTCGAGCCCGTGCAGCAGCTGCTCGGCCTCGTGGGGTTCGACGTCGCCGGCGGAGGACACCGCGCCGAGCCAGAAGACCTTCCCGATCACGGAAGCGTCCTGAAGGAGGGCTTTCTCCTCGGGCGTGAGCCCGTCGAGCCGCGCGGCGATGATCCCCTGGAGGGACTCGGGGAGCGGGACCTCCTCTGGCTTCGACAGGAGGTCGCGATCCGCGGCCATCCGCGCGAACTCCTCGGCGTACAGCGGGTTGCCTCCGGCCTTGGCGAGCAGCGCCGTCTGCAGCTCGGCGGGCAGGACCGATCGCTCCAGGAGCTGCGCGAGCAGCCGGGCGGTCTCCTCGCCGGAGAGGGGAGACAGCGACAGCATCACGGAGTTGGTCTTGCCTCCGCCCCACCCGGCTCGCCGGGCGAGCAGCTCGGGCCGCGCGGTGCAGACCACGAGCAGTGGGACGCCACCGGCCCATTCCGAGAGGTGGTCGACGAAGTCGAGCAGCCCGTCGTCGGCCCAGTGCAGGTCCTCGAACACGAGGACAGTCGGGCTTCGTTCGGCGAGGGCCTCGAAGAAGCGCCGCCACCCCGAGAAGGCCTCGGCCTGCCTGTCGTCCCGGAGCTCCTCGCCGGAGAGTCCTACCAGCGGGCGGAGGTGCCTCTCGACCCAGGAGGCTTCCTCCTCGTCGGCGATCACCTCGGCCACCGAGGCGTGGAGCTTGGCGACCGCGTCCTCGTCGCGGTCGCTCTCGAGGATGCCGGCCTGGCTCTTCACCATCTCGCCGAGCGCCCAGTAGCTGATGCCCTCGCCGTAAGGAAGGCTTCGCCCCTGACGCCAGTAGATGAGCTCGTCGTCCCGGTCCACGATCTCGAGGAGCTCCTGGACCATCCTGCTCTTGCCGATGCCGGGCTCGCCGACGAGGGTGACGAGCTGCGGCGAGCGCTCCTCTCTGGTTCGGGAGAGCGCGCCGGTGAGCACCTCGACCTCGCGCTCCCGCCCGACGAGCTGGGTTCGGGACTCGTGCACGACGTCGACGCCGAGGCGGGAGCGGGCCTGCACGGCCTCCCAGGCTTTGACCGGTTCGGTCTTGCCCTTGGCGTCAACCGAGTCGGCTTGGCGGTACTCGATCACGCCCGAGGTAGCGCGGTGGGTGACCTCGCCGACCAGGATGCCGTCCACGGGTGCCGCGGTCTGCAGCCTGGCCGCGGTGTTGACCACGTCGCCGGAGGCCATCCCCTCGCCCTCGAGCGGCCTGGCGCCGAGGGCCACCAGCGCCTCGCCGGTGTTCACGCCGATCCGAACGTGGAGGTCGAGCTCGGGGTCGTCCTCGTTTCGCTCGGCTACGGAATCACGGATGTCCAGGGCGGCCCTGACGGCTCGCTCGGGGTCGTCCTCGTGGGTCACGGGGGCGCCGAACAGGCCGACCACCGCGTCACCTATGAACTTTTCGACCGTGCCGCCCAGGCCCTCGATCCGCTCGCGTAGGAGGGCGTAGTAGGGGGAGAGCATGGCGCGGACGTCCTCGGGATCGAGCTGCTCGGCCTTGCCGGTGAATCCGGCCAGGTCGGCGAAGAGAACCGTGATGACCTTGCGCTCCTCGCGCACGTCGGCAGCCTCGGCCTTGAGCTCGGCGCCGCACGAGCCACAGAAGCGGTTCCCCGCAGGGTTCTCGGCTCCGCACTTGGCGCAGGTGATCACGGGTAGGAGGGTACGACGAGTAGCCGCGCCTCAGCCTCAGGTGGCACTTCTCAGGGTGCCGGCGTGGGAGGAGTCCCCAAGGTCCGCGGAGAACCTTTCCGTATGAAGCGCCCCGCCCAGATCGCTTCGGCCGTCCTGCTGGTCCTCACGACGGCGGCGCCGGGGATGGCCGATCACATCGACAGGCTGCCGTTCGGCAAGACGGAGGTGGTCGGAGCCGGATGGGCGTCCTTCATGATCCACACCGATGGCTCCGTGGTGGGCGTGCCGCTGTGGCTCAAGGCCCCTGGCTCGGTGAACGAGCTCGGCGCCTTCTTCTATGACGAGCAGGAGGCGTTCCTGGGCGGCTTCCAGTTCGCGGTGCACCGGGCGAAGACACGCGTCTATGCCGACATCCGCCTCGTTCCAGGCCAGGAGATCCATCAGGACCAGACCATCCAGGCCGAGCCCGAGGGCGGTTTCGGCATGACCCCGACGTATGACCCTCATGGGGAGCCCGCCACCTTCAAGCTCCTCGTCTGGGGCGCCGGGGAGATGCCGACCTGGACGTTCGATGGCTCAGCGAACCCTGCCGACGTCCGACTCCTCGGCATCGAGCGCGGCACGCACGCGTTCATGTACCAGTCGACCGACTTCCAGGGGGCTGCGAACACTGGTGCCCACGTGCTCGGGGCGGGGGGACGCGGCACGGTCCTCGCCGACTTGGCGATGGATGTCACGGATACGCTTGTGGCGAACTTCCTCACCCAGTCGAACGGCACCGTCGCCCCGTTCTTCGGCATCTCGCAGAACCGCACGACGGTGACCACGCCGACCGGCGAAGACGAGTGCCTGTACGTCGGGTTCCTCGGCTGCAGCTACCGAGACTTCATCGGCCCGGGCCACAGGGGTCCGGGGCGCTACGTGTTCCATCTCTCGGGTGCCGGCGCGGCAGCCGTGACCGATACCGACGAGGTGGTGCTCTCGGGCGCCGACGCCCGCCTGCCCGTCGATCAGACGCAGGGGTCTCACCCCGCAACCTGAGCCCGAAGCGGACCTATCTCCCGGCCTAGAGGCATGCCTTCCTCTTGAGGAATACGGCTGCGTTGTTACGAGTTGGCCTGAGAAGGAGGGAAGCGATGTCCGCTCAGCTCGAGACGAAGAGCCGCGAAGCCGTACTCGTGGAGGACGCGGCGCCGATCCATGTGATGGGCTTCCCTGTTCTCGAGGCGCTGCCATCTCGGTCGGTGCCGTACGAGAGGGTCGACCCTTACATCCTCGTGCACGAAGCGACGATCCGGCCGTCGGACGTGAAGGACACAGACACGAAGCATCCCCACCGGGGCTTCGACAACCTCTGGTACATCCTCGAGGGTGAGGGCAGCACCGGCCACAGCACCGGGCCCGGCGGATCCATCGAGAGGGTGCGGCTGCCGGAAGGCTCGCTGCTCTTCCTGAGGACCGGGCGCGGCGCGTGGCACGCCGAGTCCATCGGCGGAGACCAGCTCCAGGAGGGGCGCGACGAGGAGTTCCGAGGCGTTCTCTTCTGGGTGAACCTGGCTCGGAAGGACAAGAAGGCCGAGCCCAGCGCGCAGGTGCTGCTGGCCGAGCAGATCCTTTCGAGGCAGGAGGGCGACGCGACCGTGCGGAAGCTGGTGGGCGAGGGTTCCCCCATCCGGCTCGGGACGCCCGCGCTGATCGAGGACGTCGTGTTGCCGAACGGCGGCGGGCTGACCACTCACGTTCCGGGCGAGCTCCAGGGCTTCGCCTACATGCTGGACGGCGAGGCGGCTTTCGGCCCGGGCGGCCGGCGAGCCGAGCCGCCCCAGCTAGTGCTGCTCGGAGAAGGCGAGGAGCTCACGGTCGCCGACGCGACGCCGGGCACACGGTTCATGATCATGGCGGGCAAGCCGTACGGCGAGGCCCCCGTGTTCAACGGACCGTTCGTCGACTAGGAAGAACACATAGTCGTCTCGTCGGGAACACCTAGGAGCCTTTTCGATGAGGCCGGGAGGCATCCCCTCCCGGCCTCGACCGCGTCATCTCTTTTGAATCAGCCTCGGAGGGATGTTCCGGTCTCGAGCAGGGACTTCAGGTCGCTAAGCACGTAGCTCCATCCGCCGCCGGCCCCCTGATCCTCCATGTCGCCGTCGACCATTGCGGCGAGGATCGGCGCGCCCTCGATGTCGTGGATCACGGTCACCTTGCTCAGGCCGGGCTGAACCTCGTCGATCTCCCAGGTGAGCCGGGTGAAGCCCTCCGCGGTTGTCGCTTCGTCACCGATCAGCATCCGGAAGGTTTGGACCAGCTTGCGTGGAGGGTCGGCCTCGATGACCTCGCCGTCCATGGCGACCTCGGGCACCTCGAATCCGAGCTCGGCCCCATGCTTCTTCATCGCCTCGCCGGGATAGGCCCGATAGGCCCCACCAGGGCGGAGGTCGTAGTCCACCACGCCTCCCATGCCATATCGCTTCGTCCACTCGGACTTGGTGATCCCGTCCCACACCGCTTCGGGTGGTGCCTTGATGTACACCCGGTAAACCTGGGTTGTGACGTCGGTCTTCGTAGTCATGCCGTCCCCTCCTTCTCGAGCTCGTTCTTGAGCTCGGCCAGCGCCGACACTTGGCGCTCCGTGTACTTGTCGATCCACCGGTCGTGGATCAGCCGGATCGGCACCGGGTTCAGGAAGTGCAGCTTCTCCCGGCCCTGCCGGCGGGTGACCAC
>JBOGVX010000241.1:0-3550 GCA_050693165.1 Actinomycetota bacterium | reverse complement strand
AGGTGGAACCGTACGGAGAGTGAGACGGCCCGAGACTCCGAGCCCCTTGCAGATGGCCAGAAGGGCTGCCATCCCCGTGCTGTCGATGAAGCGCAGATCCTCACAGTCGAGGACCACGTGGTTGCCCTCGCGAACCTCGGTCGAGACGGCCGTGGCCAGCTGATCGACGTTCGAGAGGTCTATCTCGCCAGACAGGCGGAAGGAGCCACCGTCACGCGAGATCTCGAGGAGCGTGCTTCCTGCCGTCATGGGTTCTCCCTCCTGTGGCGACGGCGGCGGATATCAGGTGCGGGTCCGGGAGATCCCTCCACGGGCCGGCAAAAGGACGCCCTGGGGGCGCCGCCCCCTCCTGGGCGCCGATCCTAGCACCGGCGCCCAGAAAGATGAAACTGGCCGAATCCGGGCGCGGCTAGACTGCGCCGCGATGGCGAAACCCGGAGCCGCGAACCGGATCCTGACGGTCCCGAACGCGCTGTCGGCCGTCCGGATCGTCCTCATCCCGGCGTTCGTGCTCCTGATCCTCGATGAGGACTACAGGCTGGCCGGGATGCTTCTCCTCGCTGCCGTGGTCTCGACCGATTGGGTGGACGGCTACATCGCGCGGCGAACCGGTCAGGTCACCGAGCTCGGGAAGCTCCTCGATCCGCTCGCGGACCGCCTGGCCATGGCGGCCGCTCTGGTGACCTTCGTCGCGACCGATCTGCTGCCACTCTGGGCCGCGCTCATCATCTTGGTCAGGGACGGTGTGGTGCTGGCCACCGGGATCTGGCTCGCCGTCACGGGCGGACCCAGGATCGAGGTCAAGACCATAGGCAAGTATGCGACGTTCACGCTGATGTGGGGCCTGCCACTTATCGCGTGGGGCAATGCGGGCCTGCCGGCGGACGACCTGGCGCGGGTCCTGGGGTGGGTGTGGTTCCCGGTCGGCACCATCGAGTACTACGCGGCGGCCGTTGCGTACGCGCGGGACCTCAGGGACGGACTCAGGGCCCGGCCGCACTGAGCTCCCGAGGTCCGGGGAGCCCCGTAGCCGGTACCATTCACCCACCATGAAGGCCGTGGTCATGGCCGGGGGAGCGGGGACCAGGCTACGCCCGCTGACCTCTAACCAGCCCAAGCCGATGCTTCCGATCGTCGGGAGACCGATGATGGAGCACGTCCTGGTGCTCCTTCGTGAGCACGGCTTCACGGAGGTCGTGGCCACCGTCCAGTTCCTGGCAAGCGTGATCAGGCACTATTTCGGCGACGGCTCGGATCTTGGGATATCCCTGGCCTACGTCACCGAGAACGAGCCCCTCGGCACGGCGGGTGGAGTCAAGAACGCCGAACACGCTCTGGACGACACCTTCCTGGTTATCTCCGGTGACCACGTCACCGACCTCGACCTGACCGAAGCGGTCAAGTTCCATCGCGAGAAACAGGCGGCCGTGACCGTCATCCTGACCCACGCCGAGGACCCACTCGAGTTCGGCATCGTCATCACGGACGAGGAGGGCCGGATCGAACGGTTCCTCGAGAAGCCCGGCTGGGGCGAGGTCTTCAGCGACACGATCAACACGGGCATATACATCTTCGAGCCGGAGGTCCTCTCGCACATACCGGCGAACCAGGAGTTCGACTTCGCCGCCGATCTGTTCCCTCTGCTCCTGGATATGGGACTCCCCATGTACGGGTTCGTGGCGCCGGGCTACTGGGCCGACATCGGGAACCTCGAGTCGTACCTGGAGGTGCACAGGGACATCCTCGACGGCAAGGTGACGGTTCAGCGCTCCGGTTTCGAGCTCCACCCCGGCGTATGGGTAGGGGAGGGCGCCGAGATCGAGCCGGGAGCCGTGATCGAGGGCCCCGCGTACATAGGCGAGAACACGCGTGTCGAGGCGGGGGTCAAGATCCGCGACCACACCGTGCTCGGAAAGGGAGTGGTGGTGAAGGGTGGAGCGTTCCTGCACCGCGCCGTGGTGCACGACAACGCCTACATCGGCTCCTCGGCGTCATTGCGAGGATGCGTCCTGGGCAAGAACTCCGACGTCAAGCACGGCGCTCGCCTCGAGGAAGGCGTTGTGGTCTCGGATGAGTGCTACGTCGGCGAGGGTGCGGTCCTCAACCCCCGAGTGAAGGTCTATCCGTTCAAGACCGTCGAGCCGGGGGCCCTCGTTACGCAGAGCATCGTCTGGGAGACCCGCGGCGCGCGCGGTCTGTTCGGAGAACGAGGGGTCTCCGGCCTGGTCAACATCGACGTGACGCCGGAGATGGCGATGCGCCTGGCCCTCGCCTACGGCAGCACCATGGCCAAACGGACCGTCGTCACGGCCTCGCGCGATCCCACCCGCACCGCCCGCGTCATCAAGCGAGCCATGGTCGCGGGGCTGAACGCCGCCGGGGTGGACTGTCACGACCTCGAGCTGGTGCCGGTGCCGGTGGCGCGTTTCTACGCGCAGTCGGAACGCGCGCTCGGAGGGGTCTCGGTCAGAACCTCTCCCTACGACGCCCAGTCGGTCGACATCGAGTTCTTCGACGATCGGGGCATCGACATCGACCCTGGGATGCAGCGCAAGATCGAGCGGGCGTACTACAGGGATGACCTGCGGCGAGCCTTCCACCACGAGTTCGGCGAGCTGAACTTCCCGCCCCGAGGGCGCGAGTACTACCTCCGCGCCCTCCTCGACTCCGTCGATGTGGACACGATCCGCAAGCGGGCCCCCAAGCTGGTGGTCGACTATGCCTGGGGTTCGGCGATCCTGACCGGGCCCATGGTGTCGGGCCGGCTGGGAGCCGACGTGCTCGCCGTGAACGCCGTCCTGGATGACGGGCGCACCGCGATGACCGAGGAGCAGGCCGACCTTCACCTCGAGCGACTCTCGGCTCTCGTGAAGTCCAGTGGGGCGGATCTCGGGGCCATGATCGACTCGACCGGGGAGAGGATCCGGCTCGTCGACGAGACGGGCAGGATCGTGGGGCTCGACGAAGCGCTGCTCGCGTACGTCGAGCTTCTGACCCGCGTGCACGACAAGGCGAACGTCGCCGTTCCGGTTCCCACCACCCGCGCCGTGGAGCGCCTGGTTTCGTCGCGAGGCGGGGAGGTGGTGTGGACCAAGATCTCCCCGGCCGCTCTGTCCGCGGCCAGCGAGGAGCCCGGTGTGGTCTTCGCCGGAGCGGAGGGCGGCGGGTACGTCTTCCCGGAGTTCCTACCGGCATACGACGCGGTCATGAGCCTCGGCAAGCTCCTCGAGCTCCTGGCGAAGCTCGATGTCTCACTCGGGGACGTGCTCGACTCGATGCCCACGATCCACGTGGCCCGCCTCGACGTTGCGACGCCATGGGAGGCGAAGGGCGGTGTCATGCGAAGGCTCGTCGAGCGGCTGAACGGGGAGCGGACCGTAACGATCGACGGTGTGAAAGCGTACAGAGGTGAGGACTGGGCACTGGTCATCCCGCACCCCCAGGAACCGCTGGTTCGAGTGTGGGCGGAAGCCGACGGTGCGGAGGCGTCCGAGACCATGGCGCGTGAGTTCGGAGCCCTGATAGAGGAGTTGAGGGGGTAGGAAGATGC
>JBOGVX010000240.1:0-4052 GCA_050693165.1 Actinomycetota bacterium | reverse complement strand
GTCAACCAGTGGACGCTGCTGGTCGGTACCCTCCCGCTCGTCTTCTCTCTGGCCGGTGCGGGGCTCGACACTCCACTCCAAATGGACGACCGCCAGGTCGAGGAGGTCTTCCTTACTGCAGCTCAGTCGCTGTTCGCTGTGGCCGTCATAGCCAACATGTCGATCTCCCGGGGCGAGGCAGTCGTTCTTCTCGTGCTGTTCCTTGGGCAGTTCGGTTTCGAGGACTCAACCATTCGGTACGTGTTCGCGATCACCTACATAGTTCTCGCGGTGGGGATCCTCGCGGTGAGATCCGATGCCAGACGGAACCTGGTGCGTTCGCTCGCTCACGTGTTCGGCGTGGAAAAACGCCGCACCCGCGGTACCTAGGGCGAGGGCGCTGCCGTCGGCTCGGGGCTGGCGGTGTCCTCAGCGGTGTCGACTGGTTCCACCTCTGATGGCTCGAGGAGGCCGTCGTCGGCGAGATCCGCGAACACCGCGTCGGCCTCGCTCCCGAGCGTGACGATGCTCGCTCCTCCTGCCGAGCCGATCCCGCCGGGCAGCGCCACGTTGACGACCTTCTTCGGGTCGATCGAGAGGCTCGCCAGGGCCAGCTCGTAGAGGTCGGTCAGCGAGAGCTCGGTCTGGATGTACTTTGCGCCGGCGATGATCCAGGTGAACAGTCGGGTCGGATCCTTCCGGACCTCCTGCCTCATCTGAGAGAGAGCCGACAAGATCATCAGACCCTGGTTCTCGGTGCGGCTGAAGTCCCCATTGGGTGTGCTCTTTCGGTTCCGAGCGAACGCTAATGCTGTTGGCCCGTCGAGCACCTGCGGCCCGGCGTCGAGCGAGGCTCCCGAGGAGGAGTCGCTGACCGCGTACGGGACCTCGATGGAGAGCCCGCCGACCTCCTCCACCATGTGACGGAACCCCTCGAAGGAGGAAAGGAACCACATGTCGATCTCAACTCCGGCCAGTGCCTCCAGGGTTTCGACGACCTTCTCCGGCCCGCCCACGGAAAGGGCGTTGTTGATCTTCTGCGTCCCGGAGCCGGGTATGTCCACGTACGAGTCTCGCGGAACGCCGACGATCCCGGCGCTTCTCTTCTTCGGGTTGACGCCGATGATGTGGAGCGAGTCGGCCAGACAGGCCTCGACCGGTTCGCATACCCCGGGCCTCGCGTCGCTGCCGATCACCGCCACGTAGAACGGCCGGCCGCTCGGAAACCCGGGGAGCAGTGTGCCCGCGATCTCGTGGCCGAGGTCGGCGGTCTGAACCTGCGCCTGCGAGTCGGGCCTCAGCCCGGCGCCGACGATGATCCACGCGACGAGCGCGGCGATGAACGCGAAGAAGGAGGCTCGTCTCATTCGGGAGTGGCGTTGGGGTCGGGGAGCGGCTTGTCGACTCGGGTGACGATCCCCTCGACGTCGTATGCGTTGATCAGCCAGCCCTCGCCGTCGGGCTCCAGGTAGTACGTCCCGTCATGCTGGATCGCCACGTTGCCGCCGTCGGTCGCCAGAGCGTTCGCGGAGAAGGTCGTGTGCGCCGTCGCGGCGATCAGGTTGACCTCCTCGTCGACGAGGAACCGGATGCTGAGCCGGCCCGTTATCGGATCGACCGTGTCGATCTTGGCCGCGTCCTCGCCGACGGTCAGGTTGGCGAGGTCCTCGCGCACCTTCTCCGCGGCTTCCTCGGTGAAAGCGTCGTAGATGTCGGGGAAGGTGCCATTCCGCCACTTCCCGGGGTCGACGAACCCGACCACGTACATCGCGTCGAGCGTCTCGCGGATCTGGTCACCGGCTTCTTCGAGCTCGCTCTCGGGAGCCCGATCGGCGATGGCGGACCCTCCGATCTTCCCGATATCGAACGAGAAGTTCGCGACCTCGTCCGCGCTCTCCCGGCCGATGAGGAACCAGGCCGCGACTGCTACGGCGGCGATTGCGACGATGGCTCCCCCCACGACCGGCCAGCGCACTCCGCTGCCGGCCCGGTGGCTCCCCCTGGGCATGGCGGGGGAGACTACCAAAGTCCCCGCGGATGCCCCACGCCAAGCACGTAGGGCACCCGCTCGCTAGGATGGCCATCGGAGTGCCGGGAAGCCTGGTCGGCGAACGGTGCTCCTTTTCCTTATGGAGAGCGGATCGGTCCTCGTAGACCTGTTTGTGCTGTTCGCCGCCGCGAAGGTCCTCGGCGAGCTGTTCGAGCACGTCGGTCAGCCCGCGGTGGTGGGTGAGCTGCTCGCCGGGATATTGGTCGGGCCTCATGTCCTTGGATGGGCCGGGACTGGTGATGAGCGCGTCCTCGAGGTCGTCGCCGAGCTCGGCGTGATCATCCTTCTTTTCACCGTTGGGCTGGAGACGAGCGTCGGCGAGCTTCGGGCTGTCGGACGCCCGGCGCTTCTGGTTGGCTTTCTGGGCGTTGTTCTGCCCTTCGCCGCGGGGGTCGGACTGATGTTCGCGTTGGGGTACGAGCGCACCGACGCCCTGTTCGTCGCCGCGGCCATAGTGGCGACGAGCGTCGGAGTCACTGCCAGGATCGTGCGGGATCTCGGCGGGGTGCGGACGGCTCCGGCCAGGGTCGTGCTCGGCGCTGCCGTCGTCGACGACATCCTCGCGATCCTCGTCCTGGCGTTCGTCGCAGGCTCCGCCGAAGGGGGGATCTCTGCCCTGGGGATCGGGATCCTGATCATCGAGGTAGCCGCTTTCCTGGCTGTGGTCCTGATCTTCGGCCCGCGCGTCACGCGGCGCCTCTCGACGATCATTCGGATCCCGGGCGTGCCCGAGTCCCCTTTCCTCGTGGCTGTCCTGCTGACTCTCGGCCTGGCGGCTCTGTCCGAGGTGATAGGTCTCGCCGCGATCATCGGGGCGTTCTTCGCCGGACTTATCTTCGAGTTCCGCCGCGAGGAGGTTACGAGCCAGATCCAACCCGTCTACGAGTTCCTCGTGCCTTTCTTCTTCGCGATCACCGGGAGCCGCCTCGATCCCGCGGTCTTCCTCGATCCTTCCGTGATCGGATTAGCGTCACTCGTGACCGTGGTCGCGATCCTGACCAAAGTTGCGGGCGGATGGCTGGGCTCGAGGCGCCTGGGTACGTTGCCAGCTCTCACGGTTGGGGTCGGCATGGTCCCCCGGGGTGAGGTCGGTTTGATCGTCGCCTCGATCGGCCTCGGCCTGGGGCTCGACCCTGTCCTTTTCGGGGTGGTCATCGCCATGACCGTCGTGACCACCCTGGTGACGCCGCCGTTCCTGTCCCCGTTGATGAGGCGGGTGATCGCGGGCGGGGAGGACCATCCTCGGTCGGTATAATCCCTCGGCTTCACACCTGAGACCTCACTTCTCCCTAGGAGGACCGACTTGAATCACTTGCTCGCGCAGGAAGGCGGACGCATCGATGCCGTCTTCGGGGACTTCGAGAACAACTCTCTATTGGTGATCCTGGCCATCTCGGTCCTGGCCCTCTTTGTGGCCTACGTGCTGATGCGGGCCGTGCTGAAGGCGCCGGAGGGCACTCCCAAGATGCAGGAGATCGCCCGCGCGATCCAGGAAGGCAGCAAGGCGTACCTCAATCGCCAGTTCCGCACGGTCGGCCTGTTCATCGCGCTGCTGACCGTCGCGCTCTTCTTCGTTCTTCCGGCCAGCGATTCCCCGACCCATAGCGAGTTCGCGATCCGGTTCGGCCGTTCCGTCGCGTTCATCCTGGGCGCGGCGTTCTCGGCGATCACCGGCTTCGCGGGCATGTGGCTCGCCGTCCGAGGCAACGTGCGCGTCGCGAACGCGGCGCGAGAAAGCGGCCTGAAGCGCGCGCTGACCATCGCGTTCCGCACCGGCGGAGTCGCCGGGATGTTCACGGTCGGGCTCGGCCTTCTGGGCGCGGCCGCGATCCTGATCATCTACAAGGAGGACGCGACCTCGGTCCTTGTCGGCTTTGGGTTCGGGGGCGCGCTGCTCGCGATGTTCATGCGAGTCGGCGGTGGGATCTTCACGAAGGCCGCCGACGTGGGTGCCGACCTGGTCGGCAAGGTGGAGCAGAACATCCCCGAGGACGACCCGCGCAACGCCGCGACGATCGCCGAC
>JBOGVX010000239.1:0-1636 GCA_050693165.1 Actinomycetota bacterium | reverse complement strand
CAGTTGGGATCGTCGCGGAGGACGCGCACGTTGCCCTGACGCTGCGGATCGCACCCGGGAAGGTGAAGGTATCGAACGGGCTCGCTCCCAGCGTCGACGTACTGGTTCGTTCCGATTCCGAGACCCTCACCCAGCTCTCCTCGGCGCCCCTGAGGATGGGTTTCCCGGACGCGTTCAAGAAGGCGGGACGCGCGGTTTCCGGCAAGCTGTTCAAGGGCTCTCTGAAGGTTCAAGGACTCATCACCCGCGCCGGCACCGTCTCGCGGCTCAACCGCCTGCTGTCGGTCGCCTGAGGAGCCCGTTTTCCGGGTCGCCTCGTATCATTGACGTGAAGTGCCCCGTCTCCTGCGAACACTCCCCATCCTGGCGCTGGTAAGCGCGGGATCGCTGACCGGCGCACAGGCAGCTTGCGCGACCGGCCACATCGCGGCCGTGCTCACCGACTTCCCGCCCGAGGCCGTCTCGAGCCCCTTCTACTGGAGCACGGAGAGCGGTGGCCAGATCACGTTCGTGCTACGAGCGATCGGGGACGACTGCACCCCCTCGGCCATAACGATCAGCTACCAGACCAAGGACGCCTCCGCCGTATCAGGGACCGACTACGTGCCGAACAACGGGCAGAGGGTGGTGACGACGGACCCATCCCATGGAGGCAACGACCGCCAACCGGTTCAGGTAACGGTCCTGAATGACCCGATACCCGAGGCCGTGGTGGAGTCGGCGATCGTCGAGCTAACCGGTGTGCAGGGGGGCTACCTGAGCGCGCCGACCTCGGCGGCGCTGCACATGATCGACGACGACGGCCCGACCACTCGCATCTCCCTCGACGGCGCCGCCGTGTATCGCCAGCTCGAGACCTTCAACGGGGCGGGTGTCACCGTTTTCCGTGGCGGGCCGGTCGCCGGAGTCACGACGACCGTTCACTACACGGTCGCGCCGGGCCCCGCGCCGGCTGCAACCGTCGGTCAGGACTACAAGGCCGACTCTGGCGCGCTGACGTTCCTGCCGGGGGAGCGGGTCAGGATGATCCCGATCACGCTGCTGAACGACCGCGACACCGAGGCGGAGGAGAATTTCACCGTGAATCTTACGAGCGTGGACGGCGGGACGCTCGACGGAGCGGCAACCACCAAGTTCACGATCCTCGACAACGAGGAGTCCAACGCGCCGATAAGCCTCTTCCATCACCCTCGGAACAAGTGGAAGTACCGGGCGAAGGACTATCGGATCCGCGAGATCCACGTGTTCACCAAGGACAAAGGAGCGGCGGGCGTCACCAAGGCCGAGATCGCATTGCGGCGGAATCTGCAAGGCGGCGGTTGCGCTTGGTTGAAGGGAAGCAAGTGGAAGAACAGGTCCTGCAAGAAGGAGCTCTGGAACAAGATGGGCAAGTACGAGACCGACTTCTTCTTCATCCGCATGCCAGAGCTTGAGTCGAGCAGCGGGGCGATCGAGAGCTACACGGCGTTCTCGAGAGCCACCGACGGGGCTGGGAACACGGAGCGCCGCTTCGACACCGGCCGCAACGCGAACACCTTCGAGATCAAATAGGTTCTGAGGACCTGGAAACCCTCCCTGCTACGCTGGCGGAGTGGACGCATCGGAGGTCGTTGGCGGTGTGCTGGCAGGTGACAGG
>JBOGVX010000238.1:0-17783 GCA_050693165.1 Actinomycetota bacterium | reverse complement strand
GGCCGGGGCCCACCCCACGTCCACGTTTGAAGGAAGCGGAGCGCTACGGCAACTAGCCGAGCAGCGGCATCTTGCGCTCATTCGCCGAGTCCTCGATCAGCGATGCGAGGCGCTTCAGGCGCGTTTCCTCGCGCTTGGCGCTCATGACCCAGTAGGTCGCCGTCCTCCGCTGTCCGGGCGGCAGGTTCTGGAAGAAGGTCCAGCCTCTCTCGTTGCGCTTGAACGTCTTCTCATATTCGGGTGGGAGTCCTTTGGCGGCGTCCTCGTACGAGTAACCGGCGGGCTTGCGGTCGCGGCGCTCGAACGCGGCGATGCCCGCGGGCGCGGCCAGGCCCTCCTTCTTCAGCTCGCGGAACCGTTTGATGTTGATCACGCTCCAGGGGGAGCGGGCCGTCCTCGGCGACCAGCGCTGCATGTAGGTCGTGCCGTCGATGGTCCGGACCTTCCCGTCGATCCATCCGAAGCAAAGCGCCTCGTCGAGGGCCTCCTTATATGAGATCCCCTTTTTGGGGCTGGCCTTCTTGTGGTACCCGATCCAGAGCTCTTTCGCCTTCGCGTGGTTGCGCTCCAGCCAGGCCCGGAACTCTTTCGGCGTTCGGAAGAATCGCGGCTTCACCGCCGAAACGATAGGTGTCAGGTCGTGATGACGAGCTTGGAGGAGGGGACGCAGAGAAGGGTCGGCTTGCGGGTCGTCAGCTTCTTCTTCTCGAACTGGTTGCGCACCTCGACGAGCTTCACCTTGCGCTTGCCCGCGATCGCGTAGCAGACCAGGTGGTTGACGGGGTGTTGGATCTGCTCTTCGTTCTTCTGGACCGGAGCGCAGAGCTGGACCGGCTGGCCGACGTTCACCTGCTCCTGACCGAACTGGTCGCTCAGACTGACCGAACCGAGCGCTCCCTGTCGTCTCAGATCCGTCTTGGCCTCGACCGCGTAGCACTGGTAGTGGTCGATCGGCACTGTTATCGGCTTGAACTTGCTCTTCCTGCCCTTGTGTTTCTCGGAGGGGACACACAGGCGGCGGGATTCCCGGACCTGGAGCCGCTGTGAGCCGAATTGGTTCTTCACGGCGACGAGCTGGTTGGGATCGGTTCCGCGTGTCTCGTAGCAGACGAGATGGGCGGTGGTATTCAGGTAAGGCTCGCTGTTCTTCTGTACCGGGTTGCAGAGCTCATTCCGCTTGCTTACGTTGGCCTGCCGGGATCCGAACTGGTCGTTCAAGTTCACGTTCCGAGCCTTGAATTTCACCCTCTGAAGCGTGTAGCACTTGAAGTGCTCGGACCTCGGCTGTGCCGGGTAGATGCCGTGGTGGACGAAAGCTGCCTGGAACACCGTCAGTCTCTTCTGGCCATCAGCAGTGAACGACGGGCAGAAGCCATTGTTCAGGGCCAGTACCAGCAGTGCGGGAAGGAGGCACAAGATCCTCCAGGGGACGCTGCCCGCCTGGAGCCGGAACCCCCCAGGCGGCAGCATCGCTCCGTCGAGCGTGCGCGTTGATCCATCCGACAGCCGAAGGAACGTGAACAGCGGCATCACCTGGATCTCTGCGTCGAACGTCCCGCCGTTCGCGTCGTCCTGAGTCACGGTCATGTCCCCCTGCGAGGGTCCCGTGGGGGACAACCCGACCATCACGTTCCAGTCCTCCGGGTTCTGGCCTCCGTTGTAGGTGACGGTGATCGGTTCGATGCTGCCCAGGTTCAGGGCCACGATCTCGATCGGGACGGTGTCGCTCGTTCCGGGCGATACGTTCGCGGCCTCGGGCCGCTGCACGACGGTGCTGGCGTCCCCGGTGTCGTGTCCCATGAAGGAGTTGATGGGGTAGCCCGTGAACCTGACGTCGCCGTTGAAGGGGTCGGAGCCCGGTCCGAAGAACCCCGGAGGGACCTGGACGTTGGCGATCGTGGTCTCCGGGTCGGTCTCGAGGAGGTCGTAGCCGGGCGGGATCTCATGTTCGGCAGGTGCAGCCGTCCCTGGACCTACCAAACCTGTCGCTGCCAGGGTCAACGCGGTGACCAACCAAAGGCGAACTCTTCCTCTACCCGTGACCATCCCCTGAACTTTCGGTGAGCTTGCTCAGGTTAGGAGCCTGCCCGCCAGAATTCAAGTGGACGATTGCCCCAGATTGCTCTTTCCGTCATGAGCACGCGATCGAACGCTACGATGACCGCCTGATGGCTGAGCAGACCGATCTCGACGTTCTGCGGCACTCGACCGCGCACGTCATGGCTCAAGCGGTGTGCGACCTGTGGCCCGGTGCGAAGTACGCGATCGGGCCCTCGATCGCCGACGGCTTCTACTACGACTTCGACCTCCCCGAGCAGCTGAAGCCCGAGGACCTCGAGAAGATCGAGAAGAGGATGCGCCACATCGTCAAGCAGGACCAGCCCTTCACCCGCGAGGAGCTGTCCCGCGAGGAGGCCCTCGAGCGCTTCAAGGACCAACCCTTCAAGAGGGAGATCATCGAGGGCGTCGAGGAAGAAGAAGGAGCGGGCGCCAACACGGTCACCGTCTACAAGAACAACGGCTGGGAGGACCTGTGCCTCGGCCCGCACGTCGCCTCGACGAAGAAGCTAGGCGCGTTCAAGCTGCTATCGATCGCCGGCGCTTACTGGCGTGGGGACGAGCACAACCCTCAGCTCCAGCGCATCTACGGCACCGCTTGGCCGACGCAGGAGGAGCTGAACGAGTACCTGCACCGAATCGAGGAGGCCGAGAAGCGAGATCATCGCAAGCTCGGTCCCCAGCTCGACCTGTTCTCCTGGCCGGAGGAGCTCGGCCCGGGCCTCGCGGTCTGGCACCCGAAGGGCGGGCTGTTCCGGAAGACGATCGAGGACTACCTGAAGGACCTCCATCTGGAGCGAGGGTACGAGCTCGTTCAGACCCCGAACCTCGCGAAGTCGAACCTGTGGGAGACGTCCGGCCACCTCGAGAAGTACGCGGAGACGATGTATCCGCCGATGGAGCGGGAGCACGAGGGCGGTCAGCCGGAGGCTTATTACGCCAAGCCGATGAACTGCCCGTTCCACGTGTTGATCTACAAGTCATCGACGCGCTCCTACCGCGACCTGCCGATGCGACTGTCAGAGCTCGGCGCCGTTTACCGGTACGAGAAGGCCGGTGTGCTGCACGGACTGCTCCGCGCGCGAGGGTTCACCCAGGACGACTCGCACATCATCTGCACGCCCGACCAGCTGATCGACGAGGTGCTGGGCTGCTTCGACCTGACCCTCGAGATCCTCGGGACCTTCGGGTTCACCGACCCCGTGATCGCGCTGTCCACCAAGCCGGGTGTGGCGATCGGCAACGAGGAGATGTGGGCGAAGGCCACCGAGGCCCTCCGTGCCGCGCTCGACAAGAGCGGCATGCCGTACGAAGTCGCGGAGGGCGAGGGTGCGTTCTACGGCCCGAAGGTGGACTTCCACTTCCGCGACGCGATCGGCCGTCTGTGGCAGCTAACCACCGTGCAGTGCGACTTCGCGCTGCCGGAGCGGTTCGAGATGGAGTACGCGGGCGAGGACAACGAGCGCCATCGCCCGGTCATGATCCACCGCGCCATCCTCGGCTCGATAGAAAGATTCAGCGGAGTGCTGATCGAGCACTACGCGGGCGCTTTCCCGCTGTGGCTATCGCCGGAGCAGGTCCGCGTGATCCCGATCGCCGACCGACACCACGAGCACGGCGAGAAGCTCGTCGCGAGGCTGCGCGAGGAGGGGATCCGCGCGCAGGTCGACGCGAGCAGCGAAACCCTCAACAAGCGCATCCGCGAAGCGCAGCTTCAGAAGGTGCCCTACGTCCTGGTGGTTGGTGACAAGGAGATCGACGCCGCCACGGTGTCCGTCCGCGACCGCGAGGGCAAGGAGGCCCGCGGAGTGGCGTTCGAGGCTTTCATAGCTCGAGCGATCGACGAGAACAAGGAACGCACGCTCCAGACGGGTCCCGTCGACGCCTTCTAGCCTCCGCCCCCAGATCTCTGACCCAGGCGCCGCAGCTCCTCGGCCGCAACGACCCGATCATCGAAGGGGATCACACGATCACCGAAGTCCTGCCTTGGCGTGGGGCCGCGGCCCACGATCAGAACCGAGTCGTAGGGTCCGGCGCGGCTTAGGGCTTCCGCGATGGCGGTTCGCCGGTCGATCTCGACGTCGAACCTGCCATCGGTCGCCCCGGCCAACATCGCCTCGATGATCGCCATGGGATCCTCGGACCTAGAGCTGCCCGCCGTGATGAAGGCGTGGTCGGCCAGCTCGGTGGCGATCCCACCGATCACAGGCCGCCGACTCGGGTCGCGGTCCCCGCCGCATGAGACGACCAACAGGATCTTGCCGGGCGTCACGTTACGAACGGCTTGAAGGACTTTGGTGAGGCCGTCCGGTGTGTGAGCGTAATCGACGAGCACTCTGAACTCCTGGCCCTCGTTGACGGGCTCGAGTCGCCCGGGCACCTGTCGAACGGAGGCGAGACCCTCGGCGATGTGCTGATCCTCGATCCCGAGAGATCTCGACGCCGCGATCGCACCGAGGCAGTTGGAGACGTTGAGCAACCCGAGGAGCGGGGCCGTGATCTCGAGGTCTCCTGCGCGGAACGAGATCCCCTTTTGGGTAAGGCGGATGTCCGTTGATCGAACGTCGGCGACGTTCTCTATGGCGAACGTTACCGACGGCACATCCGGTCGCTTGAGACGCTCGGCCGCAGGGTCGTCGGCGTTCAGCACAGCGCGTTGCGTGAGCTCTGGAGTGAACAGCCTCGACTTCGCCTGGAAGTAGTTCTCCATCGTCTTGTGATAGTCGAGGTGGTCCGGCGTCAGGTTGGTGAATATCGCGCAAGCGAACCGCAGCGCGTCGAGCCGGTGCTGGTGCAGCGCATGCGAGGTTGCCTCCAGCGCGACCGCAAGGGCACCCTCGTTTCGAAGCTCGGCCAGCCATTGCTGGATGACCGGGGCCTCCGGCGTAGTTCCCGTATGGACGGGCGTGTGTAGGTATTCGTCCCCAAAGCGCACGCCGGTGCTACCGAGGACGCCCGCCGTCAATCCCGCCGCCGAGAAGATCGACTCGAGCAGGTACGTGGTGGTCGTCTTTCCGTTAGTTCCCGTGACCGCGGCGATCAGGAGCTTGTCTGCGGGACGACCATAGAACTCGGCCGCGATAGCCCCCAGCGATCGAACGACGTAGGCCACGCGGATCTGGGGGACCGACACCGGTAGCCACTCGGAGACGACGAGAGCGGTCGCCCCGGCATCGATAGCCCTCGTGGCTGCCTCGAGCTCGGTCGATCCTGCCGACGGTATGCAGAAGAAGAGAGCATCCCGGCGACTTTGGTCGTCCCGCCAAGCCAGACGTTCGATGATCGGGGACAACTCTCCGCGTGTGCTCAGCCCTCCGACGAGATCCTCGAGCGGCACCGAAGTCTTCTTCATCTGCCAAGAGGGTCCCGGCCGGATGGGTTCTAGTCAAGGGCGGATGAGGACTTCGGCTTGATAGCCAGATGGTTAGCCGCTTCGGAGCCTGGAGAACACCTCGGCGGAGTCGTCTGAGTCCCAGCGCTCGGCAACCTTGCCGTCCTGGAAATGCATGATCGTGATGCCGGTCATCGATATCTCCTTGCCCGTGGGCTGGATCCCCATGAGCTCGCCCGTCTGAGTTCCGGACACCGTGTAGCGCACAGCCGGGTTGTCGGCGTCGCCGAACGCTTCATGGATGTCGAGTTGCACCTTCGGTACCGCGGCGTGGAAGCCCCTGTATGCCCTCCACCGCGCTCCGGTCGGGGAAGTCGTACGTCCCGGCGTGAAGCTTGATGTCCTCGGCGTAGAGCTCCATGTACGAGTCGACGTCCCCCGAGTTCCAGGCATCAACCGCTCGCATGAGCGCAGCTTCATTGTCCTTCACGGTCATGACTCCTCCCGTCCGCATCAGTGACCACTTGCCCTGCCAGATGAGCGTGTGCGCAACCTCGCTCCGGCAGAGGAGTAGGTGGTCCTGTCGGTCCAGTCGCGGCAGTAGTCCATCGCCTTCCGTGCCCACTGCCCGGCCCGGTCGTAGTCCCGCACGCGCTGGCAGGCGGTGATCATGTAGCAGCACGTGTTCGTGATCACTCCCTTGTCGGTGAGCTCGCCGCCTATCGCGGCCGCAATCGCCTCGTCGAGGAGGGGCATGCCACCCACCACGTCACCCGCGTGCACCATGCAGAGCCCCGTCTGCCCGGTGGCCATCATCTCCAGATGCACGTCGCTGAAGGAACGCCCCAGCTCCGCGGCCCTCTCGGAGAGCTCGCGACCCTTGGCCGCGTCCTTGTCGTAGACCAGCGTGATGAATCCCTCGCCGAGAGCGATCCAGCCGTGCATAGGGTTGGGATCGACGTCCTCGACCAGGCCGGCGGCGCGCCGGAGCCAGCCGCGCGCGATCGCGGGTGCGCCCATGAATCCGATGTGGGTCATGGCGATGCTCAGCGCCACGGCACCCGCCTGCATGCGGTCCCCGCGCTCGCGATAGATCGCGTAGGCGCGCTCGCGAGCCTTGTCGGAGGCCTCGATATCCGCGAGCCATGACGCGGCGAGCCCCACGCCCTCCAGCGCTTCCGGTGTCTCCGCTTCGGCGAGGGACGCCTCGAAGAGCTCACGTGCTTCCTGCCAGGAGCCGCGTTCCAACGCCTCGCCGGCCCTGGCGAGCGTCTCGTCTGAAGTTGGACGCGCCTTCTCCATCCGGCCCTCTCAGCCCACATATTGCCATCCGGCCCTGGCGAGGGGCGGGGAGAAGGATTGGAAGTTCCCAGGGCGAATCATCTAGTGATGCTTGCCCGCAAGTTCCTCCTCACTTTCGTTGCCATCGGGCTCCTGCTCCAGCCGGGAACTGCCGGCTCGGAGGAGCCCCCGCAACGCCAGGCTCCGGAGGAATGGATCCCGCAGCTTTCGAGAGCGATCTATAGCCAGGTCGTTCGGACCACCCACTACATCGCCGCTGAAGATGGCTCACAGCTCTCGCTGACAGTGCATCTTCCTCAGGGACTGCCGGTTGGCACAAAGGTCCCGACGCTCCTGCAGCTCACCCCCTACAGGCCTCTGGACCAGGCCCTGGGCGGATATGGCTCCTTCGAGTACTTCGTCAAGCGGGGGGCCGCGTACGTCGAGGCCGACGAGCGGGGGACTGGTGGAAGCCAGGGTTGCCTGGACTTCGGCGGGTCCCTCGATCGCTCGGACGCACGGGTGTTTGCCAACTGGATCCGGAGCCAGCCCTGGAGCAACGGCAAGATCGTGACAGACGGCATCAGCCACCCGGGGATGGGATCGGTTTCCGCCCACGCAGCGGTTCCCGGCCTGACGGGCGCTCTCGCTCACGCGCCAGTCGTCAGCTACTACCAGGACGAATGGCTGCAAGGTGCGAAGTTCGAGGACCAGTTCAACGGGCCCCTCTATCAGGCGATCGAGCTGGCCCCGCCCCTCCCTCCGGAATTCGAGGGTGCCGATGCCATAGAGGGGCAAGTGGCGCCTTGTACCGGACGGACCACCCTCGACTACAGCTGGCCGACCGGCGAGTTCTCGCCTCTGTGGGCAGATCGCGATCTCTCCCGTCACATCGAGCATCCGGAGACGCCGATCCTTCTCACTCACGGCTTCGTCGACATGAACGTGCATCCTGATCACTCCCAGCTCTACTGGGATGCGCTTCGTGACGATGCACCGAAGTACGGGATCTTCGGTTGGTGGTATCACGGCTGGCCGAGCATGAACGGTCACCCCTTCGATCGGTTTGACCATGTGCGACACCGCTGGCTCGATGCGCTTCTGTTCGAGCGTGATAACGGCTTGTGGGCAGAGCCCCGAGTCCTGGTGGAGGACAACACACACGTGTGGCACGAGGGGCACGACTGGCCGCTCGAACAGAGCACGGAGGTGGTCCTTCGCCCCGCCTCGGGAGGGGCGCTCCAAGAGGGAGCTCCTGCGGCAGGCCAGGCCTCGTACCCCGACATGCCCGGCTCGATCCGCGGGAAGTGGACCGGGGCACACGTCGCTTTCCGCACCGACCCGTTCGCGAAGGACATGCTGATCAACGGTGCACCCCAGCTCGACCTGGTCGGGTCGAGCAACCTGACGGAGACGAAGTGGGTCGCGTATCTGATGGAGGAGACGCCCGACGGAAGGTGGCATCGGATCACCCACGGGTATGCCGACAGCCACACCTGGAACGGCGAGGATAAGTGGGAGGTCATGACTCCCGGCACGAAGTACGAATGGACCTTGCGCCTGCTGCCCACGGCGTTTGTGGTCCCCGAAGGGTCTCGTCTCACGCTGGTCATCACGAGCCAGGACTCGCGCAACGTGGACGACCCTCGCCAATCCGGGGACGACGCGTGCTGGGAGGACTACCGGGGTGGTTGCTACGCACCCAGCGGGATCCTTCCGGCCGCCACGATGGGTGCTGCGACGAATACCGTGTACCTGGGTCCGGATGGAACCTCGCTTCGCCTCGCGTGGGTCGACCCGAACATCACCGCGAAGCCTCCGTGGGACCACGACACCAACTGGCCGCCCATCGTTCCCTGATTCGCCGAATCTCTCCTGCCCCGGGAAGGAAATAGCCTTCTTTCCTGAGCTGTTCTAGACTTTACGAGCGGCGATTCCCGCGCCTAACCCCAGGCCCGGTGCTCACGCCACCGGCTCGATGGGGCAAAGGGGCTCTGCCTCGGGAGATCTGGGTCACCTGTACCCGTGGGTCGATGATCCCGGGAGCGTGAGTCCTTAGGTCATGCGGCCCGAAGGAGGGACAGATGACCAAGGACAAAGCCCAGAAGCGAGCCACTCGTGCTCGCATGTCCAAGACCGGAGAGAGCTACACAGCCGCTCGCAGACACACCGTCGGTCCAAAGGAGAGGCTGGACCCGGAGGTTCTCGGTCAGACCGACGCCAGCATGCGCAAGAACACCGGCAAGGGCTGGCGGGAATGGCTCCGCATCCTCGACGCCTGGGGAGCGAACGGCCGTAAGCACGGAGAGATCACTCGATACCTCGCCGAGGAGTACGGCGTTCCGGGCTGGTGGTGCCAGTCGATAACGGTCGGGTACGAGCGGGTCCGGGGCATGCGGGCCAAGTACCAGAGGGTCTCGGGCGTGTTCGCAGTGAGCGTTAGCAAGACCTACGCCTTCGGTGTCGGCAAGCTCTTCTCGTCGTTCACGGATGCACGCGAGCGCAACAGGTGGCTCGACAGGGGAACGCTCAGGGCGCGGACGAGCCAGAAGAACAAGACCGCGAGGTTCGACTTCCGTGACGACGGCTCGAGGGTGCACGCCTACTTCGAGTCGAAGGGCCGCGCGAAGACCACCGTGAGCATCGAGCACGAGAAGCTGGCCGACGCCGGCGCGGTGGAGGAGATGCGTACGTTCTGGAAGGACCACCTCACGCATCTGGCGAAGCTGCTAAAGGGCTGAGGCAAGGACGAGTCTCGGGGCGGGCGTTCTGCCCGCCCCGGTCTCGCGGGCGATTACTCGGGGGAGCCCTCGAGGACCGACAGGACGTTCCCGGCGGGGTCCTTGAACCAGGCGATGGGTGGACCCCAGTCGGGATTCTCGGGTCGAGCTATGCCCTTCTCGTCCTGCTGGATGCCCTCCATGCCGTCGTAGCGCTCGAAGGTAACCCCTAGGCTCGTGAGCTCGTCAACGGCGGCGTCGATGTCGTCGACCGGGAAGTTGAGGATGGTGAACGTCGCCGGCTCGTGGTTCGGCTTCGGGTAGACGAAGATCGGGCGGCTGCCAGGCATGTGGAGAGCGAGCCCGCTCGGTTCGTCCGTAACCTCCAGCCCCAACGTCTCGCCGTAGAACTTCTTGGCTATCCCGATGTCGTCAACCGAGAAGCCGCTGAACGCTTCGCTCTTGCCAAGCATGGGACCCTCCTGTGATCGAGTCAGTCGAGGTTACTTCAGTTGCTTTACCACGCTTGCGCCAGCGCTCGCCCTGCGTGGCAGGATGTTCGCCGATCGTTCGCCGAACCGTCGCCCTGAAATAACCGGAACCTTCCCTTCGGCCACTAGCGTTTCGGTAGATGCCCGCCAAGCGAGCCGGTCCTCGGCTCGCCGAGAACAAGGAGGCCCGCATGAGATCCCCTCTGAAGCTGAGACAGCCCGAGCGCCGCGCCGGCCGAGCGTGGATGGTTGCAGCTGCCCTGGCAGCGGTAGCGCTCGTCGGTGTGCCCGCGGTCAGCCAGGTCCCGGTGCCGGCGGCTCCCTATCCAGCTTCGCTGGCGCATCAGCCGACTCCGGTGCCGGACCGGATCATGCTCACCTGGTCTGACGAGCCCGCCCACACCCAGGCCGTGAGCTGGCGAACGTCCTCCAACGTGGCCACCCCGCAGGCGCAGATCGCGCTCGCCGGCGTGAACGCGAACTTCACGGCCGATGCAGAGACTCTGACGGCGACACTCAGCACTCCGGTACAGGCCGACCTCGGATTCCCCAACCTGTTCCACTCGGTCGAGTTCACCGACCTCGAGCCGGAGACCAAGTACCTGTACCGGGTCGGCGACGGCGCCAACTGGAGTGAGTGGCTCGAGTTCACCACCTCCTCCGAAGATCCGGAGCCGTTCTCCTTCATCTACTTCGGAGACGCACAGAACGACCTTCACCAGCACTGGTCGCGTGTCATACGCCGCGCCTACTCGGATCGGCCCGAGGCCGAGTTCATCGTCCACGCCGGTGACCTGGTCAACACCTCGACCAGCGACAAGGAGTGGGGGGAGTGGTTCTGGGCGGGCGGTTGGATCGACGGCATGGTCCCGAGCATCGCGACGCCCGGGAACCACGAATACGCGGGCGCGCTGCTCAGCCCCTACTGGAACGCGCAGTTCGCGTTTCCGGACAACGGGCCGCAGGGGACGGGAGCCCTGTACGAGGCGATGAAGGGAACGGTCTACTACGTGGACTACCAGGGCGTGCGGATCGTGTCCCTCAACTCCAACTCGGCGGGGGCCGCCGGCCAGACCGCCGCGTGGTACGAGGTCCAGGCTCAGTGGCTCGATGAGGTCCTCACGAACAACCCCAACCGCTGGACCGTCGTGACGTTCCATCACCCGGTGTTCTCGACGGCGGAGGGACGCGACAACCCGGCTCTTCGAGCCGCGTGGCGCCCGATCCTCCAGAAGCACGACGTCGACCTGGTCCTTCAGGGGCACGATCACAGCTACGGCCGCGGCAACATGGCCACGGGTGTTTCGACCGCTTCAGACGGCACGGTGTACGTGGTGTCGGTCTCCGGTCCGAAGATGTACGAGATCACGGGTGAGACCTGGACCGCCAACGGAGCGCAGGCCAAGAGGCTCATCCAGGACACGCAGCTCTACCAGCTGGTGGACGTGTTTAGAGAGCAGGGCCCTGACGGTGAGCCCGTCGACGTTCTGCGATACGAGGCTCGCACGGCTGTCGGCATGCCTGCCGACGCGTTCGAGATCCGCAAGAGAGCGGGTGGCGAGAAGAAGATCGTGGAGACCGAGGGCTTGCTGGACCACGAGCACGAGCACGCGCACGCGCACTGACGCTGCTCCGGGTCCACTCGGACGTCGTTGGGGAGGTTCTTCTTGCCGCCTCCCACGACGATCGGGGCGATGAAGAGGTGGTATTCGTCGACGAGCTCGTCCTCGTTCGCCTGAGCGGCGAGGTCGGGCCCGCCGATGAGGATGTGATGCCACCCCGGGCACCCGATTCATGATCATGGCGGGGAAGCCGTACGGTGAGGTCCCCGTGTTCAACGGACCGTTCGTGGACTAGACCGAGGAGTCCTGCGCTGACTGGCACATTGGGTTGTGTGGCGGCGATCGGCTTCACGCTGGTCGCCGCCTTTCAGGTTGCGCTTGCGTTGGGCGCGCCGTGGGGTCGAGCCGCTTGGGGAGGCACTCATGAGCGGTTGCCTCGCGGACTGAGGATCGCGAGCGGTTTCGCGGCGATCTTCTGGATCCTGGCTGCTCTCGTTGTGCTCGCTCGGGCCGGCCAGGACTGGTCGCCGATACCTCTCAGCGTTTCCAGGTGGGGGACGTGGGTGCTGTTCGGCATGCTGGTACTCGGAACGCTCATGAACCTCGCGTCTCGGAGCAAGCTCGAGCGCTTGGTGCAGACTCCCAGCGCAGCGATCCTCGCGCTGCTCACCTTTCTGGTCGCGCGGTCCGGCTAGTCCGCGGCGTTCGCGATCACTCGAGAACGTGCATGTCGTAGCGCTCGAAGAGCTCGGGGCCCGGCTGCTCGCCCTTCTCCGAGAGCGCGACGATCTCGTGCAGGTACTCGGCGAAGTTCATGCCGGGTGCGTGGATGTTGAGGAAGCGCGCGCTCTCCCGGACGCCGAATGCATGGACTGCACCCGGCGGGGCCACCGCGAACCCGCCCGGACCCAGCCGCACGGACTCGTCCTCCGATATCGCGACCTCGAGCTCACCCTCGAGCACGTAGAAGGCATCCGCGTGACGTTCGTGCGTGTGGAGGACGCCCATCGGAGCCGCCTGCACCGAGTACTCGGTGACGTGCAGGGTCTCGACGTCCACCTTCACATGGCGAACCGAGGTGCCGTTTGAGATCGATTCGCCTCCCCCGGGGTGGACCACGATTACGCTGTCCATCGCATGCACCTCCTAGAGACGGCGGCCAGGACCGTGCTTGTGGAGGGATTGGAACACACGGAAGCCTGACTGGGCGTTAAGCGGAGGGATCAGACGGAGGCCCGGCGGCGGGAATAGGCAGACCCGGACACGAGTTGCGAACGAGTGTCGATCGCCCGATTGGGGGTACGTGATGGATGACCAGGACATCAAGCAGCAGATCGATGATCTCGCCCGTGAAGAGCATGAGCTCTTCGATAAGGAGTCGCGTGCACAGGCGACGGAGGGTGATCGAGAGCGGTTGAAGCACAT
The DNA here is from genome assembly GCA_050693165.1 of Actinomycetota bacterium. Taxonomy (GTDB): domain Bacteria; phylum Actinomycetota; class UBA4738; order UBA4738; family CALAEC01; genus CAZKFH01. Next base: position 4,915 of record JBOGVX010000238.1, on the reverse strand, counting down.
CGAGGTAACCCTGGACCAATGCTGGGACCTACTGCGCCAGCGCCGGGCTCGGAAGGACGCGGGGCTCGATCCGGATGAGGCGAGCATCCGGGATCCGGAGACCGTAGAGGGTTACCTGGGCTGACCAACCGATTACTTGCATCCTCCAAGCAGTCTTCATGAAGATGACGACGAGCGAGGAGGAGACGGATGACCAAAGTAGCCGCCGGAATCACGACCTCTCTGGACGGGTACATCGCCGGGCCCAACGACGGGCCCGACCTGGGTCTTGGCGAGGACGGCGAGCGACTCCATTACTGGGCCTTCGGCGGCCCGTGGGGCCCCAAGGATGGGCCGATAGGCCGGGCGACCGGCGTCGACAAGGAGTTCCTCGACCAGGGGATCTCTCGCGGCGGCGCGATCGTCGGGGGCCGCACTACGTTCGACAACGCGTACGAGGGGGGTTGGGGCCGCAGCAACCCATTCGACGTCCCCTTCTTCATCGTCACACACCGAACCGAGCACGCCCCCGAGGGCTTCACGTTCGTCAACGGCGTGGCCGAAGCGATCGCCCAGGCTCGCGAGGCGGCGGGCGAGAAGGACGTGATGATCATGGGCGGCGCGGACGTGATCCGTCAGGCCCTGCGGGCGGGGCTCGTCGACGAGCTGTCGATCTCGATCGCGCCGGTCATCCTCGGCGGCGGTAAGCGACTGTTCGACGGCTTCGAGGAGTCCCTGTACCTCGAGCACGTGAACAGGCTCGAGTCGCCGTACGCGACGCACATCACGTATCGCGTCCTGGGCTGAGGCATCATGAAGCCGTGACGGCTGAGAAGGCGCTTGACCGAGGTCGAGCCGCGTTGTCCGAGGCGAAGTGGGACGAGGCCGCAGAGCTCTTCACCACCGCCGGCGACAGTCCCGAGGGGCTCGACGGTCTCGGTCGGGCTCGTTGGTGGATGTCCGATATCCCCGGCGCGGTTGAGGCCTGGGAAAGCTCCTACGCCGGGTACAAACGCGCCGGGTCGAACGAGGATGCAGCTCACATCGCGCTGCTGCTCTCACGCGAGCACTCGGATGCTCTCGGCAACCACGCTCTGGCGAATGGCTGGCTGGCTCGAGCCCGAGATCTGATCGCGGAAAACCGGGACTCGATCCAGTGGGGCTGGATCGAGCTCGTCGAGTCCGAGCGCGCCGTCGATCCCGAGGAAGCCCACGAGCACGCCCGGCGAGCACTCGAGATCGCGCAGCGCGCGGGTGACTCCGATCTCGAGCTGGGCGCCCTGGGGCGAGTCGGGCTCGCGGAGATCGCCCTCGGTCGGATCGAGGAAGGCATGACGAGGTTCGACGCCGGGATCGCGGCGAGCATGGCCGGTGAATCGAGCGATCTTCGAACCATCGGCGATCTGTATTGCGCGGCGACGCTGGCGAGCGAGATCACCCTCGACGTGGGCAGGTTCGAGCAGTGGACGGCCGCGATCATGGGCTGGATGCAGCGGTACCGCCATCCGGACCTCCTCACGTTCTGCGGGACGTGCTGTGCAGAGATACTCCGCGCGTCCGGTCAGTGGGAGGAGGGAGAGGGCTGGCTCACGAGGACTCTCCACCAGCTGAAGAGCAACGGCCAGAAGTCCAGGTGCGTCCATCCGGCGACCAGGCTCGCGCAGTTCCGCGTTTCGCAGGGCCGGCTGGAGGAAGCCGAGCAGCTTCTACGAGGCTTCGAGGACCTACCCGAAGCCGTCCAGCCGATGGTCGCGCTGCATATGGCGCGCGGGCAGACCGCGCTCGCTGCCGCCCGGTTGCACCGGCGGCTGAACGAGATCGGGCGAACGAGCCTGATGGCGGTTCCGCTACTGGCGCAGCTCGTGGAGGTTCAGCTCGCGCAGCCGGATCTGCCGGGCGCTGCCGAGACGGCCGAGGCGCTGGCCGACGTGGCGAAGCGCTCCGGCGAGCCGCGAGCGGAGGCCGAGGCGGAGCTGGCGCTCGGTTCGACAGCCGCGGCGCCCTCGGAAATTCAGAGCGCACGTGACCACCTGGGGCGAGCTCTCAGCCTGTTCGTCCGTCTGCACATGCCCCACTCCGCGGCCAGGGTTCACTTCGCGACGGCAAGGGCCTTGGTGGGAGAGGACCGGGACTCGGCGATCGAGGAGGCAAGACAGGCGCTGCGAGCCTTCGACGAGATCGGCGCGACCAGGGATGCCGACGATGCGGCCTCCTTCCTCCGCTCCCTAGGCGTGGCGGGCCGAACCGGCCCAAAGGGTTTCGGGGATCTCAGCAAGAGGGAGCTCGAGGTCCTTCGCCTTCTCGGCGAGGGTCTCACGAACGCCGAGATAGCCGCGCGCCTCTACATCAGCACGAAGACGGTGGCGACGCACGTCGGCAACATCTTCGCCAAGCTCGGCATCAGGAACCGCACCGAGGCCGCCGGCCTCGCCCAGCGATATCTCGAAGACGCACCCAGCTAAGTCTCAGCGCGGAAATCGGTAATCCTTCCGATCCTCATCCGAGCCCGCTCTGTCAGCCTTCTCTCGATGAGAGGAGGCGAGATGGAAAGGACACAGGAGCAGGTCAGGCCTCGAGGGCGGGGGCGATCCATGCCCAGCTCGATGCTTCGCTTCGAGGGCGCGACGAAAGCGCCGGCCGAGGCCGTCTACGACGTGCTCGCGGACCTTCAGAGCCACCTGGACTGGGCGGGCGACCGGCAGGGCGAGACGACCCGGTTGCTCACCATGCGGGCCCCGGAAGGGCCGGCCACCGTGGGAACCGAGTTCCTCACGACCGGGTCCGACGGCAAGGTCGCTCGGTGGTCGGACCGCTCCGTGGTGACCGAGGCGACGCGGCCGGAGGTCTTCGAGTTCGTCACGGAAGGGGTCCGCGAGGCCAAGCCCGGCTCTAGGCCGTGGCACATCACTGCGGTCAACCGCTACGAGATCGCCACTCGGGGCGAGGGCTGCACGGTCACGTTCACGCAGGAGCTCACCCGCTTCGAGGGCGCGCCGTGGCTGATGTCCGCCCCCGGCGTCCGGCAGCTGGTCAAGCGACTCAGCTCCAAGTACATGCGGCGCGGGTTCGACGGGTTGCTGGCCCTGGCCGAAGAGCGGTCGGGGCTGCGGTAGGAGAAAGGAGAGAGAGATGGGAGCCATCGCGAAGCTGTCGAAGCAGGGGGAAGCACGTACCGAGAGCATGCCGGGATTCGAGGGCCGCTACGTCGAGGAGGACGGCTACGTCCTGGGATTCGAGTCGTTCGAGCAAGCGGCTGACTTCACGCCCATGTACAAGGGCCTGCCCGACGACCTCTGCCAGAGCCACCACTGGGGCTACGTGATCAAGGGGCGCTTCACCCTTCATCGGCCCGAGGGAGACGAGGTGATCGAGGAAGGCGAGGCCTACTACGTCGGCCCGGGTCACACCGGAGAGGTCGGACTGCCGGGGACCGAGATCATCGAGTTCAGCCCCAGCGACGAGTACGCGCAGACGATGGCGGTCGTGGCCAAGAACCTCGAGGCCGCGCAAGGCTGAACGCGGGTCTCATCTGGGAGCGCTCCGCTCGCGCTGGGTTCCGAAGCTAGTCTCGAGCGGCACGGAGCGCTCCCAGGTACACGCCCACCAGCACGAGGATCGACCCGATGACGAAGCCCAGAGTGATGCGCTCGTCGAACAGCCACGCCGCCAGTGCGATGCCCACCACCGGCGCGAGAACGAACTCGTACGACGTGGCGCTCGCCGACCATCTGCTCAGAACGAACAGGTAGAGCCCAAACACGCCGACCGTGCCGAACGTCACCAGGTAGGCCTGGGCCACCCACGTCGAGGTCGCCGTGGGGAGCGCGTACGACTCGCCGAAGAACGGCATGAGAATGAGGAGCATCATCGCTCCGACCGCCATGGCGATGGCGTTCCTGGCGGCCGGATGCACCTGAGGAAAGCCCTTCACGACGACGGTTCCTTCGGCCGCACAGGCGGAGGCGGCGAGGATAGCCAGAAGGGAAAGGACGGGCGTGCCCTCGCCGGCGCTCACGCTGAAGATCAAGGCGGTACCGGCCAGGACGATCGCTGCGCCGATCATGCTGGCCCAGCGGAACCGCTCCTGGCCATGAGCCAGCGCGAAGAGGAACGTGAGCAGCGGTCCGGTGGCGAGGACCACGCCGGCGAGCCCCGCCGGCGCCTCCAGCAGACCCCAGTACACGAAGGCGAAGAACGCGCCGATCGATAGCGCGCCGTAGAGCACGGCGCCGACCAGGGCGCGCCCGCGCGGCATCGGCGCGTGGAGCACCCGTGCGGCCACCGCGAAGATCAGCGCCGCCAGCACGAACCGCGACCCGGCCGCCCACATGGGGTCGAGATCTCCCTCGCGCGCTATGTACTTGACGGCGGTGATGTTGCCGGCGATCCCGACGACCATCGCGAGGAACGCCACCAGGGTGGTCCGGTCGCGGCGGGTCTCGACGTGCTGCTGCACGAGCCGAATCTACACGGGGCTAGGAGGGGCGTGGACTGAGGCTGCTGGGCAGGAACCGGCGCAAGCAGGGTCGAATCCTTCTGGGTAAGCCCGGCCATATCCGTCCACCAGGAGACAGACCTGATACGCCACAAGCTTGGCATCCTTGTAGCTCTGGCTCTTCTGGCGCCCGCGCAGGGCGCCGCAGCCGCCGAGCCATGTAACGATCCCACTGCTCTCGAGTACGCCTCGCACGAGTGCAAGGTGTTCCGGCTTCGACACCGGCCTTTCGTGGTCATCGCCGCGGTCGACAGCGGTATCAACGCCTATCACGAGGACTTCCGCCTTCCTCCAGACGACGATCGCGTCGGCGTGCATCCTTCCGAGTACATAGAGGGATATCCGACGGACGCGCCGACCCTGAACCTGACCTTCGACGAGTCTGGAAGCCCGGCGACGCTGCACGGTCGGGATGCGCAGGAATGGGCGAAGGTCCAGATC
>JBOGVX010000237.1:0-3939 GCA_050693165.1 Actinomycetota bacterium | reverse complement strand
ACGTCGAGGCGAGCGTCCTCTACGTCCATGGGCTGAACGACTTCACCGTCAACCCGCTCGCCATCGACGGGTGGTACGACGAGCTTCCCGGATTCAAGCGCGCGATCTTCGGGCAGTGGGCTCACTTCTACCCCTACGATGCTCCGAGCACGTGGGCCCGCGACGACTGGTACGACACGGTCCACGCGTGGCTCGACCACGAGCTGCTCGGCCTGGACACCGGGGTCGAGGCATGGCCGCCCGTTCAGGTCCAGGACGAGTCGAACACCTGGCGAGCCGTCGAGTCCTTCGCGGGCATGGGTGTCGAGCAGTCCTTGCCACTCGGACCATCGAACGTCCTGGGCCAGGCCGGCACTGCCGGCACGACGGCCACGTTCGCCGAGCGCACTCCGATCAGCTTCGACAGCCCGTCCTTGGACGAGTCTCTGCACCTCAGCGGACAGGCTTTCCTCGACGCAACCATCGCCATCGACAAGACCGATGCCCACCTGGCGTTCACGCTGCAGGAGGTGCCGGCGAGCGGCAACGCGCGAACCCTGACTCGAGGCTATCTCTCGGTCCAGCACCAGGAAGACCCGAACAGAGGACATTAGGTCACCGCCGGCTACCCGGTCCCCTACCGGATCCGGACTTATCCGTTCGACAAGACCGTCTCACAAGGCTCCAAGTTGCGAGTGATCATCGGCGGCTCGGACGGCTCGACGCGTCCGGCAGGAAGCAACTTCGCCGGGACGATCCACGTCGACGGCCGGTCGGTCGTGCGCATCCCCGTGGTCGAGGAGGTCTGCGGCATCTCGGTTGACACGCGCGAAGATCCGCCGCCAGCCGCGGGGCCGTGCGAGGACCAGCGAGTGCCCGAGGCCGTGCCCGGCTTCGACATCGACTCCGCGCGAGGCCATGTCGCCACCCACCGCTTCATATCGACGGCGAACACGACGGTCGGCGGCGTGGCCGCCGTCCGCGAGACCGGATACCTGGCGGTTCGCGACGGTGTCGAGCTCGCCTTCGAGGTGATAAGGCCCGCGGCAGATGGACCGCACCCAACGCTGCTGACGTACGACGGCTACAACGCCGGTCGGGAACCCGACACCGGCTATGCGGCGCGCTACCTGCCCCGCGGGTACGCGCTGGTCGGGCTCAACGTGCGCGGAACCGGCTGCTCGGGCGGGATGTTCGACTTCTTCCAGCCGTCGGAAGGCCCGGACGGTTTCGAGATGGTGGAGTGGATCGCGCGACAGGAGTGGTCGAGCGGCAGCATCGGCATGATCGGCAAGTCATACTCCGGGATCACCCAGCTCTTCGTCGCGGAGGCCCAGCCGCCGCACCTGACCGCGATCGCGCCGGGCCACTACTACTCCGACGCGTACCGTGACGTCGCATTCCCCGGGGGGATCCTCAACTACGCGTTCGCCTCTCTCTGGTCTTTCATCTCCCAGCCGGGCCCGGGGTTCCTCGACAATCCCAACGCCGTCTCGGCCGGCGACCAGACGTGCCTGCGGAACCTCGACAAGCACGCGAAGAACGCCCGGACCAACGCCTTCGTCCAGGCGCAGGAGCACCCATACGACGATCCGCTGATCCAGAACCGCAGCCCGGAGCCGGACCTCGGCCGTATCGAGGTGCCCGTCTACACCGCAATGGCTTGGCAGGACGAGCAGCTCGCATCGCGGCAAACCCACTCTCTACAGCTCTTCGAGGAGCTCGGCATCGAGTACCGGGCGATGCTCTCCAACGGAGACCACGGGATGTATCGTCGCGCCGCACAGCTCGACCAGCTCGACAGGTTCTTCGAGGCCCACGTGGAGCGCCGGGACCTGCTCAGGGATGGGACCACCCGCGAGGCCTATCTGGCCGAGCCCCCCGTCACGGTCTACTGGGAGCAAGGCGGAGCACAGCCGCGCTGGCAGACGAAGCTCGAGGACTGGGGCGACCAGGCCGAGCCCGCTGCCCTCTACCTCGGAGGAGACGGGTCGCTCATCGCGGCTCCGCCCTCCGGATCGGCTACTCCCGACTCATACGCTCATTCGGCAGCCGGGACTCAGGGCATCGCCAACCCGGCCTACGCGTCGAGCTCCTTCCCCAACGACTACGTCTGGGACAACGTCGTGCCGCCCGAGGGCGCAGCGCTCACCTACACGAGCGCGCCCTTCGAGAAGGACACCGTGCTTCTCGGCTCTGCCTCGGCCGATCTCTGGATAACGGCGACCGCGCCGAACGTGGACGTGCAGGTGACCCTCACCGAGATCCGGCCGGATGGCCAGGAGGTCTACGTTCAGCAGGGCTGGCTCAGGACGAAGCAGCGTGCCCTGGACACCCACGAGTCGACCACTCTGCTACCCGTTCAGACACACACGATCGAGGACGTGCAACCACTGTCGGCCACGGAGCCGTCGCTGGCTCGAGTCGAGATCTTCCCGTTCGGCCAGGTGATCAGGGAGGGCTCGAGGTTGCGCATCTGGGTCGAGGCGCCGACTACGATGCCTCAGCTCTGGGGATTCGCGCTGGACCCGACTCCAGCCCGTGTCGAGGTGTGGCGCGATGCGGCGCACCCGTCGAGGGTCGTGCTTCCGGTCGCGGACGGAATCTCCATCCCGGATGCGGCGCTCGCTCAGCCGACCTGCGGGCAGCCTCTGCGCCAGCCATGCAGGCCGGATCCTCGCGCGGCCTGATCCTCAGTCGAGCCCGACCAGCCGCAGAGCGGTCTTGAGTAGCTCCTCGACCTGATCCTTGTGGAGGTAGGCGTCGATCGCCTTCTCCTTCCGCGCCTCCGTGGCCAGGTCGTACGCCGTGAAGAGCAGGATCTTCGAATCGGGCGAGGCCTCCTTCAGCTTTCGAGCGCCCTTCAGGCCAACCATCTCACCCTGCAGCCGATGATCGAGAACGATCAATCGAGGCGTCAGGTCCCTGGCGACCTCCACCGCGTCATCGATGGTGGTCGGCATATCCCCAGCCATCCTCAGCCTGGGGTCGTCGGACAGGGTCACGCGGATCAGCTTCTGGAAGTCGGGATCGTCCTCGACAGCGACCAGCACCACGGACTCGGCCATCATGCCGCCTCAGTACCCGGGAGCCGGACGCCGAAACAGGATCCATTGGGCTTGTTCGCCTCGTACCAAGCCTCGCCGTCATTGGCGCGCGCAAGGCCCTGGACGATCGAGAGCCCGAGCCCCGCGCCCTTCTCCTTTCGCGTGGCCTCCACTTCGGCCCTCGCGAACTTGTGGAACAGTCGTTCCCTGAATCCTTCGGGAATGCCGTCGCCGTGGTCGCGGACGACGAACTCGACGAACTGTCCTGTGCTACTCGCTTCGAGACTGACCGGCGGACGGCCGTACTTGAATGCATTGGTGATGTAATTGACGAGGATCCGCTGAACGTGATCCGGATCGGCCGCCAGGAGGAGCCCGGTCGGGCAGTGAACCTCGACCTGCTCGCGACGGTCATGCTCGATGTCCTCCAGTGCGCGGGACACGACATCCTCCGCTCTAAGCACCTCGCGATTGACGTCGAGCGCTCCCGCCTCGATCTTCGACACGGTGAGGAGACTGTCGAGCATCCGGCTGAGGAAGCGCCCGCGTCGCTCGATGATCGAGAGGAACTCGAGCTTGTCCGACTCGGATAGCGCACCCCACTTGCCCAGCAGCGTCGACGCGAACCCGAGCACCGCGCTCACGGGACCCCGTAGGTCGTGGGAGGCGATGGCCACGAAGTCCCTCAGCGTCTGGTTGGCCGCCTCGAGATCCCTGTTGGTCCGCTCGACCCGCTCATTGAGCGTCCTGAGCTCGCCGATGGACGTGTACAGCTCGCCGGTGACTCGCTCGGCGATCGCCTCCGCCTCGAGACGGGCCGCGCGCTCGCGTTTGAGCCTCCGGCGGAGCTGTTCCACGTGCGGCGGGTCACCCCCGGTCTCGCTCATGCGCCCACGCTCGCTCGCCCGTCGGC
>JBOGVX010000236.1:0-2802 GCA_050693165.1 Actinomycetota bacterium | reverse complement strand
AGAGGAGCACCGAGGCGGGCTAGTCGCTTTGCGATAGCCTTCGGGCAGATTGAAGTTCGCCCCCCACCCCGACCAGGACGTCCGGGAGATGCTCGACGGTCTCGGGCTGTCCTCCCTCGACGATCTCTACTCCCATGTCCCCTCGGAGGTCCTGATCGAGCACCCCCTCGACATCCCCGCTGGGCTGTCGGAGATGGAGCTCCTGGAGGACATGCGCGGCCTGGCCGCGAAGAACCGGAACGCCGACGACCTGGTCTGCTTCGCCGGGGGAGGGGCGTACGACCACTACGTCCCGTCGGCGGTCTGGGCGCTCGCCGGCCGGTCGGAGCTCCAGACGTCGTACACGCCGTATCAACCGGAGCTCTCACAGGGAGTCCTTCAGGCGCTGTTCGAGTACCAGTCGATGATCTGCGACCTGACCGGGCTGGAAGCATCGAACGCGTCGCTCTACGACGGGCCGACTGCCCTGGTCGAGGCGGTCAACATGGCGCGCGGCGCGACGGGGAGGGACCGCGTGCTGTTCGATGGCGACATCGACCCGCGGTACACGGAGACCCTAGAGACCTACGGGCGTGGCCTCGGTTACAGGCCTGAGCCGAACGGCTCGGAGATCCGCGACGACGTCGCGTGCGTGATCGTGCAGCATCCGAACGCGTTCGGCGTCCTGGAGCCTGCGAGGAGTATCTTCGCCAAAGCGCGCGCCGCCGGCGCTCGAGCGATACAGATCTTCGACCCGCTGTCGCTCGGCGTGCTCGCGCCGCCCGGAGAGCTCGGCGCCGACATCGCGGTCGCGGAAGGGCAGGTTCTCGGGAACCATCTCAACTTCGGCGGACCGTACCTGGGCATCATCGCCGCGGGTATGCAGGACGTCCGTCGGATGCCCGGCCGCATCGCCGGCGAGACCGTGGACGTCGACGGAACCACGGGCTACGTCCTCACGCTTCAGGCTCGCGAGCAGCACATCAGGCGCGAGAAGGCGACCTCGAACATCTGCACGAACCAAACGCTGATGGCGATCGCGGCCGCGGCGTACCTCGCATGGCTCGGACCGGACGGACTCGTCGAGCTGGGTGAGACGTGCGCGGCCAAGGCGCGATATGCGATCGAGCGCCTCACGTCGGTGAGCGGCGTTAGCCTCCGCGACCCCGACGGCGAAGTCTTCAAGGAATTCGCGCTCACGTTCGAGGGATCCGAGTCGGAGTGGGTGCGCGGCGAGCTCGTGCAGCGAGGCTACCTGGTCGGGCCGGTCATCGACGGCTCGCTGATCGTGGCGTGCACGGAGCGGCGGACGAAGGAGCAGATCGACGGCCTCGCGGAGGCCATGGCCGAAGTGATGGCATGAGCCACATCGGCGCACCCGTCCGTTCCGGCGATCCCGATCTGCCGCGAACGCTCAAGGAGCTCTCTCGGCCGGGGAGGCGTGCGTCGACCCTTCCCGAGCTCGACGTTCCCGCCGCGGCCATCTCCAAGGAGCACCGGCGCGGCGAGCGGGCGCACCTGCCCGAGGTCGGGGAGCGAGACCTCGTCCGGCACTACACGCGACTCGCGCAGCGCAACTACGGCGTGGACACCGGCTTCTATCCGCTCGGCTCGTGCTCGATGAAGTACAACCCGAAGGTCTCCGAGACGATCGCGGCGCTGCCCGGGTTCGCGCGACTGCATCCCCTCCAGCCGGAGGAGACCGTCCAGGGAGCCCTCGAGATGCTCTGGGTGCTGGAGCAGGCGCTTTGCGAGGTCACGGGGATGGCTCGTGCCACGTTCCAGCCGGCCGCAGGAGCCTCGGGCGAGCTCACCGGACTGCTGCTGATGAGAGCTTTCCACGAGAAGAACGGCGACGCGCGCAAGCGCATCGTTATCCCGGACTCGGCCCACGGCACCAATCCGGCGAGTGTGACGGCGGCCGGATACGAGGTCGCCACTGTTCCCTCGGATGCCAGGGGGCTCGTAGACCTGTCGGCGCTCGAGAAGCTCGTGGACGAGGACGTCGCCGGCCTCATGATCACGAACCCGAACACGCTCGGGCTGTTCGAGGAGGACATCCTCGAGATCGCCCGCACCATGCACGAGGTCGGGGGACTCCTTTATTACGACGGCGCGAACCTCAACGCTATCCTCGGGCGTGTTCGCCCCGGTGACATGGGCTTCGACATCGTTCACATGAACACCCACAAGACTTTCGCGACCCCGCACGGCGGGGGAGGGCCGGGTGCCGGGCCGGTGGCGGTCACCGAGCGCCTGGTGCCTTTCCTGCCGAAGCCATTGATCGAACGACAAGCGGACGGGACCTTCCGCTTCGACAACGACCGGCCGGACTCGATCGGTCGGATCCACGGGTTCCACGGGAACTTCGGCGTGCTCGTCCGTGCATACGCGTACGTGTTCGCGAATGGCGGAGACGGTCTCCGGGAGGTGGGGGAGCGGGCAGTGCTCAACGCTCGGTACCTGGCCGAGCGAGTGAAGAGCGAGTACCCACTCGCGTTCCCCGACGGCCATCCGATGCACGAGTTCGTCTCGACGGCGAAACCGCTCAAGGCTCACGGCATCCGTGCGATGGACGTCGCGAAACGTCTGATCGACCTCGGCTTCTATCCCTCGACCGTGTACTTCCCGCTGATCGTGGACGAGTCGTTGATGGTCGAGCCGACCGAGACCGAGTCGAAGGAGACCCTCGACTCGTTCGCCGACGCGATGCTCCAGGTCGCCCGCGAGGCGAAGGAGAACCCGGACCTCCTCCACGAGGCACCGGTGACCGCGCCGGTCCGCCGCCTGAACGAGGCTCAGGCCGCGCGCAAGCTCAAGATC
>JBOGVX010000235.1:0-16207 GCA_050693165.1 Actinomycetota bacterium | reverse complement strand
CACGAGGATCTCTTGCTCGGTGATCGTGGGCACCTTCGCCCCGCAGACGGCCGGGACTCCGTCCGCGGCGCCGGCCGAGGGGAGGACCGTCTGGGGCAAGAGGGAGAAAGCCGCAAAAGCGGCTGCGACGAAGCTCTTTTGTGTGCGCATGCTCTCGGGTTCGCCACGACTCCCCCGATTTCCTTCGTTCAAGTGCACAACACCGTTCGAAGCAGCGAACTCGACCGCTACCCGAAGCCTTTCACTGCTAGATTCGCTCGAACGTGAGCGAGGCCGAGGTTCCACCCAAGCCCCCGTTTCCGAACAGGACGAAGGTCATCCTCCTCGCCTTCGTCCTGAGCCGGGTCGTCGTGATCCTCCTGGCGCTCAACCCCGATTCCTATGCTCACGGGCCCGACCTCGCCGCGGATCGCGACCTGCTGTACAGGTCCTGGAGCTCGCAGGTCCTCGACCACGGCTCGGTTCCCTACTCCGAGACCCCCATCGAGTACCCGCCGGGCGCCATACCCTTCCTGATCCTGCCCGGCGTCTTCGGCACCGGGGTGGTGACGTATCGGCTCGCGTTCGTCCTCATGATGGCGGTCATCGACCTGGCCGGTCTTGTCGCATGTCTACGCATCGCGAAGAGATGGGCCGCCCCCAGGGCGGCCTGGTTGTGGATCGTCCTCGTGGGCCTCATGGGGCCGCTGGCGTACGCGCGCTTCGATCTGGTCCCGGCCGTGATGACCGCATGGGCCATCGAGGCCATGGTGCGCGAGCGCTGGGGCCGGGCGGCAGGGTGGATCGCCGCGGGAGGGGTGGCCAAGATCTATCCGTTCCTGCTCCTGCCGCTTCTTCTCGTCTCGACCCCCAGGCGTAGAAGGGTCGTCCTGGCGAGCGTGGCCGTGCTTCTCGTTGGCCTGCTCCCATTCATCACCGTGCTCGGAGACGTCTGGCAGGACGTTGGGAGCTACCACCTGACTCGCGGCATACACGTCGAGAGCCTCGCGGGGTCCCTGCTGTTCATCGCTTCGCGGCAGGGTCTCGCGAGCCCGCTTCAGTTCGGATCGGGAGCCTTGCACTTCACCGGCAACGTCGCCGAGGAGCTGCGCTTCGTGTGCGACGCCCTGGTCCTCCTGGCGATGGCCGTGGGGATCTACATCTCTGCCAAGCTCCCCCGTGGTGATGTCAGGAACCTGGCAGCGACCATGCTCGGGACCCTGTGCCTGGCCATGGTGGCCAGCCCGGTGCTCTCACCTCAATTCATGCTGTGGATAATCCCCTTGGGGGTGGCCGTGTACGCGGGACAGGCCGGACGGCCGATCCCTTTCCTCCTCCTGGGGATCACCCTGGCGACGATGGCGATCTTCCCGTTCCTCTACACGGAGCTGACCTTCGCCGAGCCGCTCCCGCTGATCCTTCTCTGGGGCCGCAACTTGGCGTTGCTCGGGCTGGGCATCCTCGTTCTGAGGCCGCCCTGGAGGTCGATCCGACAGGCTGGGCCATCCGTCAAAGACTGACAATCCGGAAAATCTCACATTTCTCCGGATCGGGTGTGTGAACCGCGCCAGGGTGGGTACACGAGTATCCATGCCCGACTCGGACATGAGCGCGCTCGGCAAGTCAGCTCGGATCTCGCTCGTTCTCGTCATGATCCTGAGCGTCTTCTTGCTCGGCTCCGTCCTGATCGCCTTGGGCCAGGGTGTTCCGACATTCCCCTGCCCCTCCGATTCCCCTTCCCCTTCTCCTTCTCCCAGCCAGACCCCGATCATTCCGCCCCTCACACCCGGTTCGCCCTCTCCCTCTCCCTCCGCGAGCCCTTCGTGCCCGCCGTCGGCCAGCCCCGAGCCCTCGCCAACCCCCGATACTGGGCCGGCAGCGACGTGCGTCCCCCCATCCAAGCTCAAGTCCATCGCTTCCCAGGAGAACGTCATAGTCGGAACGCAGGGCGATGACGTCCTTGTTGGGACCGCTGAGGACGACCTGATCTGCTCTCTCGGGGGCGACGATCAGATCCGAGCTGGAGGTGGTGACGATCTGATCGTTTCCGGAGCCGGCAACGACAAGGTGAATGCCGGAGCCGGGTGGGACGTGATCGGTGGGCAGGCCGGGGACGACGTCGTCCGCGCGGGGAAAGCCCTGGATACGCTCGTCGGCGGTGGCGGCGAGGACGATCTGCGCGGAGGCAAGGCGGAGGACGAGCTCCAGGGTGGCGCGGGTGACGACAATCTCGTCGGCGGCACGGACTTCGACGAATGCCAGGGTGGCTCGGGAAAGAATAATCTCAAGAGCTGCGAGGCCTGATCAGGCAGGATTTCCGAGCCCGCGTGGAGAAGTAGTTCCCATGCAGCGCCTCGCCCTGGTGCTCGGAATCGTGCTCTTGGCAGGCACGCTCGGGTCCGCGACCGCCCGGTCCGCAACGCAGCTGGCCCCTCCGCAGATCGTTCTGGTCCCTATCCCCGGTGCCTTCCAGACGCCCGTGGGGATGGCTCAGCACCCCGACACGGACGACCTGTATATCGTCGAGAAGTCCGGCACGATCCGCCGCGTCACCGGCGGCCTTGTGCTCGACCCGGTACCCGTCCTGGACGTGTCGGCCGAGGTGTCGACCGGCCTCGAGCAGGGGCTTCTCGGCCTGGCCTTCTCGCCCGATGGCGACTTCATCTACATCAACCTCACCGACACGGCGGGCGACACCCACATCTACGAGTACGGTTGGGCGAACAACGCCGTGCTCACGGGGTCTCGGCGCGAGGTCCTCACGGTCGACCAGCCTTTCGCCAACCACAATTGCGGGACTCTGATCTTCGGGCCCGACGGATATCTGTACATCTGCCTCGGCGACGGCGGCAGCGCCGGCGACCCCAACTACAACGCGCAGAACCTGGGCCGGCGGCTCGGGAAGATGTTGCGCATCGACCCTCGGCCATCGGGTACCGAGCCGTTCACCGCGCCGCCCAGCAACCCGTTCGCGCCCGACCCGAGCAACCCCGACAAGGTCATCCCAGAGGGCGCCCTCCCCGAGATCTGGGCTTACGGGCTCCGCAATCCGTGGAAGTTCTCGTTCGACAAGACGACCGGTGACCTGTGGATCGGCGACGTCGGGCAGGGCATCTGGGAGGAAGTGAACTTCACCCCCGCAAGCTCACTCGGCGGCGAGAACTATGGCTGGAACCACATGGAGGGACTCGTGGCCTACGCGGGACGCCCCGCCGGCACGCAGGAGCCCGCCAACCACCACAAACCCATCCACGTGTACCAGCACCAGGCAGGGGCTTGCTCCATCACGGGTGGCTACGTTTATCGAGGCACTACGACCGCGCTACAGGGCTACTACCTCTTCTCCGACTGGTGCGACGGTCGCCTCCGTTGGCTGAGACAGACGAACGGCCAGGTGACCGAGTCCGGCGAGTTCGCCCTCGACGTTCCCTCGATCACGTCATTCGGCGAGGACCACGACGGCGAGCTCTACGCGATCTCGCTGGGCGGCACCGTTTTCAAGATCGTCCCCGCCCTGTAGAGCTCAACTGATCCGGCCGGGCTACCGCGAAGGATCGGACCCGAGCTCGACGAGATCGTTGCCGGAATGCTCTCTGCGGCCGGAGCCCTTTTGATCCAAGCTGGTGAGCGGGGAGTCTTGTGCTTGTGCTCCTGCTCCTGCGCCCTCGCCCGGTAACCAGGCCTCAACACTGGTTCCGGCTCCCGGGCTGCTCCTCACACTGCACCATCCTCCTGCGACCTCGGCGCGTTCCCGCATGGCCATCAGCCCGAGATGGCCGGGCTCGTGCACAAGCGGCTCAGGATCGAATCCCTGACCGTTGTCGGAAACTTCGACGTGGTAACCCTCATCTCGCTCATCGAGGCGAACGACGACATGCGTCGCCTGTGCGTGTTTGCGGACGTTGGTGAGCGCCTCCCGCGCGATCCGGTACAGCACGACACGTATATCAGGATCCGGTTCGCCTTCCAGGCCTCCCTCCATGACGGCCCGGACTCCGGCATCCTCCTCGATGTCTCGGAGGCTGAGCCGGATCGTGGCTTCCAGTCCCTCTCGCTCCAACGACGGAGGATGGAGCTCGAACAGCATGTGACGTAGACGGGTGACCGCCTCTCTCGCTGAGAGACTTGCCTTCTCGATGGCCTCTGACTGCGAGGGATCACCTGTGAGCTCCCGGATCAGGTCGAGGCGCATGGCCACCGCTGCCATCACCTGGACCGCGTCGTCATGGAGATCGACCGCCACACGTTTGCGCTCTTCCTCTTGCGCGTTCACCAACTGAGTTAGCAAGCGGCTCCGCTGTTCCTCGAGCTGTCGGGTCACCAGGTGCAGCCCGGCGTTACCAAGCGCTGCCGCGATCGGGCGAGCGAGCGACACCACCAGCCGGAAGTCTTCCGCGCTGGGAATCCTGCTGTCAAGAGTGCCCAGGACAATGAGACCGATCACCTGCTCCTCCCACCAAAGTGGAACGGCTATCACCGACACCGTGGGCGTCCCGATCGTCTGGTCTCGATCGCTTTGGTCAGTCTCGAAAGCGACGTCCCTCAGAAAGCGGGGCCCACCCTCCTCCACAACCTTTCCGAGGAGGGAGCCATCGAGCTCGAAGCGGGATACCGATGCTCGCACAGCTTCCGGAAGGTTTCGCTGGGACGCCAGTACGAACGCCGGGGACGCCCCATCTCGAAGGCTCACCCAGCCCAACTGGAACCCCGTCACCTCGAGTGAGCTCTCGATCGCTTCGTCGAGAACCTTGCCAATCTCCAGCGATGCCCCCGCCGCTTCGCTGACCCTTCCTATAGCGTCCAGCTCCGCGACTCGCCGCTCTATCTCCTTCCGCATGGCTCCGGCACGCAGAGCCACTGTCAGCTGCGTGCCGATGCGGCTGGCGGTCGCGATCTCGGACTCGGGAAACTGCCCCTCTCGTCGGGATGAGATGCCGAGCGCACCCAGAACATCGCCCTCTGCAGCGAATGGTACGAGTAGGAAGGATCTGAGTCCCTCGTCCGCCAGCTCTCTCTCCCACTCCGATCGCTCAGGGTGAACGAGGTCCGAGAACGGTTCGGGCTGCCGCAGGGCGCGGGCGAGTGGTCCCCCACGCGGCTCGGGCATCTCGGACTGGTGCTGATCCCCCCGCGTATCCACCCAGAAGCGCTGGACCTTCCCCGGCTCCGAGTTGCGTAGAACGATCCCGAGGCGGTCGGCCCAGACCAGCTTGTCCAGCGCCGGCCGGGCTATGGCCATGGACTCCTCGAACGAGGCCACTCCAAGCACCGACAGATCGATGGCCCGCAGGGTCTCGAGCTCTGCCTCTCGCTCCCCACGTGCTCGCTCGGCGGCCTTGTGTCTGGCCACGACGACTGACATGAGGAACCCGATGACCACGAAGAAGATCGCCCGGCTCGACCAATCGCTGGTGGCTTGGGGTATCCCCGCACCGACGTCCTGGGGCATCAACGGGCCGGCCAGGATGCCGGAGAGGATCGCGCAGGTGAAGGCGCCCACACGACCGAGGCGGGAGGCCGCGACAAGGATGGGCACGTAGAACCAGTGCGGAGCGACCCTGCCGGCTCCCCCCAGGACCCAGGTCGCGCCCCAGCACGTCGCAAGCAGCAGGATCAGCAGCATGATGGTTGCCGGGAACGACCTCGCAACACTAACTATGCGAGCGCGACCTGACTGAGAAGCTGACGGGCTGCCATCCTCGTGAGGCAGCTTCGGAACTGCGGGGAAGGTCATCGCTTCGGGCCTTTCATGATTGATCCAGCAATTCGAGACTAACCTCCCAGGGCGTGCGCCGGTATAGGTCGTTCAGCCGACGTGCCGAACAGGACCATTGAAAGTCACTGGGAACGCCGGCGCCTCCGAACGGCGAAGAGAGCGGCCTGAGTGCGATGCTTGGCTCCCAGCTTGGCCAGAAGGTTGGACATGTAGTTCCGCACGGTCTTCTCGGCGAGATGCATGCGCTCGGCCATCTCGCGATTCGTGAGACCCTCAGCCAGCAGGTCCAGCATCCTCTCCTCCTGCTTGGTGAGGGAGGACCGAGCGGGTTCACCACCGCGAAGGCCATCGAGAACACGCCCGGTAACGGATGCATCGAGCAACGACCGCCCGGCGGCCACCTGTCTGATGGCATCGAGGATCTGGGGACCTCTGGCATCCTTCAGCAGGAAACCCGAAGCTCCCGCCAGGAGCGCGCTCATCACGGCGTCGTCGTCGGTGGAGGATGTCAGAACCAGGCACCTCGTGTCGGGGTTAAGCGAACGCAGCTCCCGGCAAACATCGATCCCGTCACCGTCGGGCAAACGCAGGTCCACGATCGCCACGTCGGGAGGATCCGCACTCATGAGAGCGAGGCCCTCTCGGACCGTCGCTGCCTCACCGCACAGCTCGAGGTCGGTCTCCAAGTCGAGCAGATCCCCCAGCGCCCGGCGGATGAGTTCATGGTCGTCGAGGATGAAGACCCTGACACTCACTCTCAGGCCATCCTAGCGTTCCGAAGGGTTCGAGGTTGTCGAGCGTGCGATGCCCTAGTTGGCTGCGTCTGATGAGGTAGCGGCAGGAAGGAAGACGCTGAACGTGCTGCCACCACCGGACCGAGGATGTGTCTCCATCCGGCCTCGATGGGCTGTCAGGATCCGCGCCGCCAGATATAACCCGATCCCGACGCCCTGCCGGCTGCGTGTGTTCCCTCTTTCTGCCTGTACGAACGCTCCGAAGATCTGATCTCGAATCTCCTCGGGAACGCCATGGCCGCGGTCGGAGACGTCGAAGCGGACGTCGCCGCGGTCCTCCGTCGTCGTTATCTCGATCGGCAATCCGTCGGCTGAAGCATCGAGGGCGTTCTCGATCAGCAGGACCAGAGCTCTGGGGGCAAGGTCTGAGTCGGCCCAGACCTCCAGGCTCGGAGGAATATCGGCACGGAGACGATCTTCCTGGCCGGGGAACTCCCGCAACGCCATCTCGACAATCGTCGCCGCCCGGATGGGCCGCGTCTCAACCTCGACGTCGTCACGGTCCAGCTTCGCGGTGACGCTGAGGTTCCCCACCAGACGTCTCAGACGATCCGTGGCCCTCGCCACGCTGTCGGCCAGGGCCTCGGCATCCTCGGGCTCAATGCGATTGCCCAGAGAGCGCATCGTTGCGGTGGCCCCCTGAACCACCGTGATTGGCGTCATCAGCTCGTGTGAAAGGAGCTGGATCAGGTCTCGCTTTGTGTTGTCGAGCTCACGGAGGTCCCGGCTCATCTCCTCGGAGCGGTTCAACAGATCGACCAGCTCGTGGATGACATCCCCGGTAACCTCGGCCGAAAGGCTGGCCTGTCCGCGGATCGAGCGGCGAAGGGCCTCCAGGATGTCCCCCGACGAAGCGCCCTTCACCACGTAACCGGACGCCCCGGCTCGCAGCATCTCCAGCACGCTGGAACGATCATCGTGAGCGGAAAGGGCGATGATCCGAGTGGCCGGGCACGATGAGCGGATCTCGCGCGCAGCCCGCTCCCCACCTCCAGCAGGCATCTTCACGTCCAGGACGACCACGTCCGGTTGGTGCTTGCGAGCCAGGCTGATGGCACCGTCGGCGTCATTGGCAGTCCCTACCAGCAATAACCCGGCGTCGCTGGAGATCAGATCCGCCAGGGCACTCCTGATCACAGGCTCGTCGTCTGCGATGACAACGCTAAGCTTCCCGAGGTCATCACCCATGTGCATCTCTGTTCGAAAGAGGCACCCGAGCTTCCACGGTCGTCCCGCTATCTGGCGCGCTTTGGATAGTAAGCTCGCCTCCCACCATCTCAGCCTGCTCATGCATCGCCAACAGCCCAAGGTGACCAGGCGCCGAGAAATCGCTCCGGTCCGGGGCGAAGCCGCATCCGTCGTCGGCGACACGGAGGATCACTGAGTTGCCGACACTGTCGACGGTGAGTGTTATGCGTCCGGCTCGAGCGTGCTTGTGGGCGTTCGCGATGGCTTCCTGAGCGATGCGATACAGAACCATCCTCACGTGATCTGGCGGCTCCTCAAGCAACCGATCGACGAGCTTGTAGTCCGGGTCAGAGTCGCTCGCAGGCCGCTCCAGGTGCAATCGTAGCGCCGCGACAAGGCCATCCCGGTCCAGGGCGAGGGGGCGGAGATCGAAGATCAGCTGGCGGAGCCGCTGGACACCTGTCTGGACGTCGCGGCGGAGCTCCGGCAGAACGGAGCGCACGGCCTCGTGAGCCCCAAGCTTCCGCTCCAGTATCTCCAGGCGCAGCCCGACCGCGGCCATGACCTGCACCGAATCGTCGTGGATCTCTCCCGCCAGCCGGCGTCGCTCCTCTTCCTGAGCGGCCACGAGACGAGAGAGAAGATGGCGGCGCTGCTCGTCGCTGCGCCGGAGTCGGATCAAGCTGTCCTCGAGCTCTCCTTTGGCAGCGACCTGGTCGCTGACGTCTCGAGTGATGCCGACGAAGGCAAACAATTCTCCGCTCTCGTCGTGGATAGGAGCGTTGCGAGTCTCGCACCAGATCGTGCGACCGTCCTTAGTCAGCCACCTGGTCGAGTAGGTCTCCGTGAAGGCGCGCCCGGACTCGAAGAGTTCCAGGACCTCAGGGAGATCCTCCGGATGGGCCGCCTTCATCAAGAAGTCCGGGTCGGCGTAGACCTCCTCAGGGGTGTAGCCGGTGATCGAGGTGATCGCCGGGCTCACGTACTCATACCCAGGCGTCGGCTTAACTCGGTACCTGTAGATGATGTCTTTCGCGTTCTCAGCGATGAGGCGAAAGCGTGTCTCGCTCTCCTTCAAAGCATCTTCGGCTCGTTTGCGCTCGGTGACGTCCTCAACCTTCCCCTCGTAGTGAAGGACGCGATTTTCGCCATCCCTGACGGCTCGCGCCGAGTCACGTATCCAGATGAGCTCGCCATCGGTTCGCCGGTGCAGCATCTCGAAGTCCAGGACCTGCCCGTCCTCTTCGAGCTGCTGCTTCCAGCGCTGCCGATCATTCGTGTCGACGTAGAGGTCCTCGGGAGCGATGGCCTCGAGCGACTCAACGTCGGGATAACCGAAGATGTCCGCGAGAGCCTGGTTGGCCTCCAGGATCCGACCGTCGGGGCTCGTGCGATACAAACCGATCGGGATCCCGTGGAAGAGCGACCGGTACTGTTCCTCGCTCTTCGACAACGCTTCCTCCGCACGCTTGCGACCCGTGATGTCCAGCATCACTCCCTGGAACAGGCCGGGTTCACCCTTTCCCGTAGGAAAGAAGTAGGCGTCGTCTCGAACCCAGACGATGCTGCCGTCCCGCGCGAGCATCCTGTACTCGGTTCGCAGGGGGGGCACGTCCTCCTGGTGTCCGGCGATGGTGGCCAGGTGCGCCGCGTCTTCCTCGGCACGCAAGATCCGATCCCTGTCCTCGGGATGGATCTGGCGAGCCCACAGGTTCGCATCGGCGACCCACTCCTTCTGCGAGAACCCGAGCAGCTTCTCTATCTGGGGGCTCACATACTGCCAATCCCCTTCAGGCCCGGGCTCGGCGATGTAGACCACTGCGGGGACATGCTCGATCAGCTGGCGATACCGCGCCTCGCTCTCGCGAAGCGCCGCTTCCGCCCGCTCCATCCTCTCGTGTGCCTCGCGCGCCTTTGTGACGTCGCTTGTGGCTCCCAAGAGTCTGGTCACCTTGCCGTCCATGTCCATCTCCGGCCGCGCGACACTCCGGAGCCAGCGGACCTCGCCGTCCGGGCGCACGATCCTGTAGCTGGCATGGACCTCCTCCCCGGCCAGTAGCCTTCCGAGCCGGTCCTTGACGAGCGGGAGATCTTCCGGATGGATCAGGTTGAGATGGCCGAAAGAATTGGCCTCTTCCAGCGGAAGCCCGGTTACCTCCTCGTAGGCGCCCGTCGACCACTCCATCTCCATCTCGCCGTCGTCCAGGAATCGCACTGAGTATGCGAAGTCGGTGGTGAGCTCCGCGACGGCGCGGTAGCGATCTGCGTTGGCAACGGATTGAGCGCCGGCGGGGACGTCAGTCTGGTTCACCTCCTGAGACGACTCCTCTGTGGAAACGTGCTTCTCGGAGAGTGACAACTTGTCCATGCGCCTAACCGCGAGATGAGACCAGCGCCGGCCGACCCAGGTAGTACCCCTGGCCCCACTCAACGCCGAGCGCCTGAAGAGCTTGGAGCTCCCCCTCTGTCTCTATCCCCTCGGCCACGATCTCCGCGCCGATCTCCGAGGCGAAGGCGATCATCGCGCTGGCGAGGGCGATCCTGGGGCGATCGATCTCTATCGCTTGGGTAAGCTCGGCGTCGAGTTTGATCAGGTTGGGGCTCAGCTTGAGGATGTGCCGGAGGCCCGCATATCCGACGCCGGCGTCGTCCACGGCGAGACGGAGGCCTCGTTGCCGGAGCGGCCGGAGGGCCTTGGAGAGGACGCCGTAGTCCTCGACGGGAGCGTGCTCCGTGACCTCCAGGACCAGGTGGGCGAGCGATCCCGTACCCAGAACGGGCGCGAGACGAGGATCTGCGGCAAGGGCGGGTGAGACGTTCAGCGCCAGGAGCTGTCCCTCTTCGAGGTTGGGAAGAGTCTTCAGGGCTTGTTCGATGGCCAAGATCTCGAGGTCGGCCCCCAAGCCCACGAGCCAGGCGTCCTCGAACCACTCGCTCGGCGCCCTGTGCGGAGGCCCGTCGAACCGCGCCAGGGCCTCCCAACCAACCACGTTTCCCGAGGCCAGGTCCACGAACGGCTGATGAGCAATGGCCAGGCTTTCGGGTTTCTCGAGCACCCCAAGGATCAGCTCACGTTGCTCCTCCCGACGGCGATCGTCGGCCTGCTGGCGCCGAACCCTGTTAGCCAGCTCGTCCACCAGGTCCGCGGAGATCTCCGGGGACACAACACCGCGCCCCGCGGCGGTGTCGTGTATGGCTCGAAGGAGATCCGTACCGCTCGATCCCTTGGATATGTAGCCGACGACTCCTGCGCCGAGCATCTCCATCACGATGGTCCGATCGCGTTCCACCGAGTGAGCGAGGATCTTGACGTCAGGGAGGCGCTGGTGGATCTCGGCGGTGGCGTGCTGACCGCCCCCCGGCATCCGCACGTCCATGAGCATGATGTCCGGCTCGGCAGCCACCGCAAGCTGTTGAGCTTCCTCGGCGTCCGACGCCGTGCCGACCAGACGAAGCGACGGATCCTGCTCGATGAGCTCCGTCAGCGCCAACAGCATCCCGGCGTCGTCGTCTACGAGGCCTACCTTGATTATCGCTGGAGCGGGTTCAGCTCGAGTGGACACGAGCGCGCTCCTTTACGTTACGGGCTCCAGACGGATAGCTCTCCTGGATGCGGGCCCAGGCTTGCTCCGCCGGCTCCGGCTTCGAAATGAGGAACCCCTGTCCGAGGGAGCATCCCATGGTCTCCAACCTCTGCATCTGATCGTCCCGCTCGATCCCCTCGGCGATCGAGACCATCCCCAGAGTGTCGGCAAGGCTCGCGATCGTTGCGGCGATCGCATGCTCCTCCGGAAGTGAGGAGATGAACGAGCGATCGATCTTCAGGATGTCGATCGGGAGGAGTCGCAGGTAGCTCAGCGACGAGTATCCGGTGCCGAAGTCATCGATCGCGACGCGAACGCCCAGCTCCCGGAGCTCGTTCAGCACGCGTGCGGCACGGTCCGTTTCCTCCATCATCGTGCTCTCGGTGATCTCGATGACAAGCGCGCTCGGGGGAAGGCCCGCCTCCTGCAGTGTGGCCGCGACTCGCTTGGAGAAGCTGAGGTCCTGGAGCTGCTGGCTCGAGACGTTGACGCTGATGAAGACATCGCTGGCCTCAGGAAGCCGCCTGTGCCACTCCGCCATGTTTCCGACAGCCTGAGCCAGGACCTGATCGCCGATCTGGTTGATGAGACCCGTCTCCTCTGCCGTCTGAAGGAAGTGAGCGGGCGGCAGCAGCTCTCCGGACGGATGCTGCCAGCGCACCAGCGCCTCCATTCCCACTATGCGCTGCTCCTTCAGGTTCACTATGGGCTGGTAGAAGCACACCAACTCCTCTTCCTGAACCGCTTGTTCCAGCTCGCGCTCCAGGGACGCCCGCCGTCCCGCCTTGATCCGCATGCTCTCGTCGAAGATCACGAACATGCCCTTGCCCTCGGACTTGGCGTCGTACATGGCGATGTCCGCGCTCCGGATAACCTCGTCCACCCCCGTCTGAGGGTCGACGGCCGGGACCACCCCGATGCTCGCGGAGATCGCGTGGACGTGATCGCCCAGCTGGAACGGCTGCTTCATCGCCTTCATGATCCTGTTCACGACGGCGACGACGTCGCCTGCCTCCCCACCGTTCTCCAGGAGTATCGCGAACTCGTCACCTCCCAGCCGGGCAGCAGTGTCGGTCTTCCGGATGCATCCTTCGAGGCGCGTAGCGACTGTCCGCAGGAGCTCATCGCCGCAATCGTGGCCGAACGTGTCGTTCACGTACTTGAAGTTGTCGAGGTCGAGATAGATCAGGGCCGTGGATCCTCCCGCACGCTCGCCCCTTGCCAAGGACCTCTCGATCTCGCGAAGGAACAATGCGCGATTCGCCAGCCCCGTCATCGAGTCGTGATACGCCTGATGGGAAAGCTGCCTCTGCAGGATCTCCCGTCCGCGCATCTCGGTTATAAGCGCGGCGTGAGCTCGAGCGAAGTCCGCTCGAACGCTCCGACGGAGGAAGAACGCCAAAGCGATGCCCAGGAGAAGAACCACGCTGCTCAGGCCGCCCAACAGCAGCTGGCCGCGCTCCGCCTGCTTGAGGTCCTTGTGGATGGCGCCGTAAAGAGCCTGCTCCTCGGTGTCGAACATGCGCTTGGCCAAGACCTCGAGATCCTTGAGAGGGGTAAGTAGCACCCGGTTGGCTTCTTCGTTCGAGAAACTCGACCCACGCTGCAAGCCGGCCAATCCCTCGTCGAATCTAGTCAGTGCTTGCTGGAACCCAGTTCTGTCCATCCCCAGGTCGCCCGGACCCACGTTCGAGTCCAGCACACCCAGCTGTCTCTCGAGAAGCTGCCGCCGCAGGGCGATGCCTTCGATCTCCTCCGGCCGCGCCAATTGGTTCACAAGACCTTGAAGCAGTAGCGCTTCCCGCTGGAGGTTAGCCAGGGTGGTGGTGGTGTCCGTCGCGGTCTGGAGCTCCAGTGATGTCGTGGATGCCTGCCGGTAGGAGACGAAGATCAGCACCTCCGCGGCGACGAGCAGCAGCGCCAGGAACGTCCCCAGAACCGCGTGGATCGGGCGACGACGGTGACCGACCTCGACGGGCCCGGTTCCCGTCTGGGGATCAATGGGGGGGATCGGGCTCACCGGCCGCCCGTCAAAACCATGGAGCGAACGCTCCAGATCCAGTTGTCGGTAATCGGAGCGAACTGGGTCTCGTCGTCGAGGAACACGATACGGATGGGGCCGCCATCCGCGATCGGGATAGGTGATCCCTGCTCTCGTGTCGCCAGAAGCGTTCGATCGGCCTGCAGCTCCTCCATCGAAAAGGTCACGTGGTAGTCGTCGAGAGCCGTCATCTCCACGGCGCTGGCGTTCTCGGCACCGGCGTAGCGGAACAGATCGGAAAGCAGAACACCTGCAAACAACACGTCCTTCTCCAGGAAGGGCTCGTAGAGCGTGGCCTCCAGCTGCGGCATCGTCTCGAGGGTTTCGAGATCCAGGGTCAAGGTCTTGCCGGCGTTGGTAACGCCGATGGCTCCGGTGATGTCGAGGACGGCATCCTTGCCTGCGGGAGGGATCGGCTCGCCGACCCGCAGCACGGCATCCCGGTGCTCGGGGGCGGAGGTGTTGCCGGCCCCCCCAGAGCTACTCCCACATGCAGTTGCCAGGACCAGCACGAGCCCGGCCGCCACTCCAACGGCGCCTGTCCGGTAGCTCATTTCACCTCACTCCTTCCGTCGCGCACGCGGTGTGCGTCCGCTCTCACTATTGGTCGGTGCCTGGGGACGGCCGGAACAGGGGAATACGTCACCCTTAACCTGGGACATTTGTCCCTGGCCCTCTTACGGGGAGCCCTGGATAGCCCTCGCCTTGCCGTGCTCTTTCTGAGGAAGATCCTCCAGACCCCTTCAGCCAGAGCCCTCATCGGGTCGATATGGGTCATGAAGCCGTTCGCGCCGCCGATCTGACGGCAGGAGGTGATGAGCCCGTGCGCTTGGTTCTGGTCGATGACCATGACGAGCTTCGCCAGACGTTGCGACGGATGCTCGAGCGCAGCACCGAGATCGAGGTCGTCGGTGAAGCAGCCGATGGAGCCGAGGCGCTTCAGATCGTCGACGCATCACACCCGGATGTTGTCTTGGTCGACGTCAACCTTCCTCACGTCGAAGGCACGGCGTGCACCCGGAGAATCAAGACGCGATTCCCAGACGTACGGGTCGTCGCATGGTCGGGGGAGCTCTACGGAGAGTCCGAGATGCGCCAGGCGGGCGCCGACGCCTTCGTGCTCAAAGGAGGGCCCTCCGACGATCTGATCGAAGCCCTGAGGAACCAGAAGCCGGTTACGTAACTAACCAAGGGGGCGCGGTAAGCATGGAAAGCGGAACCAAACAAAAGGACCGCACCACCGACCTGAGATGGCTTGGCGTAGGTCGATCGAATGATGTTGACCCAAGGGCGGCGGGAGGCGCGGCTGCCACCCAGGCCATCACGGGAGAAGACGCTCGGTTGCTCGTGGTGTTCTGCTCGGATTCCTACGATCTCGAGAAACTCCTCGCTGGTGTCAACGACGCATCCGGAGGAGTTCCGCTCATCGGATGCTCCACCGCCGGAGAGATCGCCACCGGGGGTCCCAGCGACTCCAGCGTGGTCGTCACTGCATTCGGGGGTCCAGGATTCTCGGTCACGACCGCTGCGGCAGGGAACGCATCCAATCGCCTCCGTGAGGCGGGCGCCGAGGTAGCCACCTCTGCCACGGCCCTCGAGGATCGACCTCACAGCGTTCTGCTGATGCTCACGGACGGCCTCGCCGGCGATCAGCAGGAGATCCTGAGAGGGGCCTACGCGGTGCTCGGGGCCGAAGTGCCACTCGTGGGCGGTTGTGCCGGCGATGACCTGAAGATGATGTCGACGTCGCAGCTTCACAACGAGCGAGTGCTTCGCGATGCGGTGGTCGCTGCAAGGATCACGTCCGACGCCCCCTTCGGGATCGGGGTGCGACACGGATGGCGGAAGGTGGGCGACCCCATGCTCGTGACGAAGAGCTCCAACAACCGCGTGTATACGATCGACGATCGCCCCGCACTCGACGTGTATCTGGAGCATCTGGACGCGCCGGACGAGGCTCGCAACGACCCCGAGGCTTTCACACGCTTCGCTCTCACTCATCCGCTTGGGCTGAGCCGTCGAAGCGGGGAGGAGCATGTTCGGTTCATAGGGGAAGCGAACTTCGAGGATCGGTCGCTGGGGTGCATCGCCGAGGTTCCGCAGGGAGCACGAGCGTGGATCATGGAAGGCGACGAAGAGTCCGTGCTGCAGGCCACGGATCGCGCCTGCAACGATGCTCTGTCGGCCCTCGAGGGGAGACCTCCCCTCGGGATGCTCGCCTTCGACTGCATCGCTCGGCGCGGCGTCCTGGGAGACCAGGGCATCAAGACCGAGATCGACCGGGTCTCCCAACACGGAGCCGGTGTCCCGGTGGCCGGGTTCTACACCTACGGCGAGATCGCGCGGCTCCACGGGCTCAGCGGCTTCCATAACCAGACGCTCGTGGTCCTGGCGGTGAGCTAGCAGGGTGTCGAGCGCCGAGGCTAGCTGGTCGACCCAGCAGCTGACCGAGTTCCTGGCGACGGTGTCGTCGTTCACGAACGAGGATGCCGCGGAGCGAGGCGCCATCGAAAGGGTTGCCGAAGCCCTCGAGGCGGAGGTCGCGATCCTGGTGACGGACGGCTCGGTGGTGGCTTCTGTGGGTTTCCCAGAAGACAGTCTGCCGGAGGAGGACATCCTCGGGGTGTTACGCAGGCGCGACAAGCTGGTCGTCCCCGGTACCGGGCCCTGCCCCACGGTCATCCTCTCGATCGAGGAAGATCCCCCAATTCAGCTCATCGTGGCCCGTTCAGGAGCCGGGGGCTTCAGCCACGAGGAGATGGACCTTCTTCGGGGGATGGGGAGGGTTCTCTCCCTCACACTCGCGCTGTTGCGCGCGCTGGCGATGTCGCGCCTCGATGCGGTCGCCGCGGAACGAGCGAGAGCCGATGCGGTCAAGGGAGCAATCCTCGAATCGGCCCTGGAC
>JBOGVX010000234.1:0-5495 GCA_050693165.1 Actinomycetota bacterium | reverse complement strand
GCCAAGGAGGCCGCCGCCGGTATAGAGGCCGCAGGCGGCAAGGCTGAGGCGGTCCGACTCGACGTGACCTCCGACCAGGAGGTCGACGAGGCGTTCGAGCGCATCGAGCGCTCACTCGGCCCGGTCGCGGTGCTCGTCAACGCTGCGGGCATGTCGATCGACGGGCTCGCGGTGCGCTACTCCACCGAGGACTGGCAGCGGACGCTCGACTCGAACCTGACCGGTGCGTTCCGCTGCGCTCGCCGTGCGATGCGGCCGATGCTGAAGGCTCGGTGGGGCCGGATCATCAACATCACGTCTGTCGTGGGGGCCCTGCGGGGCAATCCCGGCCAGAGCGCCTACGCGGCGTCGAAGGCCGGGCTCGTCGGGATGACTCGCTCGATGGCTCGCGAGATCGGCGGCCGCAACATCACGGTCAACGCGGTCGCGCCAGGCGTGATCGAGACCGACATGACCGACAAGCTTGCCGAGGAGTGGCGGGAGCAGCTCATCGCCCAGGTCGCGGCCGGTCGCCCGGGCACCCCAAGCGAGGTCGGGTCCGTCGTTGGATTCCTGGCCTCGGAGGAGGCCTCGTACGTGAACGGCGCATTGATACCCGTGGACGGCGGACTTACCGCCTGAGACAAGGAGGAGGAAGAGATGGATAGAGCAGAGATCGAGACGACGGTACGCAAGGTTCTGGCCGAGCAGTTCGCATTCGAGGAGTCGCAGGTGACGGTCGAGAGCCGTTTCAGCGAGGACCTCGACGCCGACTCGCTGGACATGGTCGAGGCGACCATGGCCCTCGAGGAGGCTCTCGGCATCCGGATCGCCGACGATGAGGTCGCCGAGGTCAAGACCGTTGGCCAGGCAGTCGCCCTCGCTGCCGGCAAGCTGGGCGTACCTGCGTGAGGAAGGTCGTCGTAACCGGGATCGGTCCGGCCACCCCCGTGGGCGTCGGGCGGGAGGCCTTCTGGTCGTCGCTGTCCGGTGGTCGCTCGGGTATCGGGGCGATCACGCGGTTCGACACGGAGGGCTTCCCCGTCCGCATCGCGGGCGAGGTCGGCGACTTCGATCCCGGCGAGTTCATGGAGCCCAAGGAGGTCCGCCGCACGGACCGCTTCGTGCACCTGGTCCTCGGCGCGGCTCAGCTGGCTCACCGCGACAGCGGCAGCCCGGAGCTCACTCCGGAGCGCACCGCGGTCGTGATGGGCACGGGCATCGGCGGGATGGCCACGATCGAGGAGCAGGTCCGCAACCTCGTAGAGAAAGGGCCCGACCGCGTGAGCCCGTTCATGGTTCCCGCGATGATGCCGAATGCGGCCGCGGGCCACGTGGCGATGGCGCTCGGCCTAACCGGTCCGAATATGGGCGTTGTCACCGCATGCGCGGCCTCGACCCACGCGATCGGCGAGGCGTTCAGGACGATCCGTGAGGATCGGGCCGATGTCGCGTTCGCCGGTGGCTCCGACGCCTCGGTCACTCCGGTATCGATCGCCGCGTTCGCTCGCATGGGAGCGCTGTCGCGCAACCCGGACGCCGAGCACGCAAGCCGGCCGTTCGACAGCGCACGAGACGGCTTCGTCCTCTCCGAGGGCGCGTGCGTCCTCGTGCTCGAGGAAGAGGAGCGCGCGAAGGCTCGCGGCGCGACCATCTATGCGGAGATCGCGGGATACGGGGCGACCGCCGACGCGTTCCACGTCACACAGCCCGAGCCCGAGGGGCTCGGCGCGATCGCGGCGATGCACGCCGCATTGTCGGAGGCAGGAGAGGCGGCCGAGGCCGTCGGCTACGTGAACGCGCACGGAACCTCGACTCCACTCAACGACGCGGCCGAGGCGAAGGCGATCCGCAAGGTCTTCGGCGAGCACCAGGTCGCCGTGTCCTCGACCAAGTCGATGACGGGCCACCTGCTGGGCGCAGCGGGCGCGGTCGAAGCCGCCGCAGCGGTTCTCGCGATCCACGAGGGCACGCTGCCGCCGACGATCAACCTCGACGACCCAGCCCCCGAGTGCGACCTCGACCACATCGCCAACAGCGCGCGCTCCCAGCAGGTGGACCTGGCGCTGTCGAACTCGTTCGGCTTCGGCGGACAGAACGCCGTGCTGGCGATCCGCAGGGCATGAGCCCGGTCGCGCTCGTCACCGGCGGCTCCGGCGACATAGGTCGTGCGATCTGCGCGGACCTGGCGGGACAGGGCTACGACATCGCGTTCACGTTCTTCCGCGACAAGGAAGCCGCCGAGGAGACTGCGGAGGCTGTCAGCAAGCTAGGTCGCAAGGCCGCGATCCTCCGTGCGCACCTCGGCGAGGCCGGCACCGCGACGAAGATCGTCGATGAGACCGTCTCCCAGCTCGGCGGGATCGACGCGATCATCTCCAACGCCGCCAGCGGCGTGATCAAGCCGGCCACGGAGCTCGAGCCCAAGCACTTCGACTGGACGATGGGCATCAACGCCAGGTCGCTGCTCGAGTTGGCGAAGGCGGCACGCCCGCATCTCTCTGAGGGGGCCGGGATCGTCGCGATCAGCAGCCTCGGCTCTGAGCGGGTTCTGCCCGGCTACGCGGCGGTGGGCGCCTCCAAGGCGGCGCTCGAGGCGCTGGTGCGCTACCTCGGCGTCGAGCTGGCACCGGCCGGCATCCGCGTGAACGCCGTGTCAGCTGGAGTCGTCGATACAGGTGCTCTCGAGCACTTCCCGATGCGCGACGAGATGCTGCGCTCCGCCAAGGAAGACACTCCCGCCGGCCGGATGGTCACCCCCGAGGACGTGGCCAAGGCGGTGCGCTGGCTGCTCTCCGAGGACTCGTGGATGGTGCGCGGTCACACGCTGGTCGTCGACGGCGGCTACTCCCTCCCCGCCTAGGCCTTCGCTATTGACCGGCCCTCGAGCCGGTGTAATCATCGTTCGACGTGAGTGATCTTGGTCCCGGACCGGTACCCGCATCCACCAGCCCCTCGACAACCAACCCTGCGGCTATAGGCGCGGTAGTCGTGGGCGTCGTGGCAGTCGTCATCGGCATTTTCGTCTCGGTCATCATCGGAGCGGTCCTCGGGTTCGTCGCCATCGCTCTGGGCGGTTACGCCCGCGGCCAGGCCCGAGTGAAAGGCGGCATGCCCCTCGCTATCGCGGGGATGGTTCTCGGCTGGATCGCCGTCGCCCTAAACGTCTACGTCGCCATAGCTGACTAGCTCGCGCCTTCTTTATGACGCAGGTTCCTTCTTCATAGAGGAGGAGCGCGGCCTAAGGAAGGGAGGGCGGCGAGGGCGCTTCGGTGTCGAGGTCGTACTTCGAGATCGCCTCGGAGACCGCCTCGGGCTTGATCTCGCCGGCCTGGGCGAGCGACGAGAGCGTCGCGACCACGGTGTGCTCGGCGTCGACCTCGAAGAACCTCCGCAGCGCCGGGCGAGTATCCGAGCGGCCGAAGCCATCGGTCCCGAGCGGCAGGAACGGCTGAGGCACCCAGCGGGAGATCTGGTCCGGAACCGCCTTGATCGAGTCGCTGACCGCGATTACCGGGCCGGCCGCGCCCTCCAGCTGCTTCACGACGAACGGCGTGCGCGCCGCCTCCTCTGGATGCAGGCGGTTCCAGCGCTCGGACTCGAGGGCGTCGAAGCGGAGCTGCTGGTACGACGTGGCGCTCCAGACGTCGGCGGCCACGTCGTGGAACTCGCCGAGCAGCTCCTGGGCCTTCAGGGCGATCTGGATCATCGGCCCCGAGCCGAGGATCTGGGCTCGATGCTTCGCCTTCTTCTTGGCCGCCGGCTTGAACCTGTACAGGCCCTTGAGGATCCCTTCCTCCACGCCCTTCGGCATCGCGGGCTGAACGTACGGCTCGTTGTAGACCGTGAGGTAGTAGATGAGGTCCTCGTTCTCGTCGTACATCCGCCGCAGCCCTTCACGCACGATCACCGCTACCTCGAATGCCCAGGACGGGTCGTACGAGAGCACTGCCGCGTTCGTCGTCGCGAGCAGAAGCGAGTGGCCATCCTCGTGCTGAAGGCCCTCGCCGTTCAGCGTGGTGCGGCCGTAGGTCGCGCCGAGCAGGAACCCCCGCGCGCGCTGGTCCGCGGCGGACCACACCATGTCGCCGATCCGCTGGAACCCAAACATCGAGTAGAACGAGAAGAACGGCACCATCGGTTCGCCGTGCGTCGCGTAAGAGGTACCGGCCGAGGTGAACGAGGCCATCGAGCCCGCCTCGGTGATCCCCTCCTCCAGGATCTGCCCATCCTTCGCCTCCTTGTAGGCGAGGAGATGCTTCGCGTCCACGGGCTCGTACAGCTGGCCGTGCGGCGCGTAGATCCGGAACTCCGGGAACAGCGACTCCATGCCGAACGTGCGCGCCTCGTCGGGAATGATCGGGACGACCCGCTTTCCGACGTCCCTGTCGCGGAGGAGCTTCCTCAGCAGGCGGACGAACGCCATGGTCGTCGCGATCTTCTGCTCACCAGATCCCTTGGAGAACTCGTCGTACAGGTCCTTTTTCGGCAGCGAGATCTCGACGGGCGTGACTCGCCGCTCGGGCAGGAACCCGCCGAGCGTCTTCCGGCGCTCCTTCAGGTAACGAACCTCGTCGGAGTCGTCGCCCGGGTGGTAGTAGGGCGCGTCGCCCTCGTGGATCTCGTCGTCGGGGATCGGCAGCTCGAGCGAGTCGCGGAACTTCTCGAGCTGCTCCTCGGACAGTTTCTTCTGTTGGTGGGTGACGTTACGGCCCGCCATCGACTCTAGTCCCCAGCCCTTCACGGTCTTGGCGAGGATCACGGTCGGCGCGCCCTTCATCTCGACCGCGCGCGCGTACGCCGCGTAGAGCTTGCGGTAGTCGTGGCCGCCGCGGCGGAGACGCCAGATCTCGTCGTCGGACAAGTGCGCGACCAGCTCCTGCGCGCGGGGGTCCTTGCCGAAGAAGTGCTCGCGGATGTACGAGCCGGACTCGACCGTGTACTTCTGGAACTCCCCGTCGAGCGTCGAGTTCATGACGTTGACGAGCGCGCCGTCGGTGTCGCGCGACAGGAGTTCGTCCCACTCGCGTCCCCAGATCACCTTGATCGCGTGCCAGCCGGCGCCGCGGAACAGCGACTCGAGCTCCTGGATGATCTTGCCGTTGCCGCGAACGGGACCGTCCAGGCGCTGCAGGTTGCAGTTGACGACGAAGATCAGGTTGTCGAGCTCCTCGCGCGCGGCGATGGCGAGGCCGGCCATCGACTCTGGCTCGTCCATCTCGCCGTCGCCGACGAAGCACCACACGCGCTGCTCTGACGTGTCCTTGATCCCGCGGTTGTGCAGGTACTTGTTGAACCGGGCCTGATAGATCGCGTTCAGCGGCGAGAGCCCCATCCACGTCGTTTGCCAGCAGGTGATCCCACACCCGGCCCCAGATCACCTTGATCGCGTGCCAACCGGCGCCTCGCAACAGCGACTCGAGCTCCTGGATGATCTTGCCGTTCCCACGAACCGGTCCGTCGAGCCGCTGAAGGTTGCAGTTGACGACGAAGATCAGGTTGTCGAGCTCCTCACG
>JBOGVX010000233.1:0-5970 GCA_050693165.1 Actinomycetota bacterium | reverse complement strand
GGCCCAGGTCGGGGCCGTTCCAGCCCGCCGACCCATCCGTCGCGCATACGTACTGGACCTCGGTTCCCTCGGAAACCCATTTGGCGATGGTCCCGCCGCAAAGGAACTCAGCGTCGTCGGGGTGGGTGAACACGGCCAAAGCCCGCTCGAACTCCATCCCGGCCAGGGTAGCGGAACCTCCCCTACCTGCATGTACGCGAGCTACCTGGCATCGTGCCGCTCCGCCTACTACTATCCCCGAAGCCCGCAGGGGGTACATAAGGGGGCCCGCGTGAAAGGGATCTCCGAGGCAATCGGAGAGGCATTGCGTCGTGCACGGCGAAGCCGCGGCATGACCCTGCACGACGTGAGGCGGATCTCGAACGGCAGGTTCAAGCCCTCATCCGTGGGCAGCTACGAGCGTGGAACCAGGACGATCTCAGTACCGCTCCTGTGCGAGCTCTCAGCGCTGTACGGGATCCCGCCGGATCGAGTTCTGGCCGATGCGCTCTCCTTGAGAGGATCTGAGAGCCAGGTTGAAGTGGTGATCGATCTGAACAGGCTGCCTGGGCTCGAGGGCGAGGACGGCAGGATCCTCACGGAGTTCGTCGGCCAGGTACGCGCTCTCCGTGGTGATGTCGGGTCCGACGTGATCACATTGCGTGCCGGCGACATGGAGATCCTGGCGTCGGCGATCGGCTCGGACAGCATGGAGCTGCTTAAACGGATCCGGCCCACGCTCAAAGCCGGCAGCGCCTAGACAGCTGCAGTCGTCGATCTCGGAGTCGTCCCGGGACTCCTCGTGCTTCTAATGCTTGGAGTGCTTCGAGTGCCCCGGCGGCTGATAGGGATCCTCGCCCTCTTCGTCGAGGTCGTCGCCGTCGTCCGGGATGAAGCCTGTCGCATCAACGCTGGTGCTGCCCGAATCGGCCTTTGGCTGGTGGCCACCGACCGCCACATCGCACGCCGAGCCTATGGCCGCGTCGCACCAGGCTCCTTCGACCGTCCACGAGTGACGGGGTCCGCCTCCTCCACCCCCGTTCCCCTCTTCCCCCTTGCCCTCGTCTGCCCCGCTCGGAGCAGGAGGTGGCGCGACAGCCGGCTGGGGCGTCGTCGAGACCGGCGCCGGCGCGCCCGCGGAATCGCCACCCGAAGCCGCGTTGGTCTCCCGGGGCTCCTCCACCGCCGGCACAACCTGGATCGTCGTGCCTGAGGCGGCGGACTCGATCGGCTCGGTGATCGCCGTACCGGACGGCGGCGCGATGGTCTGGGCCGATATCGCCACCAACCCCCCGATAGCCGCGATCGATGACAGGGACAGGAGGACCGCGAGGGCCACTGTCAGGGCAAGGCCATCACCCGAACGAGAAGGAGTGCCGGCTGGCGCGGGGACAGGAGTGGCCACGGGCGCCATTTCCTCTGCTTCCGGGTCGATCGGTTCGAGTCGTCCCAGATCCTGGACCTCGTCCGGTTCGGACGGGTCCAAGCGCTCGAGAGGCCCGAAGGGGGGATCCTGGTCGGCCAAGCTGTCTCCAATCCAGGGAAGGTCGCGGTTGCTACTACGCGAAGACTACCGGTCAATGAGAACTTCATCAAAGCCCGAGCTCAGGCTTGCCGTCTCCAGGTCCTCCAGGCTCCCTTCCGCCGACACCCCTCGGCCGCGAGCAAGCGCGCCCCTCGCCTTTCCGACGTGGGTCCGCCACTCGTCGGCCGCGTTGATCAACATGGTCGAGGCGCGAGCCACCTTGTTCTCGAGCGTCTGCTCCATGGCGCCCACGATTCCCTCGAGCTCCGCGAGGCAGCCCTGGACCTCGTCTCCCGATCCATACCGCGCGGCCAGAGCGTAGAGGGCGAGCAGTACCGGAAGGGCGCTCGAGTAGGGAACGAGGATCACTCCCCTGCCGAACGCATCTACGTGGGCCTTCCGGCACACCGCGAAGGCCGCATCAGGAACCGCCGCAACCGCAAACGGGGTGGTCACCGATGCGTCGAGGTAGGCCTCAACCTCTCGAGCTCGCCTGGCGACCTCGTCCTCGATCCGCCGGCAGAGGACGCGCCCGCGATCCTCGTCGGTCTCGCCACGCAGCTCCTCCAGCTCCCGGACCGCGGTCCACTTCGAGTCGATCGGCAGCCGGCGGCCGTCGGGAAGAACCAAGGCGAACTCGACGCGCCGGCCGCCCACCGAGAAGTCGCGTACAAGCATGCCGGGCGGGAGCTGAGACAGGGCCTCTTCGAGCAGGTTCTCTCCGGCTCGTCCCCGAGCACCCCGGCCGGCAAGCACCGACTCGATCCGCCTGACCGCGTCCCAAACAGGCTCCTCCGCGCGGACTCGTGCCTCGGCTGAAGACCGGAGTCCCTCCACAAGCTCGCGCACCCGGCCCATGTCACCGCGCAGCTCGCGCTCGTCTGCAGCCTGCCTGGCCAGCCCTTCGGCCATGCGCGACACCTCCGAGCGAACCAGCGCCGCGGGATCCTCCGGCCGGCGCCGCATCGAGACGATCAGCGCCACACCCGCAGCCGTGAGAAGCACAAGCAGAACGATCTCAGTCGTCGTCACCCTCACCACCTCCAAGGTTCAGGTTAGAGAGGGGGTCTGACACGCCCCTTGGGCGGTTGGGCCGAGGCGCGGCCCCGGGCTCCCCCGTCGCCCGGCAGCATCTGAGCATCACGACACATCAGCGGGCTCCGAGCGTCGCCCTCAGTCCGCGCCTCGGCCAACAGCTCTTCCAAGAAAGAGCCACCACCGCCTGAGTGGGTTGGAGCTGAGCGAGTCGCCGGCGGTCAGGCAGCTCTCGTCCAGACAGGAGTCACCGGCGACGAAGCTGCTGGAGCCGCGGCGGCGGAGGAGGCGACTCTCGGAGCCGGCCGAGGACGCCTGGAGAGGATGCCGCAAGCGACCGCCGGCGTGGGAGCTTCAGCGAGTTGCCGGAGAGGGCGAGTCGCGGGCTGAGGGCGACGCTCGGAGCCCGCCGAGGTGTCAGAGCGCGCTGGCGCTGCCGGGCGACGGGGGAGCCCGAAGCCCGCGACTCGCCCTAGAGCTCAGCTAGTGCCGGCTACGACCTCGACGGTGACGGTGGCGTCCACCTCGGGGTGCAGATGCACCTTCACGGTGTGGACGCCGAGGCTGCGGATCGGCTCGTCGAGCGTGATGTCACGGTGGTCCACCTTCTCGCTGAGCTGTGCCTCGATCTGCTCGGCGAGGTGGTGTCCCGTGATCGAGCCGAAGAGCTTCCCGTCCTCGCCGGCCTGGGCCTGCATGCGGACAGGAGCCCTGGCGAGACGAGCAGCCGTGGTCTCGGCCTCCTCCTTGCCCTTGCGGATCCGATCCTCGGCCTGAGCCTTCACGCGTTCGGAGTGCTTGACCGCTCCCTTCGTTGCCGGGCCGGCCAGGCCGCGAGGGAACAGGTAGTTGCGCGCGTACCCGTCCTTGACCTGAACTATCTCACCGGCCTCGCCCAAAGAGGCCACGGGCTTGTGCAGGATAATCTTCATCGCGATGAGTAGGGCAGCAGGGCCATCTCCCGGGCGTTCTTCACGGCCGAAGCCACGTCACGCTGGTGTTGCGAGCAGGTGCCGGTGACGCGCCTCGCCCTGAGCTTGCCCCGGTCCGATACGAATCGGCGCAGGGTCCCGGTGTCCTTGTAGTCGACGTGGTCGACCTTGTCCCGACAGAAGACACAGAACTTGGCCCTCTGCTTCTTTTTCCACTCCTCGTCCTTCTCTTCCCGATCGCGCTTGCGCCTCGGCTTCGCTGATTTGCCTTTCAGGGCTATTCCTCCTCGTTGTTATCCGGTCTCGAGCGGAGTCTCCTCGGAGGCGCCACCGGCGCCGACCTTCACGCCCTGGCTCCAGTCGCCGCTCGACTTGTTGACCTTCTCGATCTTCGCGGTTGCCCAGCGAAGGCTGGGACCGACCTCGTCGGCCTCGATCTCCACGGTGGAACGCTTGTCGCCTTCCGGCGTCTCCCACGAGCGCTGCCGAAGACGGCCAATCACGAGCACGCGCGAGCCGCGGGTCAGGGTCTCGGCGACGTTCTCTCCGAGGCTCCGCCATGCGGCCACGCGGAAGAACGAGGTGTCGGCGTCCTTCCACTGTCCCGTGGTCTCATCCTTCGTACGACGACTAACCGCGACACTGAAGTTCGCCACCGCCGCGCCGTTGGGCGTGTACCGCAGCTCGGGATCGTCGGTCATGTTTCCGACGATCGTGATCTGGTTCTCACTCGCCATCAGCTTTCACCACCTTTGCTCGCCCCTCGAGCGCCGGTCAGGCACTCGAGGAGGGGGAAGTCCCACCTCATGCCGCGTCCGTACGGACGATCTTGAAGCGCAACACCTCGTCGGCGAGGGAGAGGATCCGGTCGAGCTCGGTGAGAGCTGTGGGCTCGGCCTGGAACGGCACGATGAAGTATTGGCCTTCGGATTTCTTGTCGATCTCGTGGGCCAGCTTGCGCTTTCCCCAGTGGTCGACCGAGCCGGGCGTGCCCTGCTGGTCGGTGATGAGCTGGGTTACGCGGTCGACCGCTTTGCCGAGGGCCTCTTCGTCGGCCTCGGGATCGACGATCACCATGATCTCGTAGTTCCTCAGATGCCACCTCCTTCGGTCTCGCGGCCCCCATTCGGGAGCAGGGGTGGAACGAGACCTATCGTAGCAGCGGCCCCTCCCCGGCGACCGCCGCCTCTCCCTGCACGAGGAACCTACCAGGGGGGTCTGACACGCCCCTCCCTGGGTCCTTAGTAGGAGTGGTCCTGGTCAGGGAAGGTGCCGGACTCGACGTCCTCTGCGAAAGCCTTCACGGCGCGCGTCATCTCCTCTCGGAGGTTCGCGTACGGCTTCACGAACTTCGGGTACTTGCCCCCGCCGATCCCGAGCATGTCGTTGATCACGAGCACCTGGCCGTCGCAATGCGGCCCGGCCCCGATGCCGATCGTCGGAACGTTTATCGATTCGGTGACGCGCCTGGCCACCTCAGACGGGATGCCCTCCAGGACCAGCGAGAAGATCCCGGACTTATCGAGCTGTAGCGCGCTGGCCAGGAGCTTGTCGGCGGCCTCCTCTGTCTTCGCCTGGACCCGGTACCCGCCCATCGCGTGAACCGATTGGGGGGTCAATCCCAAGTGGCCCATCACGGGGATACCGATCTCGACAAGCGCCTCGGACAGCTCGAACCTCGGCCCCTCGATCTTGACCGCGTGCATCCCGCCTTCCTTGAGGTACCGGCCGGCGTTCCGGATCGCCTCCTCGTTGGATGCCTGGTAGGAGAGGAAGGGCATGTCGCCGACGAGCAGCGCATCCTTGGCACCGCGCGAGACCGCGCGGGCGTGATGGAGCATCTCGTCCATCGAGACCGGTAGCGTGGTCTCGTAGCCGAGGACGTTGTTCGCGACCGAGTCGCCGACGAGGAGCACCGGGATGCCCGCCTCGTCGAGGATCTGGGCGGTGGCGAAGTCGTAGGCCGTAAGCATCGGGAACCTGCGGCCCTCGCTCTTCCACCTCAGGAGGTCGTTGATCGTTGTCACGGCTCGCGTCTCCTTTCTCGCAGGCCTGGCGGCCCGCGGAGTACACGGCTCTCGAGCTTGATTGTACGCCAGCGGGGTCGGCTAGGCGTTCGGGAACTCGAGCGCGATCTGATCCCGCGCCGTGAGAAGCCTGAAGCAGGAATCTCTCGCAAGCCCGAGGCCCCAGGAGACCTGGCCCTCGAAGTCGCCGAGGTGCACCACCTCGCGCAGGACGCCGAAGCGAGGGGTGAATCGCTTCGGCCCCGTGTAGATCTCGACCGGCTCCTCGCCCGACAGGTCCACGCCTCTCGCCTGAAACGACACCACGACGAAGGACTCGCCCTCGGCGTTGACCTGCCGTCCCTCGCCGTCGGTTATGAGCTCGTCGCTGAAGTTGATGAAATGGAGCGGGGCCTCGTCCGGAGCCTCCGACTCCGGTGTGAAACGGAAGGTGATCCGGTCGACCTCCCCCGACTCCAGCTCGACCTCGGTG
>JBOGVX010000232.1:0-7130 GCA_050693165.1 Actinomycetota bacterium | reverse complement strand
ATCGGCAAGCCGGCGGACGTGTCCGGCACGAACATCATCGGCGCGGCCACCGCGCCCGATTGCGAGGTGTGCACCTACACCTCGGGCACCGACTTCTTCGACACCTCCGGGCACGGGACGGGTGTCTCGTCCGTCGCCGGAGGCCAGATCTATGGGCGAGGCGGGCCGAACATGATCATCGTGCCCATCGATGCCAGCGGCGACGGCTGGCGATGGGCGGCGGCGCAACCCTGGATCGACCTGATCACGATCTCCTGGGCGTTCCTCTACACGTTCATCGACGAGTCCGCGGAGGGTTCACACGAAGCTGCCGCCTCGGGCAAGATCAGCTGCGCGGCGAGCGGCAACTTCACGATCCCCCTTCTGTTCTGGGAGTCTGAAGGACCGTCCTCGACGGTTCACGTGGGCGCGGTGGATCCGAACACTCGCAAGGTAAAGGACTACTCCGGCTTTCCTGTCGACGTGCTCGGTCTGACCGATGTGGAGGCCGCGGTCTACAACTCGACAGACGGCGTCGAGTCATTCGGCGGTACTAGTGCCGCGACGCCTCACGTCTGTGCCCTGATGGCGCGGGCCATCTCGGATGCTCGAGCTCGTCTCGGCGACTTCCGCGAGGGACCCCACGACGGGGGAGCGCTTGCAGTCGGCGGGCCGACCGGCGCCGGGGCGCTTTCCGACGGCAAGCTCACGCGACTCGAGCTCGAGGACGCGGTCGAGTCCACGGCCGTGCCGGTCTCCACCGACGCGTACCATTTCGTGACCGGCGGCTTCGGCCTGGTGGAGAACACCACCATCGACGAAGCGCTCAAGGTGATATTCGGCGAGAAGCCGCGCCCCACGCGCACCGTCGAGGATGCCTGGCAGCTCGCGGTCGACGCCGGGCGCGACGCGGTCTGGGGCTTCTTCCCGGATTGCCGCCCGACGCCCCTCTGCTGAACCGAAACTGGCGCTGAAGCTGATCTAGGCGGGCGCCGGGCCCTGCTGGATGGCCCAGCCGTTGCCGTCGGGATCCTTGAAAAAAGCGAAAGCGTTGAATGTCTCCAGCTCGCCCTCGGCGGGCCTGAACTCGCCGGCCTGCTGGTCGAAGGATTGGACCTCGCTGATCTCAACTCCCCGCTCGGCGAGTTCTGCTCGAACCCCTCGAAGGTCAGTGGTGGTCATCTGCAGGCCTTGCAAAGAGCCGGGCTTCATGTCCGGAGCCCCGGCTCCTCTCACGAAGGTGATGGAGCAGGCCGAGTTGGGTGGCGTGAGTTGGACGACTCGGAACTCATCGTTGGGCTGGTGATCGACGTCCACGTTGAAGCCGACCTTGTCCCGGTAGAAGTCCCTGGCGCTGTCCACGTCCGTGACGGGAACCACCACTACCTCGAGTCTCAGGTCCATGGGCGGGACAGTACCAGTCCCCGTAAGTGGGGGGGACGCGCAGCCGCTCTAGGCGGATGGGTCCACGAGAACCCCTGGGTTGAGGATCCACGCCGGATCCAGGGCCGACTTCGCCGCGCGAAGAGCCGCGGCGTAAGGCTCGGGGCGCTCGCGGTCGTACCAGGGGCGATGGTCTCGCCCGACCGCATGGTGATGTGTCGTCGTTCCTCCGTTCGCCACGATCGCGTTCGTCGCAGCGGCCTTGATCGCGTCCCACTGCTCCACCTCGGCGCCGTGGCGCGCGGGCGTGATGACCGTGAAGTACGGGGCGGCGCCGTCCGAGTAGGCGTGGGTCAGGCGCTGCATGAACATAGCTCCGGGAGCCGTCGCCTCGACCGCCTCGCGGACGGATTCGACCAGCGCGGACAGACCGGTCCACGTCACCGCTGTCTCGAAAGTCTCGACCACGAGGCCCATCCGGATCATCGCGTCCCGGAGGTGCGGCGCTCGGAGGAAAGCGCGACGCCAGGCGCCGGTCGCACCCTGGCGCTCGCGGTCGTCACGTTGAACCACGCCGCCGTGGTCGGTGCAGCAACCGATCGCGCGGTCGAGCCATGGGCCGAGGGCATGGTCGTGCGACTCGAACCCGAGCAGCAGCACCGACTTCGTTCCGTCTCCGGCACCCGCGAGCAGCGCCTCGGTCTCGTCGAGGAGCCGGCACGTCGCGGGGTAGAGGTCCGAGCGTGCCAGGGCTCGCGCCGCGGTCGCGCCGGCCTCGAACGAGTCGAACCGGGCCGTGGCCGACTCGCGGAAGCGCGGCCGCTCCCGCACGCGCATCCAGGCCTCGGTGATTACCCCGAGCGCTCCCTCCGACCCGGCGAATAGCCGCTCGGGCTGCGGCCCGGCCCCCGAGGCGGGGAGCGTCGCCGTCTCGACCAGCCCCGCGGGCGTGACCACCTTGAGCGACGCGATTAGGTCGTCGACGTGAGTTCGCAGCGTCGCGTGGTGGCCCGCCGAGCGCGTCGCGATCCAGCCTCCGAGCGTGGAGTGCTCGAAAGACTGCGGATAGTGCCGAAGCGTGAGCCCGTGCGGCTCGAGCTGCGACTCGAGCGAGGGACCCAGCACTCCTGCCTGGATGCGCGCGAGCCCGGAGGTAGCGTCGACCTCGAGCACCTTGTCGAGGCGGCCGAGGTCGATCGTCAGCGTACCGACGTAGCGGTCGCCCACGTCGGGCTCGATCCCTCCCACGACGCTGGTCCCGCCCCCGTACGGGATCGCTGCGACGCCCTTATCCCCGCACCACTCGAGGAGTGCGTTCACGTCGGCCTCCGTCTGCGGCCACGCGACCATGTCGGGCGGGTGCGGGAAAGATCCCCGAAGCGAGCGCACCAGGTCGCGGTACGACTTCCCGTACGCGTGCCGCGCCCGCACCGGGGGATCCGTCGAGCACAGCGACACCAGCGCGGGCGGGATGGGGAAGCGGGGCTCTGGAAGCTCGAGATCGTCGGCGGTCGGTGGCTGCTCCTTCCGGATCTCGCGGTCCGGGAATCTCGCGTGGAGCGCTCCCTCGACGGCCTCGCTCTCCGCGGGCTCCAGCTCCTCGCCTTCGTAGCCCCAGCCCCACAGCTTTCGCAGTCGCATCAGGAGCCGTCCATCAGCTCCTGGAGCTTCACGGTTGTGCTCCAGCTGCGGATGGTGATGCTCCTGTAGATGGGCATCGAGATGAGCCGGCTGAGGCGGCTCGAGGTCGCCTTGCTGGTCAGTCGCGAGAAGTAGAGAACCCCCTGTCCCGCGTGGACCTGGTCCACGCCCTCCTTGGTGGGGATGCTCTTGATCGTCGCAGCCGAGGTCAGTGGGGGCATGAGGAAGAGGACGTCGGAGCGATAGCGTGAGGGCTGGGAGCCGTACCCTTTGGGCGCCTCCTCCACGACTTTGCGCAGCTGCGCCTTGGATCGGACTACAACGGTGGCCTCGTATCGGAACGTTTTCGTTAGCGCCTCCTCGATGTTCTTGGTGAGCTTCGTCGAGGATCGCTCGCCGGAATCGAAGAGCACGTTGCCACTGGCGATGTAGGTCGCGACGTTCTCGAAGCCCAGATCCCCGAAGCAGGCTTTCAGGTCCGCCATCCTGATCTGATTCTTGCCACCCACATTGATCCCGCGGAGCAGCGCGACATATCGGGCCATGCAGCCAGTCTCTCAGTGTGGGCCTCTGCAGGCGAGTGATCCCGGCCCAGAAGGGTCTCCGAACACCACCATCTTCAGCCGACGCTCCCGTCCATCCCGGCCACGACTTGCCCCTGCGAGACTCAGCGGGTTCAGCAATCGAACCGACACCCGAAGAGATCGAAGAGTAGTGCCATCAGAGCTAAGGACGCGGCAGTCCCGACCGCTTTCCACTTCCATTTGCTTGCGAGCCGCATACTCTTTGGAATCAGATCGCCTTCGAACTCCGCGGTGAACATTCTCCACAGCAGCAGGTTTTCCAAGGCGTCCAAGGCCGCCGCTCCCATCGAGATCCACACCCCGGCGATCCAAAACCAGGCCGCGAACGATGCATCCATCTTCCGGAGATTGGCAGCACCCAGCGCGCAGAGGAATGCAAGGATCGCTCCATAGGTGAGGAGAAACCAGAAGTCCCAGAAGAGGGTGCGCCTCGCGTGACACGGACCAGCTGGCCCCCACGAAGAGATGAGGTCCTTCATCGCTACATGAGTCCCGGCTTTCTGCATCGCAGGGATCGGTCTGCGGTTGTCGTCCGTAACGAGATGCCTCCGGGCGATTACGAATTGGGCCTTTCCCGTCGTGAGAAGAATTGCGACAAGAGGACCCAGAACCCAATAGGGATGCTGGGAGATCCAATCTGGCGGGTCGAACATCTCAGGCATCCCTCACGATGCGAAGGGCTGGCCGTGGCTTCGGAGCGCCAGCAGCAAGGGGTCTACTCCGATTCCAAACATCCCCGTCGGGAGGAATGTCGAGATCAGGCGGTGGCAACTTGGGTGGGGTGGGATCCGGAGGTGTGGGCCGTGCCATCCACTTCCCCGTTAGTTTGATCAATTCCTTTGTGACTTTTTGCGCGACAGCGCTCTGCTTGTCGTTCCACCATTGGTACTGGGATGAGCTGCCGGGGCCGTTCAGAACCAGATCCCGGTAACTTCCGGCCGAATCTGGATATGGGGGCCAGTTGTACCCCTTCACGTACTGAGCCATCATTTCCTCGATCAAAGGCATCAGAGAGCGATAGCGAAGCCAGCGATGCCCTTTCCAGTTCAGCTTGTCGTTAGGATTCGTCGATTCTGCACCCGAGAATCGATTGACCAGGAATCGTCCTGCGAGCTGTCCTCGGTAGCTGAAACGATCAATCGTCTCTTGGTCCATGTTCAGGTTCATGCCGCCCTCGCTCGTCGTATGCAGGATCGTGACGATGCGATCGCGATAGCCGGGAACCCTGACCTGGCTGTTGTCGCTCCAGTTCTGCATCGTGTCCACGATCGAGTGGAGGAAGCCCGGCATGCTGCGGATGTCCTTCCAGCGAGCTGGCACACCCTGCAGATCATCGAGAGGCGCCCAGATGTTCTTGGAGGGATCCGGATCGAGCTTCTTGGTCGGTCCGAGATTGATGGCAAACGTGGGCCACCTTGGAAGCGGGCCGTCGAAGAAGTGGATAGGGAAGTTGCTCGTGATTCCCCCGTCGGAGAACCAGCACTTCTGCGGGGTCATGGCCTCGTCCGAGTCTTTGCTCCAACGGAGTTCCCAGAGAGGTACGGCACTGAGGAGCAGGGGAAAGCTC
The DNA here is from genome assembly GCA_050693165.1 of Actinomycetota bacterium. Taxonomy (GTDB): domain Bacteria; phylum Actinomycetota; class UBA4738; order UBA4738; family CALAEC01; genus CAZKFH01. The sequence continues at coordinate 1,976 of JBOGVX010000232.1, read as the reverse complement.
AGGCTCAACCGCGTCATCACGACGACCGGCATATTGCGGGGTTCGGGCAGAGGTAACAGCCCCTCGTCCGCCATCAGGGCGAGCTCCGTCCCCACCTCACCCTCGCGTGGAGTGCGGGAGTGAGATTCCATCCATGAGACGACCCGTTCGGGGAACAACCCTCGAAACTCCTTCGGGCAGAAGTAGAAGTTCCGGTCCCGGAAGGGGAGGGAGTATGGCGTCCCCAGACTTAGGTTCGTCGTGAACATGCGCAGATTGATCCCGCCCCTGGCCAGATCACCCAGGGTGAGAGGATCGGGCCCCGTGCCTGCCAGCGCGTCGAGCTCGTCGGCGAGCCACGTGGTGAGAGGCTTCGGTTCGGCCAGGTCTGCCTCGAGGCGGGCTTCTGCGGTGCCGCGCGAGAGGTCCGGATCCGGAAGGTAACCGGAACAGAGGCCGAAGCCGTTGTTGGGAAGATCTCGCATCGCTCGCCGAATGAGCGTGACAGCGGCTGCCGTGAGAGAGCCCAGGACTGCGAGAAGGAAGCTCGCTAGAGATCCCAAGGAGAGCGCCGCGACGGCAACCGCATTGGAGCGCAGATCGTCGTGCGCTCGATCCGTCGCAATAAGCAGGGCCACAGCCGACAGCCCGAGAAGCGCCCCGAGGAGCGATGCCAGTGGCGCGCTAGCATAGGCGGCTGCGATGACCTTTCTCGCGAGCCGGAGGGGCTGCCCCTTGACGTCTAGCGAAATCCTCAACATCCGAAAGATGGGACGAGTCTTGGGGGAGGGTTGAAACAGTGAGAGGAGCAAAGGATCTTTACTGCAAGGAGCCTTCTCCGACAGACGGCGAGGCAGGCTCGCAAGCCTTGCAAACCCGCCACCATTCTTCCTGCCGAGTTCCGCTGCCGCGGAGGCAGCCGATGCTATCGCGCCGGCTGAGGTACCCCCCACGTTACGAAGGCGATAGGTACGGGCGATCTCGCAGACTGCGTGGGGATATGTCACCCCACTGGTTATCCCGCCCTTCATGACAACGTCGCACGTGAGCTTCGGGTCCTTGTAATGCTTGTTGTTCTCCAACTCGCGTTTCTCGGGCAAGGTCTCTCCTCTCACTAAGCCGCAGCCGAGGCCGACCGATCCCACATGCCTCGCTAGTGCCGTTGTCGTTCCTCTAGGCTGCTTTTGTGTTCGGCTTGCCAGCCCTTCTGGGAGCGAGCGTCGTACTAGTCGTCTACCAGTTCCTCCTGTCCTTTACGTACTCGAGGAGTCTTCGGCGGCAGACCCTGCTGGCGTTGCTCAACCTTGGCGTGGGGCTCGGTGCCTGTGTCATGGCGAAGCAAGTCTTTGGTTTGGGTCAGTCGGAAGTAGGCCTGACGTCGACCACCGGCGCCGTACTGAGATGGAGCCTTCCCATCGTCGCTCTCATCGGTTTGGGGATCTGGGTGGTCACCTCTGTACCGTCGATAAGGAGGCGATTCCGTGACGATCGATTCGCGAGCTTCACCTGGCCTGAAGTGGCTTGGAAGGTTGCGCTCATCACGGTGGGCACCGCGTTCGTGGAGGAGCTGCTGTTTCGCGGGATTCTGATGGGGGCGTGGCGCGGTGCTTCGTACTCGGACGTGGTTGCGGTCGTCGGATCTTCGCTTGCATTCGGCCTTTGGCATATAGGCCCCGAGGCGGCGAAGCTTCGTGGGCAACAGGACGCGACGCAGAAGAAGTGGTTGCCGAGCATCTCGACGGCGGTTCTCGCCACGACCGTCCTTGGAGGCCTGCTCGGTCTCCTTCGCCTCGCCTCGGGCAGCATCTGGCCGTGTGTGCTGGTACATGCCGCTATCAATTCGGCAGGTGTGGTGGCTGCCCGAGCTGCATCCCAAGACGCTAAGGCGCCGCCCTCGATGCGGTGAGGTCGTTGATCGTCTTCCCGGAGAAGCCCGCTGCGAATCCCCAAAGGGAAAGCTGCAGCCAGTCCCCAAATCCTCCCACGCCGAACGTGGC
>JBOGVX010000231.1:0-38729 GCA_050693165.1 Actinomycetota bacterium | reverse complement strand
TACGGCTTCCAGAAGCTCGCCTCGGAGTACTTCGCGAAGGGCGCCCTGCAGCAGTACGGCATGCCCTACTCGATCGTCCGGCCGTTCAACTGCGTGGGCATCGGGGAGCGCCGGGCGAGCCGTGATTCGGACGTCATGTCGGGCAACGTCAAGCTCGCCCTCAGCCACGTCGTCCCCGACCTCGTCCTCAAGACCCTCAAGGGCCAGGACCCGCTCCACATCCTGGGCGAGGGCTCCCAGGTCCGGCACTACACCTACGGCGGCGACCTCGCCCGCGGCATCGTCACGGCCATGGAGCACCCCGACGCCGAGAACGATGACTTCAACCTGTCCACGGCGGAGTCCACCAACGTCCTGGAGCTCGCCGAGAGGATCTGGAAGCGCCTGCGCCCCGACGACCCGTTCCGCTACGAGAGCGACCCGCCATTCGAGCACGACGTCCAGCGACGCATCCCGTCCACGGAGAAGGCCAAGCGGATCCTGGGCTTCGAGGCCACGACGTCTCTCGATCAGATGCTGGACGAGGTGGTCCCGTGGATCCGGGACGCGGTCAAGAGCGGCCTGATCTAGAGAGTCCACCCTCCGGGGCGGACGGCGGACGTCGACAGAGGTCGCCCCGGTTCAGGCTTCCGCTCGGAACACCCCTCATCTGGCACATCGTCAGTCTGCTGGTCGGTGCGCTGTTCCTCATGTACGTCAACCGGAACCAGTGGTTCTTCGGGGACGAATGGGACTTCCTTGCCAACCGCTCGGTTGGGGTCGGCACCGGCAGCCTGTTCCAGCCCCACAACGAGCACTGGTCGACCTCGCCGATGCTGATCTACGGGCTGCTGTTCCGGCTGACGGGCCTATCCTCGTACGCGCCGTATGTCGCCGCGTTGGTCCTGGCGAACCTCGCGGTGGTCCATCTGATGTGGCGCGTGATGCTCCGGGGCGGCGTCGGTCCCTGGATCGCCACCGCCTTCTGCGCGGCGTTCATCCCGTTCGGACCCGGTGCGGAGGACCTGCTCTGGGCCTTCCAGATCGGCTTCGTCGGATCGGTCGCGCTCGGACTCGCCTTCGTGCTGCTCGCCGACCGCGACGGGCGGTTCGGCGGACGCGACGTCGCCGGTTGGGGCGTCGGCGTCTTGGGCTTGACCTTCTCGGGGATCTCGGTGCCGCTGATCGGGATGGCCGGCCTGGCGGCGTGGCTCCGACGGGGCTTCCTCGCGGCCCTGGTGACGATCTCGGTGCCGATCGCCGCGTTCCTCGCGTGGTTCGCTCTGGCCGGCAGTGTCTCCGTCACGGCACACCCCTCGATCACCTCCGACTCCCTGCGCCTGTTCCCGCAGTTCGTCGGGCGGGGCCTCGGTGCGGTGTTGTCATGGGGGACCGGGACGCCGCTGGTGGGAGTGTTCGCCCTGGCGCTGACCGTGGGTTCCCTGGTGATCCGCCATCGGGCCGGCCGGTCGATGCCGACGGCGGCCCTTGCGAGCGCTGCGGGCGGGCTCCTTGTCACCGTCCTGCTGGCCGTTGCAAGAGCCCCTCTGGGGGTCGAGCTGGCCGAGTCCTCACGATACGTCTACATCGGCGCGGCTCTGTTCCTGCCGCTCTCGTTGATCGGGGTCTCGGACCTGGCGGGGCGTCGCCTGGTCGCGACGTTCCTCGTGGCCGCCGTGGCGGTGCCCTGGGCGGTCCAGAACGGCCGCGAGCTGGTGCACAAGGCGAGCCTTCAGGCCGACCGCGAGCGGCTGATCCGCGAGCAGATCGTGGCCGCCGGTACCGTCTTCGCCGCCGCCGAACTCCTGCGCGATCGCCCGGAGCCCGTCTACTCACCGGACCTCGATCTGGTCGAGCTCGAGCTGTTGCTACCGAGGCTTCCGCGCGGGGTGACACCGAGCCGGGAAGCGCTGACCCGGGCGGCTCTTGCCCTGCAGTTCTCGTTGACCTCCGAGCCGTCGTTCCAATCATCCGTGCCTGTCTCCGGGCTCCGAGCGTTCCACGCTTCGCTGGTCGTCGGTGCGGATGGATGCGCGGAGGCCTCTGCTGATGGGTCTCAGCCCCGTCTCTTGGTGCCCGCGTTCGAGAGCTCGTCGCTTGGCGTGCACACGACCGACGCACTCGAGCTCGAGTTCCTGCTATCCGCGGGAGAGCTCCGGCCCGACTACGGCGAACGCTTCGAGGTCGGCGCCGGCGAGACCTGGTTCATTAATACCGCCATGGACGAGATGATCGTCGGACGAGCCACGCTGATCGTGCGGTTCCCCAGCCGCATCACGATCTGCCCGGTGGACGCTTCCGCCGCCGAACGGTAAGGATGGCTCCGTGATCGACGAGGAGTTCATCAAGAGCCGCACCACCGAGCTCTCGTTGCCCGACGGGGGCCTGGTTCGCCTGCGGCCGGTCGTACCTGAGGACAAGGCCGCGCTGGTCGAGGGATTCCGCAGGCTGTCGCCGGAGTCTCGATACCGGCGGTTCATGGCCCCGATCGCGGAGCTCTCCGAGGAGCAGCTGGAGGAGCTCACCGAGGTCGACTATCTGGACCGCTTCGCGTGGATGGCGTTCTCGCTGGACGAGGCGGGGACCCCGGGCATGGGCGTGGCGCGATACGTGCGCGACTCGACCGAGCCCGAGGTGGCCGAGGCGGCGGTGACGGTCATCGATGACTACCACGGCCGCGGACTTGGGCGGCTGCTGCTCGAGTTCCTCGGCGCAGTCGCGCTCGAGAACCGGATCAAGCGGTTCCGCGGCTACGCGCTGGAAGATAACCACCCCATACGCGAGCTGCTCCAGAGGCTCGGCGCGAAGCTCGAGCACGATTCGCCCGGCACCCTGCGCTTCGAGCTCGACCTCCCGGCCCGCGCGGACCAGTTGCGCGGCTCACCGATGTACGAGGTCCTGCGGGCAGTTGCACGTGGCGACGCACCCGTCTTCGTCCGCCAGGCGGGGCTCTCCACCGAGGCCACGAAATAAAGCCGAACGTCCTATTGCACACCCTCCGATCACAGCCGATGATGGCTTGGTGCTCCCGCTCGTTGGTGGAGTGTCGGTGAAGCTCGCCCGCCGGGCCCTGCTCGCGGTGCTCTTGCTAGGCCTGGCTGCCCCCGCTCAGACGAGCGCCGGAGTCGCCCGAGCCGAGCTGGACCAGGCCGTGGCTCAGGATCTGGGTGGCCAACCCGGGGCGGTTCGCTCGTATTGGACTCCCAAGAGGATGCGGAGCGCGGAGGCGATGGATCTTCTGGAGGTGTCCGGCCCCCACTCCCTTCTGGCCCCTTCGTGGCCGGGAGGGCCCACTCGGGTTCGGCCGGCCTCGCCACCTACCGCGACCCGCCGGTCCTCGAGGACGGTCGCGGAGTTCGGAGGCGGTGACGGGGCGCCCATCCCTTACACGAGAACCCAGATCACCGACCCGTCCGTCTTCCCCTTCAGGACCAACGGAAGGCTGTTCGGCATCAGCCGCAACGGGATCCCGTATTCATGCTCGGCCACTGCGGTCTCGAGCCAGAACCGAAGCGTCGTGTGGACCGCCGGGCACTGCGTCTATCTGGTCGAGGAGGGCGGGCTTTCGTCGAGCGTCGAGTTCGTCCCCGGCTACGCGAACGGCAACGCCCCCTACGGCGAGTGGCCCGCCACGGAAGCGTGGATGCCGACCGGCTGGGTCCAGCTCCAGTCGCCCTCGTACGACATGGCGGCACTCATCGTGATGGAAGACCAGAACAGCATGCGTCTGGAGGATGTCGTCGGGGGCCGAGGGATCGCCTGGAACGTGGCGCGCAACCTCCAGTTCGATGCGTTCGGCTATCCGGCCTCGCCCCCGTTCGACGGCGAGAGCCTCTTCGTCTGCGACTCTCAGTACGGGCTGGAAGACCCATTCGTCCTTACCTCGCCACCTCGAACGACGGCGATCGGCTGTGACATGGAAGCGGGCTCCAGCGGGGGAGGATGGATCATCCGGGACCAGTATCTGAACGGGCTCAACAGCTACGGGTTCGAGGAGGTTCCCGAGGTCCTGTTCGGGCCCTACTTCGGCGACGTCGCGGCCAACCTCTACAACTCGGCTTCCGTTTCCACGACACCAGGACCGCTCCCGCCCGAGCTGCCGCCGGCTCCGCTCGTCGGACAGATCCACGGCATGGCGCTCAGCCTCCGCACCGCCGGCCATCTGCTCATCCGAGGCCAGATGTCGGCCCCGGACGGATTCGCGGCCTGCGCGGGAGGCGCCCCCGTCGGGGTCTTCAGGATCTTCCGCGGCGAGATCTTCCTGCTGAAGATCGTCACCACGGATGTCTCTGGGGCCTACTCGGCCAGGGTGCGAGATCTGAATGGACGCTACATCGCCTTCTCGCCCGAGGGGTACGCGGACGACCTGAACGTCTGTTCCGAGGTCATCTCGCCGAGCAAGAAGCACAAACACCGCCGCCGCTGACGCGCCCCGAGCCTCGACCGGTTTGACAGAGATTTCTGGCGCGTGAAACCATCCCCCCCTGTGCCCGGGCGGGCTACGAGAGGAGGAAGGTCCATGAAGGCTTCCGAGAGGGGCTGGGTACGCGGAGCCGTGGTCATCGGCATCGCCGGTACCATGATGGCCGTAGCGCTTTTGTCCCCGGCTCTGGCCGTGAGATTGGCGACGACCAGCTACGTGAAGCAGAAGGTCAACCAGGCGTTCAACCAGACGTTCGGACTGTTCCTGCAGCAGCCCATCATCACGACCCGGTCCGACCCGATCGCGGTCCCGCCCGGTGGCTTCTCGCTCGCTTCGATCGCCTGCCCGGCCGGAGGGGTGGCTACCGGTGGCGGCGCTTCCAGCAACAGCCCGCTTACGGAGAACTGGGAGATGGAGGACACATATCCCTCCAACGGCGCGACCCCAGGAGCCGGAAGCACCGGCTGGACGGTGGGCATGGAGAACATCGCGGGGGGGACCACCTTCCGCGTCTATGTGGTCTGCGGCGGCGGTTCGGGATTCGGGAACTTCACCCCCGGGTCAACGGCCAAGACGACCGACGCGGAATGGGCACCGGATGTTTCGAAGCCAGAGGTGAACTTCACGGTCGTTACACGCTGAGGAAGTCCACTTCCTGACGAAAGGGGCGGCCTTCGGGCCGTCCCTTTCTCATGTCGGGCTGCGGACTGACTAGTCCGAAATGACCATTGTGGGTTCTCCCTCAGGGGTCTAGCGTCGCCTCCAGATGGCCAATGCTCGTCCCCTGGACGGGCGAAGGGAGGTTCGGTATGAGCAGACTCGTTACTTCGGCGCGAGCGAGAGCGGCAGTCCTGATCCTGGCGGGGATAGCCGCGGGAAGCCTGTTGAGCGGCCCCGCGGTGGCTCACACGAGGGGGAATGTCACCCACCTGGTCAATAAGCATCTCGTCAACTTCTTCTACACGGAGTCGGAGGCGGACAACCGTTTCATCAACTCGAGCGAGAAGGCCTCGGATTCCAACCTGCTGGACGGTGTCGACTCGACGGGCTTTCTCTCGGCGGCCGGGAAGGCTGCTGATGCGAACCTACTGGACGGCATCAACTCGACCGGGTTCCTTCCCGTCGCTGGCAAGGCAGCAGACGCCGACAAGCTCGACAACATCGACTCCACCGCGTTCCTGCTGGGCACGTCGACGCTCGCGGGAACTGCAAGCTGTCCGGGGTCGGGCTTCGACCCCCTATCGAGCACGTCCGCTTACACGACTGTCACCGGGGAGCGGATCGCATCTGTCGCTAACACGTTCCGCTGCGCGATCGACCTTCCGAACGGCGCGACAGTCTCAGGGGTCTCGTTCACCGTGAACGACCCGGCTGGGGGCGGTAACGTCATGGCCTGTGCCTTGACCCGTACCGACCTGACCATCCCGCTCACGATCGAGGACACGGTGAACACCCCGCCAGCAGCGACGGCCGACGCGGGCCCGGTGACGGTCATCGGCGCGATCATCGGAGCAAACGCGGTGATCTCGAACAGCGGCTTTGGCTACTCGCTGAGCTGTGACATGGGTACCGACACGGGAATCTTCGGCGCGATCGTCACTTACACCGTTCCCGCCTCGGTCGGCTAGCCGGGACCAGGGCTCATCGAAGGTGAGGCCTGCGGGCCGCCCCTTCTCCTTTGCTAGACTCCGCGCGCTCATGGGGGACCGGGTCGCTATCGTCGGGGTGGGCCACGCGGGTTATGCGCCCATCACCGCCGGGCTCTCCTACAAGGAGCTCACCTTCGAGGCCGCCACACGGGCCTACGACGACGCCGGGATCAACCCTCGCAGGGACGTGGACTCCTTCGTGACCGTGGCCGAGGACCTGTGGGAGGGGACCTCGATCTTCGACGAGTACGTCCCCGACCAGATCGGGGGCGCCCTTAGGCCGGTCCACACGGTCTCGGCGGATGGCCTGTTCGGGATCGCCACCGCCATGATGCTGATCCGCTCCGGGAACGCCTCGGTGGTGGCCGTGGAGGGCCACTCCAAGGCCTCGGATATCCTCACGCTCGACCACATCCATCAGTTCGCGCTCGACCCCGTCTACAACCGGCCTCTCGACGTTCCGCCGATCGCCATCGCGGGGCTCGAGATGAACCGCTACCTGGACGCGACGGGCACTTCCGAGGAGCAGTGCGCCCGGGTCGTGGAGAAGAACCGCCGGAACGCGCTCGACAACCCGATCGCCGCGTACCCCGCGGATGTATCGGCCGCCGATGTCGGGGCATCCGACCCTAAGTGGTGGCCCCTGCGCGGCCTGGACATCGCCAGTCGCGCCGACGGATGCGTGGTGCTGGTGCTCGCCGACTCGGATCGCGCGCGGGACCTGACCGATGCCCCGGTGTGGGTCGTCGGCGCCGGATGGTCCTCGGGAACGCCGACGCTCGAGAGCCGCAGCTGGGAAGAGGCGGACTACGTGCGGCAGGCGGCCGATCGCGCGTACGACATGGCCAGGCTCGGTTCGCCGACCCGGGACATCGATTTCGCCGAGGTAGACGACACGTACTCCTACCGCGAGCTGATGCACCTCGAGGCCCTCCGGCTCGCCAGGCCCGGCGAGGCCGGCGGGATGCTCGAGGACGGTTACTGGGGCAAGGAGGGTGAGCTGCCCGTGAACGTGTCCGGGGGATCGCTCGGCCAGGGCTACCTGTTCGAGGCGAACGGCCTGGCGCGCACGCTCGAGTGCGTGCTTCAGCTCCGAGGCGAGGCCGGCGAGCGGCAGATACGCGACGCAGGGGTCGCTCTGGCGCAGTCCTGGCGCGGGATCCCCACCACGACCGCGGCCGTGGCCATCTACGCGAGCGACGAGGCGGCCGCCTGATGCTCGGGCCCATCGACCACGTGTACTACTGGGTGTCGGACATGGACCGGGCGGTGAAGTTCTATGAGGGAACCCTGGGTCTGACCATCAAGCGGCGAGAGGGCTCGAACTGGACCGAGATCGACGGCGGCGCGATCCACTTCGCGCTCCACGGTGCCGTCGACGCCCGGCCCGTGCAGACGGGAGGCGCGACCGTCTCGTTCGAGGTGAAAGATCTCGACAGGACGAGGACCGAGCTGGAAGGCCGTGGGGTCGAGCTCGATCACGTCGGCGAGATCGGCGAGTCGGCGCGCTATGCGACTTTCAGAGACCCCGACGGCAACACGCTCCAGATCATCGAATACCAGCAAACCGATGGAGGGTGGGCCTGATGGGCCAGCGAGTGGCGGCCGTCGGCGCGGGGATGACGAAGTTCGTCCGGCGCGCCCAGGAGACCGGCAAGGAGCTGTCGTGGCAGGCGGCGAAGGCGGCGCTCGACTCTGCCGAGATGACGCTCGACGACATCGACTGCGTGGCGATGGGCACGGCCCCGGACGCATTCGACGGCGTACACATGAAGGGCGAGTACCTCTCGGACGGCGCGGGCGCCTTCGGCAAGCCGTACTTCCGGACCTACGTCGGCGGCGGCACGGGAGTGTTCGCGGCGATCCACGGCTGGTACCTGATCGCCAGCGGGATGTTCGACACGTGTCTCGTCGTGTGCGAGGAGAAGATGTCCTCGACGCAGCCCCACGCGCAGGGCGCGTTCATAACGATCTTCGACAGCATCCTGGAGCGTCCGCTCGGGCCGAACCTGCTCTGGATCTTCGCGCTCGAGATGAACCGGTACATGACCGTGCACGGCCTGGAGAAGCGAGACATCGCGCAGGTGGCCGTTAAGAACAAGCGCAATGCCGCCGACCATCCGGCAGCGCTGCTCGGCGAGGCCGACATCACGGTCGAGGACATCCTTGCTTCGGAGGTGCTCGCATGGCCGGTGCAGCGCCTCGACGTATCTCCCGTCACCGACGGCGCCGTCGCAGTGGTACTCACCGCGGAGCACGTGGCCAAGCGCGTCACCGACAAGCCTGTGTGGATCGACGGCGTCGGCTGGCACCTCGACACCGCGTACTGGACGAACCGCGACCTCTACTACCCGCGTTACGTCGAGTACGCCGCGCGCATGGCGTACGAGATGGCCGGTATCCGCGAGCCACGCAAGGAGATCCACATCGCCGAGCCGTACGACCCGTTCGATTACAAGGAGCTGCATCACCTCGAGGGCCTGCTCCTGTTCGACAAGGGCAAGGCGCCGGAGGCCGCCCGGGACGGGGTGCTGAACCGTGACGGCGATCTGCCGTCGTGTCCGTCGGGGGGGCTGCTAGGCGTCGGGAACCCGATCGCCGCCGCAGGGCTTATGAAGATCGCCGAGCTCTACTGGCAGCTCTCGGGCCAGGCCGGCAAGCGCCAGGTACCGGGCGACCCGCGCAAGGGTGTCGCGCAGGCCTGGGGTGACCTCATGCAGGTCGGCACCGTGGTGGTGATGGGCAAGTGACTCCGGCAAGGCGCAACAAGACGCGAGGCACGGGCAAGCTCCGTTCGGTCGAGGTCCCCTCACCCCCGACGAGCTTCCTGGGACCTCGGTATCTGCGCGAGAAGGAGTTCCGTGAGGCTGTGGGCGCCGTCGACTTCGCCGTCGACGCCCGTTACGCGTGGGACGCGGGCATCGCGGTCGGCGAGTACCTCCGGGGCCTGAAGCGCGGCGTGATCCTCGGCAGGGAGTGCAGGAATTGCCGCCGCATACTCGTGCCGCCCCGGATGTTCTGCGAGGAGTGCTTCCGACCCACCGACCGCTGGATCGAGGTCGAGGACACCGGCACCGTGAACACCTTCTCCATCTGCTACATCCGCTGGGACATGGTTCCTCTCAAGGACCCGGAGATCCCGTTCGTGCTCGACATCGACGGCGCGACGCCCGGCATGGGGTTCATGCACAAGCTCGGAGAGGTCCGGCCGGACGACGTCCGCGTGGGGCTCGAGGTCGAGGCGGTTTGGAAGCCCGAGGGGGAGCGCGAGGGCTCGATCCTCGACATTCAGTACTTCCGGCCGCGTGACGCCTCCGCGCGCAAGGGCGCCAAGAGCGCTACGGGACGCAAGAAGACGTCCGCGACCAGGCGCAGGTCCTCGGTGGGAGGGGCCTAGATGTTCGAGAAGATCTCCGATCCGAAAGACGTCATCCTCGTCGAGGGACAGGTGCCGATCCGGCACAGGTACACGCCCGGCGTTGCCGGTGAGGTGTTCTTCAAGGCCCTGCGCGACCAGGCCAAGTTCGTGGCCTCGAGGTGCGGCAGCTGTGGGATCACCTACTGCCCGCCGCGCCTGTTCTGCGAACGCTGCTTCGATGGTCCTCTGGAGGCCGACGTCGAGGTCGGTTCCGAGGGCACCGTCGAGTCCTTCTCCGTCGGCTACACCGGGCTAGAAGGAGAGGTCCTGGATGAGCCCGTCACCGTCGCCCTCGTCAGGCTCGACGGCGCCGACACGGTCCTGCTCCACTTCCTCGTGGACTCGGACCACCTGATGATCGGCCAGCGCGTCAAGCCCGCGTTCCACCCGAAGGGCAAGCGCACCGGCTCGATCCTCGACCTGAGAGGCTTCACCCCCGCCGACTGACCCCGCGCTTTCACCCTCTCTGAAGTAAGCGGATTCGTTGACTCGTGACGGCGGGACCCATGTCCTCACTCGCAAGAATTAGCATCTCTGCTAATTCGTGCGCGTGCCCTGGATGGGGAGGAGCCGGGGATTGCGGTATTTTTGGCCTACCGATGGACTTCGACTTCACGCCCGAGCAGGATCAGTTCCGCAAGGCCGTCCGGGAGTTCGCCGAGGAGGTAGTCGCCCCTCGCTGCGAGGAGATGGACAAGGCCGAGGAGCTGCCCCTCGACATCGTCAAGCAGATGGGGGAGCTCGGACTCTTTGGCATCCCGTTCCCCGAGGAGTACGGCGGACAGGGCGCCGACCTCACCACGCTGTGTCTCGCGATCGAGGAGCTAGCGCGCATCGACTCCTCGATAGCGATCACCCTCGAGGCGGGCGTGGGGCTCGGTGCGAACCCCGTCTTCTACAACGGCACCGAGGAGCAGAAGCAGCAGTGGCTCGTGCCGATGGCCCGGGGCGAGATCCTCGGCTCGTTCGGTCTAACCGAGCCTGCCGGCGGTTCCGATGCGGAGTCGATCAAGACGACGGCGAAGCTCGACGGGGGCGAGTGGGTCATCAACGGCTCCAAGGCCTTCATCACGAACTCCGGAACCGACATCTCGAAAGTGTGCACGATCACGGCTCGCACCGGTGAGCACGAGGATGGCTCGCCGGAGATCTCCGCGATCCTCGTCCCGAGCGACACGCCGGGCTTCACGGTCGGGCCGCACTACCGCAAGCTCGGCTGGAGAGCCTCGGATACTCACGAGCTCGCGTTCGACGACGTTCGCGTGCCCGAAGGGAACATGCTCGGCGAGCGTGGCAGCGGCTTCGCGCAGTTCCTCAAGACGCTCGACGACGGCCGCGTCGCCATCGCCGCGCTGGCGGTCGGCCTGCAGCAGGGCTGCGTGGACGAGAGCGTCAAGTACTCGAAGGAGCGCGAGGCGTTCGGCAAGCCCATCGGGGCGTTCCAGGGCCTTCAGTTCAAGATCGCCGACATGAAGGTGCGCCTCGAGACCTCGCGGCTCGCTGTCTACAAGGCCGCATGGCTCCGGGATCAGGGGAGGCCCTACAAGGCCGAGGCATCGCTGGCGAAGCTCTACGCGACCGAGTGCGCGGTCACGTCCGCGCGAGAGGCCGTCCAGGTCCACGGCGGGTACGGATTCACCGAGGAGTTCCCTGTCGCGCGCTACTACCGCGACTCGAAGGTCCTCGAGATCGGGGAAGGAACCAGCGAGATCCAGCGCGTGCTGTTCGCTCGCGATCTCGGCCTCCCCGAGACCCGATTCAGGTCCTGACCACTTATTTCACCTCCCGGTGCTTGAATCTCACCCCTGTGAGGGTCAGATTCGAGGAGTTAGACGCGTACGCGCGCAATCGGATACGGATAGAGGTGTCGTGACCAGCACGAGCCGGGGATCGTGGCCTGGACGGCTCCGTGTCGTCGCCGGAGCCGTGCTGCTCCTTCTCGCCCTTACCCAGCCGTCGTTCGTGCTCGCGGCGGACACACAGGCACAGCTGAGCCGGGCCCGCAAACAACTCCAGGTGCTGCGTAAGGAGCTCCGGCCGATCAGACAGCAGGCGAATGCCCTCTTCTCGGAGCTCTTGAGCATCACCACTCGTCTGGCTCAAGCGACAAACCAGATCGAGGCTCTCAACATGGCGCGGACGCTGGCGGAGGAGGAGATGGCAGTTTCGCGCGCCGCGGCCGAAGAGCTGCAAGAGAGCCTCAACGAGCGAGCACGTGACGCGTACATCCGAGGCCCGGCCGGGGGTCTCGAGCTCGTGCTGGAAGCGGACTCCCTTATCAACCTGGCGAACCGGATCGGTTATCTCGAGGTTCTTAGCGAGGCGGACGCCAACGTGGCCGACGGGCTGCGGGTGGAGCGGCAGCGGATCGCGGAGTTTCGTTCCCAGCTCAGGCGGTACCTCGACGAGAAGAAAAAGCTGGTGGACACGCTGGAGGAGGACAAGGTCGCGGTCGAGGCCAAGCGCGCGGAGTACGACGCAGCGAGGGACGCCCTGGCGGAGAAGGTCGAGGAGGCCGCTGACGTCGTCAGAGATCTGGAAGCGAAGATCGCCAACCAGCTGCTCGGCCAGTACGGGCTCAACCCGGGTAACCCCGCGGCGCCGCCGCCTTCGGCCGACGGTCCCTTCTACTGGTGTCCCGTCGGGTCGCCACGCTCATACATCGACGACTTCGGTTTCCCTCGCGTGGGCCATACGCATCAGGGCAACGACATCTTCGCCGGTGCGGGGACGCCCATCCATGCTCCCTTCGCCGGTACAGCTGAAGAGGGGACCGACGGTCTCGGCGGGATCGTGGTTCATGTCTACGCTGATGCGAACGCCGACTACGTCTACAACGCGCACCTGATCCGACATGCCGGCGTGGACGGTCAGCACGTCCAGCCCGGAGACACGATCGGCTTCGTGGGGAACACTGGGAACGCTCAAGGGACGTCGCCGCACGATCACTTCGAGTATCACCCCGGTGGAGGCTCGGCCGTGAGCCCCTATGTGTACCTCAACGAGGTATGTGGAGTGGGCGGCTCGGGTAACTAGTCGGAACGACCCTCCTCGTATACTTCGGTCGGAGGCCGATTCCCGCATGGACAAACCCTGGATCTACCGCACGTACGCTGGCTACGCCACGCCGCAACAGACCAACGAGCGGTTCAAGGCCAATCTAGGCAAGGGCCAGACGGGTCTGTCGGTCGCTTTCGACCTCCCCACGCAGTGCGGTTACGACTCGGACCATCCGATGTCCAAGGGCGAGGTCGGCCGGGTGGGCGTCCCGATAGGCCACCTCGGCGACATGCGCGGCGTCTTCGACGGCATCCCGCTCGGCGAGATGAACACCTCGATGACGATCAACGCGACCGCTCTTTGGCTGCTCGCCCTCTACACCGCTGTCGCGGACGAACAGGGGGCCGACCGCTCGGAACTGAGCGGAACCACGCAGAACGACATCCTCAAGGAGTACCTCTCGCGCGGGACATACGCGTTCCCGCCGGAGCCCTCGATGCGTCTCACCACGGACCTCATCACGTGGACGCTCCACGAGGTCCCCAAGTGGAACCCGATCAACGTTTGCTCGTACCACCTGCAGGAGGCGGGGGCGGGCCCCGTCCTCGAGACGGCTTTCACGATGGCCAATGCGATCGCGGTCCTGGACGGCGTCAAGGCCACTGGTGCGGTGACGGAGGACGACATCCCGAGGCTGGTCGGCCGCATCTCGTTCTTCTGCAACGCTGGGATCCGGTTCGTGGAAGAGGCGGGCAAGATGCGCGCGATGGCGCGGATGTGGGATCGCATAACCCGCGAGCGTTACGGTGTGGAGGACGAGAAGTTCCGCAGGTTCCGCTACGGCGTTCAGGTCAACTCCCTCGGGCTCACCGCGCAGCAGCCCGAGAACAACGTCTACAGGATCCTGCTCGAGATGCTTGCGGTGACGCTGTCGAAGGACGCGCGCGCTCGAGCCGTGCAGCTTCCGGCGTGGAACGAGGCACTGGGGCTTCCGCGCGCTTGGGACCAGCAGTGGTCGCTTCGCGCTCAGCAGGTCCTCGCCGAGGAGACCGACCTGCTGGAGCACGGAGATATTTTCGCGGGGTCGAAGGTGATCGACGAGCTCACGGAGAGGATCGAGACCGAAGCCTGGGATGAGCTCCAGCGGATCCTCCAGCAGGGCGGGTCGGTCGAGGCGCTGGGCTACATGAAGGAACGCCTGGTGGCCGAGCACGCCGAGCGGCTGCGTCAGATCGAGACCGGCGAGCGAACGGTCGTCGGCATCAACCGATACGAGGAGACCGAGCCCTCACCGCTGGTCGAGGGCCTGGATGAAGGCCTCGCCTACCACCAGATCGATCCCGAGGCCGAGGCCCAGCAGGTCGAGTCCCTGGAGCGCTGGCGCGCCTCGCGTGATGCGGCCGCGGCGACCACCGCGCTCGACGTGCTGCGCAGGGCGGCTGCGGGCGGCGAGAACCTGGTGCCCATCTCCATCGAGGCTGCCGCAGCCGGAGTCACGACCGGAGAGTGGGCGGGCGCGCTCCGGGATGTCTTCGGCGATTACCGCGCGCCGACCGGCGTCTCGGCCGCCGCGCAGGCCGGCGTCTCGCCGGAGCGGATGAAGGAGGTGCGCGGCAAGGTGGAGCAGGCAGCCTCGCGCGCGGGCGTGAAGCGCTTGCGGATGCTGGTCGCAAAGCCGGGCCTCGACGGCCACTCGAATGCCGCCGAGCAGGTCGCCGTGCGAGCGCGCGACGCCGGCTTCGAGGTGATCTACCAGGGCATCAGGCTCACGCCGGAGCAGATCGCTCGAGCCGCGACCGAGGAGGACGTGCACGTCATCGGCCTCTCGGTGCTATCGGGCGCGCACAACCTTCTGGTGCCGGAGGTCCTCGACCGGCTCCGCGAGCAGGGTGTCGACCCCCAGCATGTTCCCGTCGTCGTCGGCGGCGTGATCCCGGACGAGGATGCCGAGAAGCTCCTCAGCCTCGGCGCCGCCCGCATCTACACGCCGAAGGACCACGACCTCACCCGGATGATGGGCGAGATCGCCGACCTCATCGGCCGAGGCGCATAGCCGCCCGGTTTAGGGATCCTGGTCCTGCACGCACACGGGACCGTCGAACTCGTCGATCCGGCTGGCCACCCACTTACGCCCGTACAGGGTCACCACCCGCCATCGGTAGTGGTATCCGGACACCGTGCCCCGGAGCCGGTGCCGGCCGTCGTCACCCTCGAGCCTTCGGCTGCGGTCGAACTGGCCAGTCTCGAAGCCGTTGAAGAACTCCGTGTACTGAACCCGTTGGGCGGTTCCCCGGCCGGGGGCCCACCTGAGCCCCACGACAGGCGTGCCCGGCGGGTCGCAGTCCGGGGCCGCCCTGAGCTTCCGGGCCGCGGGCCGCGATGCCGACCATACCGGCGGAGCGGACAGGGCGAACGTGAAAGTGATGACGAGGACCGTCGAGGCCGCCACCGCCCGCTTTGTCCGCATGCCCCCATCCTCCTGCAATCGGGTGGTATCCGGCAACGGGGCGGTTCGTTCTCCGTCACGGATTCGACCGGATTCGGGGTTTACACCCTACGCATATTGACTTACGCTCTCCCGGCCCGGCCCCCTGCCCGAGGGCCCGAAAGAGAGGGAGCATCATGTCGGCAGCCGCCCTGCTGTCCGTGCGGCCCAGCGCGTCCATCCGACGCTTCACGGCCGTGCTCGTCCAGACGATCGTCCTGTTCTCCTTCCTCGGCATAGTGGGGGTGAACGAGGCCAAGGCTCTTCCGCTGTCGTTCGAGGACGTCAATCCCAACCAGGCGGATACGGATGCGGCCGATCCCGACCGCGCGTCGGGAGGCCGCGTCAACGGCCTGGCCATCGCCAGTGGCAACAACCAGGTCATATATGCGGCTTCCGAGTGGGGAGGTCTTTACCGGACAACTAACGGGGGCCTCAACTGGGCGCACCTGCCCGGACACAATCCCATGGCCACCTGGGACGTGGATATCGACCCGTCCGACAACAGCCGTGTCTACGCCACGTCACAGTACGATGGGCGGGCTACCGGCAGTCTGTCCGGGATCGAGGTCAGCACGGATTCCGGGGCCACGTGGACCAAGCCGGCTTCGGCGACGCCCCCGGGGGCATACAGCTGCGCCGCTTCCAGGGTGAGCGAGCCGGCCGCCTTCGGCATCTCGATCCGGCCTGACGCTCCGTCCAACGTCTTCATCGGGACGAACTGCGGACTGGCCCGGAGCACCGACAGCGGTGCGACCTGGACGTTCATCAACCCCGCCGGTGGTTTCGCTCAGACGATCAACGACGTCGTCGCTCAGGTCGGCGGCGACGTGGACGTGTGCGGCGAGACCGGGCACTGGCATTCCGAAGACAACGGAGCCACCTGGGACTCGGGGTCCGGACTGCCGAGCGGGACCTGCTCGATCGTCGCCTCGCCCGACGAGAGCTACGTACTTTTCGCCGTGGTCGGGACCAGCCTGTTCGAGCTGACGGATGCGCAGACCGATGCGGACAACAACGGAAGCCTCGACACCGCTTGGGTGGGCATGGGCCCGAACCCTTCACGGCAGGGCCGGATCCCGTTCTTCGCCACGAACGCGCGCGGCGGCAACGGGGGCCGCGACTTCAACCTGTGGTTCGGAGACGTGAGCCTCCATTTCCGCAACTGCACCACCCCGGCATCGCCGGCCCTGGGTGGGGCCACCCGGTGCCCGGCACCGGCGGCGGCCAACAACGGCGTGGACGATGACGGCAACGGCGACGACCTGGATGGGGACGGGACCGTCGAGACGTTCGTCGATGAGCCGGACGAGGGGTGGATCGGCCGGCCGGGCGGTCTGCCCGGTGACCAGGCCAACGGCAACGGGCGCGCATTCACCCGTCCCTCGGGCGCCCACGACGACGCCGGAGACATAGTGTTCGACTCGGCCGTTGCGGTGGACGCCTGCCCGGAGGTGTTCTCCTCCGACGGGGGGGTCTACTACAACACGGACAACGGCGCCGACTGCGTCCACCCCGACTGGGAGCAGCCGAACGTCACCCCCCACGCCCTGTGGCCGTTCGCTTTCGCCGGGTTCAACCGGGCCGGGATGGGCGAGGACCTGTACATGGGCCTCCAGGACAACGGAGTCTTCGCCGCCAACATGGCCGGCGACCCGGTCGCCGCGAACGTGCAGGCCGACTGGCACATCGACGCATGCTGTGATGGATTCGACAACGTCAGTGACGGCAACCGCGTGGTGCGCACGCGTTGCTGCGGCTTTTCCATCGCGATCTGTGACGTCGGCTACACGGCCTGTACGGCCCTGACCAACGCGAACAACCCTCCGGGCTGCTGCCCGCAGTTCCGGTTCCCCGACTTCATCGACACGATCGGAGACAAGCAATACGTGGCGGCCACCGGGCAGGGATTGTTCTTCACCACCGACATCACGGCGGGGGCCGTGACCTGGACCGAGGTCGGCGGTGCGGGCACCAGTCCGAACGGGCTGTGCGCCGTCAGCACGTCGTTCTCCGCGGGCACGCCGACCTTCTACGCGTGGGTGGGATCGTGCCGCCCCGACAACTCGAACCAGATCTGGTCGTACACGGGGACCGGCGCCGGCGACACCTGGGACCGGATCGACAACAACGACGGCCTGCCCGGAGGTTTCGGCATCTTCGCCGGCGACCGGAACGATCCCAACCGGCTGTACGCCTCTCACCTCGGCGCGGCGACGCCGCAGATGGTGTTCTCCACCGACGGCGGGGCGAACTGGACGCGCGACATGGACCTCGAGGCCATGATGACGGGCAACGGCGCCTACAAGATGCAGACGGTCCGGGGCCCCGACAACTTCACCCTGGAAGACACGACCGACGGATACGTCCAGCCGAGCCTGCTGCAGTACTCGCCCGAGAACGGCAACATCATCGCGGCGGGTGGCGTCGACAGCGGGGTGTTCATCTCGAGCAACGGCGGAGGCGACTGGGCATTGGTGAACGACCCCAACTCCACGAACAACACCACCCCCCACCTCCCACGGCCCCGCTTCGCGTACTTCGACCACGAGCCGGCCGGAAACGTGAGGCTGTTCACGGCCTCGCAGGGCCGCGGCATCTGGCGGATCAACCTGGCCAACGCGGACCTGGCGATGGACAAGAGCGACTCCGCCGATCCGGTGGTGGCGGGGACCAACCTGACCTATACGCTCGACGTGACCAACAACGGCGTCGATGCGGCCGGTAACGTCACCGCGACCGATCCGCTACCGCCCGAGACGACGTTCCAGTCGATCTCGGCCCCGGGGTGGTCGTGCATGACGCCCGCGGCAGGGACGAACGGGACCGTGACGTGCACAAGGGCATCCCTGGCAGCGCTGGCCACGTCGAGCATCTCGATCACGGTCAAGGTTGACCCCGCGACGCCCGACGGAACGACCTTGTCCGATACCGCGTCGGTGGCTTCGAACGCGATCGACACGAACACGGCCAACAACTCGGACACGGAGACCACGGAGGTGATCGCCCGGGCCGACATGGAGCTGGTGTCCAAGACCGACAGCCAGGACCCGGCCTTCGCCGGCGAGACCCTCACGTACACCATCGAGGTCCGGAACAACGGTCCCTCGACCGCGGTGGACGCCCGGGTAATCGACATGCTGCCATCGGGAGTCACCTACCAGAGCGACACGGACACCTGCGTGGAGGGCCCATCTGGGACTTTGACCTGCTCCTTCGGCGAACTGGACCCGGGTGACAGCGAGACCTTCTCGATCACGGTGTTCATCGCCCGGGACCTCGTCTACAACAACGGGGCTCCCATCACGATCACAAACACTGCCACGGCCGACTCGGATACCGAGGATCCGGACGCGTCGAACGACCAGAGGATAGAAGACACCCTGGTCAAGGCCAAGGCGGATCTGGAGATCCTCTCGTTCGAGGCCCAGAACCCGCCGTCCGAGCTCATCATCGGGGAACCGAAGACCGTGACCCTGCACAAGGTGATCACGAACAACGGCCCGTCGGCCCCGATGGACGTCCGGGTCGTGCGAACGGCCTCCTCGACCCCCAACGCGACGGTGAACCCCTCGATGACGTCCCACGTCGAGACGGCTCTCGGCTACCAGGAAGAGCGGGACGTTGACGAGGACTTCGAGATCGAGTGCACGGCACCCGGGAAGGCCACGTTCACGTTCAACAACGAGATCTCCCCGGAGCGACCGGACGACATCGACCCGGACATGAGCAACAACACGGCCGAGGAGAGCTTCACCGTGGATTGCATCGTGCCGGTGGCGATCAACATCAAGCCGGGGAGCTTCCGGAACCCGCTGAACCTGAAGTCGAACGGGGTGATCCCCCTTGCGGTCCTGACGACCGAGGCCGGCGAGTACGGATTGCCGCTGGCGTTCGATGCCACCACGATCCACCCCAACTCGGTCCGGTTCGGGCCCGAGGCAGTGGTCATCGCGGGCGGTGGAGCCCACGAGTCGCACGGGCGCGGCCACATCGAGGATGCCATCGAACGGTCGGACGAGAAGACCAGGGACGGCGACCTCGACATGGTGCTGCACTTCCGGACCCAGGAGTCGGAGCTCAACGGGACCGAGACGGTGGCGTGCGTCCGTGGGGAGTGGGGTCCGATGCACTTCCTGTTCCACGGGTGCGACGTCGTGGACTTCGTCCCCTAGCTCGACTGGGTGCTGGGCCGGGTCTCGGGACCGGGCCCAGCACCGATCGGTTAATCAGACGCTGATCGAAAGAGAGGGAGAGCACTATGAAACGACGGATGCCTAAGCACACCAGGCGCGCGCCCGCGGTCGCCGCCATGACCCTGGCGATCCTCATACCCATGACGCCGGCGAGTGCCGCACAGCCGCCTCTGACGGTGGACATGGCCGAGCCGTCCGAGGGCGGCGCGATACTCGTCGAGCGCACCGCGGGCGAGACGACGGGGCAGCCGGATGGCTGGCGCATGAACCAGGACATCTGGGTGACGAACACCGGACCCGACGAGCTGATACTTGAGAAGGTCGACATCAGCTACACGGGCGGCAGCGACCCGGCCGACGTGTCGGTCGATGTCGCCGCGTTCCAGACCCTCACCGGCTTCTACGTCATCGCGCCGAACGCCGACGAGGGATGGCCGGGAAACACCGTCCCGGTCGGAACACAGCAGAGAATCAGGGTTCCGGAGGAACGCGTCCATCCCTACGCGATCGCCGATTCCGTCACGGTTGAGCTCACCTTTGCCGGCTTCGACCCCGTCGTGGTGACCATGGGCCTCGCTGAGTACGTGGGCGACAGTCCGCTTGGCAGCCTGGCCTTCCCCGGAGCTGCGAAGGATCTCGCTCCCGGCGAGTACTGGACGCACGGCACCGGCCACCAGCTCCGCGACCACCACAGGAACCAGTTCTGGGAGCGGCACGCGGAGGACTGGGGGGTCTCCCGATGGGACGGGATCCAGTGGGTCGGCAAGACCGACGATCCGGTGCTTCTGGGCAATGGCGACTGGAATGATGACTATCTCATCTGGGGCAAGGGCCTCTACGCGACCGCCCCCGGCGAGATCGTGAGGTGCGCGAACGGCCATCCCGACGACTCATCGCCAGGTGCGGACATGCCGGGTGTGGGCGACTACGGCAACTTCGTCTGGATCGACATCGGCGATTCCCTGGTCCTGACCGCGCACATCCAGCAGGGGACGATGCCCGATTCCATCTGTCCCTCGGACGCCAGCCAGGTAGACCAGACCCCGAACCCACCCACGCCGGTCGAGCCCGGGCAGTTCCTGGGCCGTGTGGGCAACTCGGGAAACACCAGCAATGCGCACCTTCACATCGACGTTCAGCGGATCGGGGATGGTCAGGGACTCCCGCTCCTCTATCACAACACCCTGGCAGCCAGCAGCAAGGCGTTCACGCCTCCCGACCCACCGCCCTTCAACACGGCCAACGGTGCGGCCATATCGATGGAAGACACCGATCCCGGCGTGGGGATGCTCGTTCAGCCGGAGCCGCGGGCCAACGTGACCGGCACCATCGTGGGCCATCCCGAGCCGGTTGTGGCGGGGACCCAGCTCACGTACGACGTCGCGATCCAGAACCAGGGACCGGACGCCGCCGCCGACACGACTGCAACCATCGTGATCCCATCCGAGCTCGACTACGTCTCGGACGACGGCGGGTGTGTGGAGGGTCCCCCGAACACGCTGACATGTGACTTCAACATGGCCGCGCTCGGCCCGAACGGCGAGGTGGACGAGGAATCCTTCTCTATCGTCGCCGACGTCCCGGCAGACCTCGTTCACAATAACGGGGGCCCCGTCGAGGTTGAGGCGGTTGGGAACGTCTCGAGCTCCGTGTTCGACGATGCCGAGGATCCGTTCACCTGGACGTCCACTGTTGTTGCCGAGGCCGACCTCGAAATCGTGAGCTACGAGGCACAGAACCCGCCGAGCGAGATCACGATCGGACAGCCGGCATCGGTGACGCTCGAGGAGGTCATCACGAACCATGGCCCGTCCGCCCCGATGGACGTGCGGATCGACGGTACCGCCTCCGCAGATGCGGGCTCGACCGTTGCCCCCACCGTGACGTCCTCGCTGGAGCCCGCCGTCGGCATCGAGGAGCTCGGCGAATCGGAAGAGGAGTACACGCTGTCCTGCGAGGCGCCGGGGCCGCACACCTTCACGTTCAAGAGCGTGATCTCGCCGGATCGCATCGATGACACCGACCCGCTCCCGGGCAACAACACGGCCGAGGAGTCGTTCACGGTCGAGTGCATCGTTCCCGTGGTGATAAACATCAAGCCGGGAAGCTTCGAGAATCCTCTCAACCTCAAGTCGAACGGAGTGATCCCGTTGGCCATCCTCACGACGATGGCGGGCGAGTACGGACTGCCGACGGACTTCGACGCTTTGACCGTCCATGCGACGTCCGTCCGGTTCGGCCCGGAGGGCGTCGTGACCGCGGGCGGAGGAGCGTCGGAGAGCCACGGCTTGGGCCATATCGAGGATGCCCTGGAGCGGACTGACGAGAAGACCAGGGACGGAGACCTCGACATGGTGCTGCACTTCCGGACTCAGGAGTCGGAGCTCGACGGGACCGAGACGATGGCGTGCGTCCGCGGAACGTTCGGCCCGATGAACTTCGTGTTCCACGGCTGCGACGTCGTGGACTTCGTGCATTAGGCGGCACGGCGGGCGCGGGTATGCTTCGCCCGTGAGCCAGGATCCGTCCTGGCGCACGGCGATCTCCCGCGTCCGCCCGGACGACATCCGCGTCCGCGGTTACGACTTGGTGGAGATGGTCGGGCGCCGTTCGTTCGGGGATGTCGTGTTCCTCTTGCTCTCAGGCGAGCTGCCAGGGGGCAATGAGGGACGGATGGTTGATGCGTGCCTGGTAGCCGCCTCCGAGCACTCCGTGGTCGCTCCCTCGGTGGCCGCGGCCCGCTTCGTCGCCTCATCCGGAGTGCCGCTCCAGGCAGCGGTTGCTGCCGGCGTCACCTCTCTCGGCGAGCATCATGGCGGCGCGGTGGACGCCTGCGCTCGAGCGCTTCTCGACGCCGACGAGACCGGGAAGCCGGATACGGAGGCCGCGGCCGAGATCGCGCAGAGCCACAAGGAATCCGGCAGGCGCCTTCCCGGTTTCGGCCACGTTGTGCACACGGCGGACCCCCGGGCACCACGGCTCTTCGAGGTCGCCGGTGAGCTCGGCTTCCGCGGCCGGTGGTGCGCGCTGGCCGAGGCCTTCGAGTCGGTGACCGAGCAGATCTTCGGCAAGGGTCTTCGGATGAACGTGGACGGAGCGCTGGCGGCCATACTCTTGGAGCTGGGCCTCGACTGGAGGCTCGGCAAGGCCTTCTACGTGATCGCCCGGCCGCCCGGGTTCGTGGCTCACGTGCACGAGGAGCAGACCCGGGAACGCCCCTATCGGGACGTGGGTTGGGAGAACGTGGGATACGACGGACCGGAGGACCGAGAGCTGCCGTGAGAGAGGGCGTCGCGATCTACGAGTTCGTGGATCCCTGGGAGGCGCGACTGGCCAGGGACGCGCTCGACGATGCCGGGTTCGAGGCGTGGCTCGAGCCCGCCGAGCGGGAGCACGCGCAACTCGAGGAGGTGCAGCAGCGCTACCGGCTCTGCGTCCCGGCCGAAGACGCCGACGACGCACGCGCGGCGCTAACCGAGCCGCTCCCCGAGCTCCCCGACTACGACTACGACGAGCCCGTCAGACCCGCGCGAAGGCCGATCTGGGTCCCGATCGTGGCCGCGCTCGTTCTCATCTCGTTCGTCGTCAACTACGCCGTTCAGTACGACTTCCTATGGCCCTGGATCCTCCTGATCGGTTTCGTGGGCTTCGTCCTGTGGCGCATGATCGGCTCACGGCGCCCCTGACCAGGCACTACTCGGTCGGGTAGGCTGATGCTCCCCATCACCTAGGAGGCACGCGTGAAGCCCGAGGAGATAAAGAAGGTCGGCGTCATCGGTTGCGGCATCATGGGCAGCGGCATAGTTGAGGTCTGCGCCAAGGCGGGCACGGACGTCACCTACGTAGAGATCAGCGACGAGAAGGCCGATCGCGGCCGCGCCACCATCGAGAAGTCGCTGGGCAAGGCGGTAGAGCGCGGCAAGATCCCCGCCGAGGATCGCGACGCCGCTCTGAGAAGGATCACCAGCAGCACCGACATGGGAGAGCTGGGCGACTCCGACCTCGTGATCGAGGCCGCCACCGAGAACCTCGACACGAAGCTTGAGATCTTCCGGACGCTCGACAAGGTGACGAGGCCCGAGATCGTCCTGGCCACGAACACCTCCTCGTTGCCCATCATCCAGATGGCGATGGTCACCGAGCGGCCCGACAAGGTCATCGGAACCCACTTCTTCAACCCGCCGCCCGTCATGAAGCTGCTCGAGGTTATCCGGGCCATCACTACCTCGGATGAGACCGTGGAGCTGGTCCTGGGCTTCGCTGAGCGCATGGGCAAGACCACCGTGATGGCCAAGGACCGCGCCGGATTCATCGTCAACTACCTGCTGACGTACTACCTGAACAGCGCGATCAGGATGCTCGACGAGGAGTTCGCCACCAAGGAGGACATCGATACCGCGGTCAAGCTCGGGCTGAGTCACCCGCTCGGGCCGTTCGAGCTGCTCGATCTGATCGGGCTCGACACGATGATGTCGGTCTCCGAGGTGCTGTACGAGGAGTTCCGCGACCCGGACGTGTCGCCGCCGCCGCTGGCGCGCCGCATGGTCCAGGCCGGGTTCCACGGCCGAAAGACCGGCAAGGGCTTCTACGACTACGGCCAAAAGTAGCGCCAGTTGCCCCGAGCGATAGATCTGCACGTCCACCTCCCGACGGAGGAGTGGCTCCAGAACGCCATCGGGCCGCACCTCGAGGCGACCGAGCGCTACTTCCGCAACGCGCCGGAGCGCAAGACGCTCGACCAGGTGGCGGAGGAGTATCGCGAGCGCGACGTTCTCGGCGTCGTGCTCGACTGGGACGACGAGTCCGTGACCGGGCGGGGCTGGCTGGGAAACGAGTTCATGGCTGAGCTCTCCAGCAAGTATCCAGGGGTGCTCATGGGGTTCGGGTCCGTCGATCCACACTCGAGCGATGCCCTGGACCAGATGAAGCGGGCAACAGACCTCGGGCTCAAGGGTCTGAAGTTCCATCCCACGATGCAGGCGTTCGACCCGGGGGAGGAGCGCTTCTACCCGCTCTGGAAGCAGGCCGAGGACCTCAGTTTGGTGATGCTCTTCCATACCGGGACCTGTGGGATCGGGGCAGGCACCCCCGGCGCCGGCGGCACGAAGATCCGCTACTCACACCCTGGCTTCCTCGACACGGTCGGCGCCGACTTCCCAGGCGTGAACTGGATCGCCGCTCACTTCGGCTGGCCCTGGTTCCAGGAGTGCCTGGCGATCGCTCTGCACAAGTCCAACGTGTGGATCGAGCTATCGGGCTGGGCGCCCAAGTACCTGCCCCCCGAAGTGGTTCGCGAGTCCGGCAAGAGGATGAATGAGCGAACCCTGTTCGGCAGCGACTACCCGTTCATCGAGCTCGACCGTTGGTTCAAGGAGTTCGACGCGCTCGGCTTATCAGAGGACGCCAAGGAAGCGATCCTGTGGAAGAACGCCAGCCGCCTGCTGAAGCTGGACCCTTAGTCGTGCGTTAGCGCCCTGCGAGCAGTACCTGCTCGGGGTCGCGGAACCTGTCGTTCGGTGCTGTCGTGTTGTCTGTGGCCAGCTGCGGATGCGTATCCATTAC
Organism: Actinomycetota bacterium; assembly: GCA_050693165.1. GTDB lineage: Bacteria > Actinomycetota > UBA4738 > UBA4738 > CALAEC01 > CAZKFH01. Next base: position 14,017 of record JBOGVX010000231.1, on the reverse strand, counting down.
CATCTTCATGAGCAGGTCGCCCGACGAGCGGGTGTCGTACATGCAGAGAGCGGTGAGGGGGGAGTTCGCGAACATCACGTTGAAGATCGACTCGTATGTCGTCCACACGGCGACCTCGTCTCGATCCTGCTTCCCGAACTCGATCTCGCCCACGATGTTGACCCAGCTGTGACCCGAGGCGAGCTTGTCCGCGGCGAACGCGCCGTAGGCGCCCGCAGCATCCAGCGGGGACGTGTACCACTCCCCGTTGTCGGCGAACTCTACGTTCCGAGCATCACGGCCCAGCCCGTCCCTCATCACCCCGATGTGATCGGCGGTGGCCACCACGAGGATGGCCTCGGATCTCCCCAGGCTCGCCTCCAGGAATGGAATCGTGCCTGAGGCGAACTCGTCGTCCGACCCGTACGCGAAGAGACGGTGGCTCAGCATCGTCGGAGGGGACGTCTCGCCCACCAGGTAGTCGACGGTGACCCCCAGCGCCCGTGAGAGGGCCGTGAGCGTCGCGAGCCTCGCGTTCCGCCTGCGGCCCGACTCGATCTGGGAGATTGCCGACCAGCTGACACCTGAGTGGTAGGCCAGAGCTTCTCGTGTCCACCCGAGCCGCATGCGCCCGGCCCTTAGCCGTCTACCGATCATCACCCAACCTATCCGTCGGCGGCCCCCCGGCCACAACCGGGATCGGGCCAATTCGAGTACGACATCCCGCTTTGCGTGTGTCATATGACACCAAGAGAGGCTTATGATTCAATCCAGTGCCCGCAGAGAGTACAGGTAGCACAGCGCCGAGCGAGTCCGGTCAGATCCGGGTGCTCATCGTCGACGACCACGCGCTGGTTCGACGCGCCCTCCGAGATCTACTTACCCCCGAGGAGGACATCGAGGTCATCGGAGAAGCTTCGACACTGGACGAGGCGCGGGCGGCGATAGCCGAGCAGTCCCCGGATGTCGTACTTCTCGATCTGCGGTTCCCGGAAGGCAACGGCCTGGACCTGTGCATCGAGCTGCGAGATGGGCCCATAGAGGTTCTCGTCCTGACATCGTCTGCCGATCCCCGAGAGGTCCTCGACGCTGTCGAAGCCGGCGCCTCGGGATACTTGCTGAAGAGCGCCGAGGTGGAGGAGTACCTCCAGGCGGTCAGGGACGTCGCACAGGGCCGGAGCGTCATAGATCCCTCGGTGATGGGCCATCTCCTCGAGCGCATCCGCTCTCCCTCGACCGCGGATCGCCTGGAAACGCTGACGCCTCAGGAGCGCCGGATCCTCGACCACCTGTCGGAGGGCCTCAGCAACAGGGAGATCGCCGGACAGATCGGGACTACCGAGAAGACCGTGAAGAACCACGTGTCGAGCATCCTGCGGAAGCTCGAGCTCGAGAACAGGACCCAGGCGGCCCTGTTCATCGCCGGCCACCGCGGGCGCTCGGACGGCTCGGGCAAGTAGAAGTCAGGACTCCGCGGCGGCCGATCCCAGCTCGCGGGCCAGCCAGGCCACGCCCTCCGCCCTGGTCGAGACCCCGAGCTTGCCGAGGATCCGGGAGACGTGGTTCCTCACGGTTCCCTCGGCGAGGCCCAGCTCACGACCGATCATCTTGCTGGATCTTCCCTCTCCCAGGAGCTCGAGGATCCACTCCTCGTGCGCGGTCAGGGCCCCGAGCCGCTCGGAGCGGCGGAAGCGCTTGCGACCCTGGATCCGGTCCACGACGAGTCGAGCGACGCTCGAGTCAAGGACCGAACGCCCCGAGGCCAGCGAGCGGATCGCATTGACCAGCTCCTCGCCGCGAACCTGCTTCCCGAGCAGTCCCGATGCTCCCGCGCGTATCGCATCGAACGCCGATCTCTCGTCGAAGGCCGAAGCCAGGAGCAGGATCCGGGTCCCGGGGTGCGACTCGAGCATGGCGCGGCATGCGTCGATCCCGCTCCCGTCGCTGAGGCGCACCTCCATAACCACGATTTGCGGACGGGTTGCGCCGGCCAGCTCGATCGAGTTGCGGACCCCATCCGCCTCTCCCACCACTACGAGGTCGGGCTCGGCCTCGAGGAGGGAGCGGATGCCCGCTCTGACGATCTCGTGCTCGTCAGAGAGGAGGACGCGAACCGGCGGCCCCGTGGCGGCCTCCATCCCGGCTACCTGCGCCGGCAGCGCCGCGCCCGATGGCGGTTCCTCTTGTGCCTGGGTCGTCGGCATCTCCGCTTCTTGGTCTCGTCGTCCTTATCGCCGGTCAGCCTCTGCTGGTCTCGATCGGTTCCGCGGTCGTACGGGACGTAGTCGCCGAGCTGCCGCAGAGCGCCCGCGGCATTGAGCCGGCCTCCGGAGACGGTCTTGCCGTGGAGCGCGGGCAGGGACTCAGCACCATTCATTATCGCCTGAGAGATCGTGGCGACCGAAGCATCCGGATGTCGCGCCCAAAGCAGAGCTGCCACGCCCGCCACGTGAGGGGAGGCGGCCGAGGTGCCGTAGAAGTTCACGTAGCCGTCGGGGTGTGTCGTGAGGATGGCAGTGCCCGGCGCCGCGATGTCGACAGACACGCTGCCGTAGTTCGAGAAGCCTGCCAGCGAGTTGCTCTCATCCGTGGCGGCCACGCACAGCACGTTGGGTAGCTCGAAGTTGCAGGGGTACTTGGGGTCCAGATCGTTGTTCGTCGAGTTGTTACCCGCGGCCACGACGAACAGCGTGTCGCTGGAGGTGGTTATGGCCCCCAGCATAGCGATCGAGGGGAACGTCGAGGTCAGGCTCGCGTTGACCACCTCCGCCCCAGCACTTGCCGCGTAGCTGAACGCCGAGGCAGCGTCCGAGGTGAAGCCGATGCCTTGATCGTTCAGGACGCGAAGGGGTATGAGCTTCGATCTCCAGCTGACGCCGCTCGCGCCAACACCGTTGTTGCCGGAGGCACCGACCGTCCCCGCGACCATGGTTCCGTGCCCGGCCATGTCCGCCGGGTCGTTGTCGAGGTCGATCCAGTCCCATCCATGCCAGTCATCCACGTAGCCGTTGCCATCGTCATCGACGCCGTTCGAGCTCTGAACGGGTCCGGTCTCGCCGCCGTTCTCCCAGATGTTGGCGACCAGGTCCGGATGACCCAGGTGTATGCCGCTATCGACGATGCCAACCGAGATCTGCTCCGCGCCGGTCGTCAGGTTCCACGCGGACGGGGTGTCGATGCCGGAGCGGATGCCGGAGGAGTTGCTCGGCCCCAACGACCATGCGTCGAGGTACATGGGATCGTTGGGTTCCTCTTCAGCGGTCACCAGGTAGTTGGGCTCGGCGAATGACACCTGAGGGATCGCGGGGACCTGACCCAAGGCCGCTCGGACCGTGGTTCCCGGACGCAGCTCGATCACGTCGAGGGTCGGCGTGGCTCGATAGCCTGATGCGTCGACGACACGGCGTACGTACTGCCGTGCCCACTCCGAGGTTCCGGGCTGGTATCCAACGACGATCTCGTCGGGAGCGAATGCGGGCAGCTTCTGTTTCGCCTGGCTCGAGCGTGCCCCCGAGGGCATCGCATCGACGAGTATCAGCGTCGCCGCTGTCGTCACCGCGATGAGACATCGCACAGCTCGTGCTTGTATCGTCGTCGTTTCCCTTGAGTCGGGCATGCGACGAAGTTAGGCCCGAGGCATACGCGCAGGTAAGAGGGTGAAACGCGTAACTTTGTCCGGGACTTAGTGCCCGATGATCGAGGGTGAATGCAGCCCGATGGCCGGTCCGAACGGCCATCCCTGTGGGTCGGATCTCCCTCGGGCGAATTACCGATACCGGTGACACTCGTCCGTCGATAGAGTGCAGATCGCGCCCATGATCTTCCTTCCCCTTAGTGTGGCGTCTCCTCCGGGAGCCGAGTGATGGCTTCGGAAGGACGAGACGTGCGCTCCGCCCGCACCATCACGCTATTCAGCTCCGGGTCCTCCACTCGTGAGCAGGACCTGGAGATTCACCTCATGCCCGCGCCGGACGACAACGACGCCTCGACGGAGCGGCTTCGGCTTGCCGAGCTGCGCCTGCAGGCGATCGCGGACAACCTTTCCGACGTCATCTACCAACTTCCGACTTCGCCCGGGGCCCGGATACGGGTACATTAGCCCCGCCAGCGCTCACATCCTCGGTTACGAGCCCGCCGAGTTCTATGCGAACCCAAGGCTCTGGGAGCGGATCATCCACCCCGACGACATGGCAATGATGATAGAGGGGGTGCGCGCCAACCCACCCAAACCGACGCTTCACATCCGCTGCGTTCGCAAGGACGGCACGACGATCCACTGCCAGCTTTCCAACTCGATGATCCGAGATCGGGGGGGACGTGTCGTTGGCGCGGTAGGCGTTCTGAGAGACGAGACCGAGCACATACGCGCTCAGCAGCAGCTGAAGGAGAGTGCCGAGCGGCTGCAGCGGGTGGACGCCGAGCGGCTTCGGTTGCTGAGGAAGCTCGTTGCCGCCCACGAGAACGAACGGCGGAGCATCGCGGCGACCATCCACGACGACTCGATCCAGGCGGTGGCCGCACTTGCCATGCGCGTTTCCGCGATGCGGCGGGAGACGACGGATGACGGTCTCCGGTCGTCTCTCGCGGATATCGAGACGAGCGCCTCCGAGGCGGTGAACAGGCTCCGCACGCTGATGTTCGATCTTCACCCGACCACGCTCGACCGGGGAGGGCTCGCAGCCACGGTCGAGGCTCACATGGGGCGGCTCACCGACGAGGCCGAACCCGCGTACGTCCTCTACAACCAGCTAACCAGGGAGCCCTCTCAGCAGATCCGACTAGCGCTCTACCGCGTCATCCAGGAGGCGATCACGAACGTCCGGAAGCACGCGCGTGCGGGGAGGATCCTCATCGAGCTCAAGGAGGAGGACGGACATTTCGTCGCCCGGGTGAAGGACGACGGCTACGGCTTCGTCGTCGGGGAGATCGAGTCACCGGCCGGGCACCTGGGACTCTCCACGATGCGGGAGCAGGCCGAGATGGCGGGAGGGGAGGTATCGATAGAGAGCTCGAAGGAGAAGGGAACGACTGTAGTGGCGCGCATACCCGGCTAGAACGCGCCGGGGGCGGGGAGCACGATGAACGTCGCGCTTGCACGGGCGAGCTGGTTGCCTTTCCCGTCGAGGACCTCTGCTTCTCCGTAGCCCATCCGCCGGCCCATGTGCATCGAGTGGCCCTTCCCGACCAGCCGGTTGCCCTCACCCTTGGCGAGGAAGTGGACGTTGAGCTGCGCGGTCCTATGCGTGTTGCCTGCGGGGAGGATTGATCGCAACGCCAGGCCGATCGCCGTATCGGCCATCGCGGAGATGATCCCTCCGTGGACGATGCCCTGTGGGTTGAAGTGGTGGTCCTGCAGGGTCATGGCCAGCTCGGCCTCGCCGCTGCCTACCGACACGAGCTCGATGCCCGCCCACTCGTGGAAAGGCGATGTCCGGATGCGCTCCTTCAGATCCTCGAGCTGACGCGGCGTGAGCTCTTCGCGGGCTTCCCTGTCCATCGGGCGCGGAGTCTACCCGTCGGGACGGCCGAGGGCGTCGAGTGCGGTCGCGAGGTCCCTCTCGTCGTTGTAGGCGTGGAACCCCACGCGGAACGAGCCGTCCCGGATCGCTCCTATGACGCGCCGCTCGCTGAGACGGGCCTTGAGAGCCGCCGGGTCGGGGACAGACAGCGCCTGGATCTGGCTGGGGGCGTCCTCGGGAACGAGCTTGAAGCTTCTTCGGCCCGCCTCCTCGCGGAACTCCCGCGCCAGTGAAAGGCACCGCTCCTCGACCTCGGCGGGGTCGAGATCGTCGATGATCCGAAGCGCGGCCAGCGCGCCGGGCCACGTGAGCCATGCCAGCGACATGTCCAGGCGGCGTCCGTGCTCGGGCAGCTCGATCGGGCCGCCGTAGTAGTCGGCGTACGGCTCCGGCACGTTCTTCCAAGACGGCGCCAGCGGATACAGGTCGTTCAAGCGATCCGGCGTCACCCACATCCATGCCGCGCCGCGCGGAGCCAGCAGCCACTTATAGCCATGCGAGGCGACGTAGTCCGCCCCGGGCACGTACTCGAGCGCGCCGAGGGACTGGATCGCATCGAGGAAGAGCTGAGCGCCGTGAGCCTTGCAGGCCTGTGCGATCTCGGCCAGGTGGACCCTGAAGCCGTTGGCGGACTGGACCTCGGAGACCGCGACCAGCATCGTGCCCTCGTCGATCGCCTCGATCAGGGCATCGGTTCTCACGACGCCCTCGGTCGCGGGGACCTGCACGACCTCGAATCCGCGGCGCTCGAGAGCCAGCCAGGGGAAGAGGTTGCTCTGGAACTCTCTGGAGCCGACGACGATCCTGCCGGGCTCGAGCGAGGCGGCCACGGAGGCTGCCGCCGCAGAGACGGATCCGTAGAGGCCCACGTGTTCGCCCCTCCCGCCGACGAGCCTCGCGAAGATGTCTCGAGTGGGCTCGGCCCCCGCGGTCTCCCACGCCTGCCAGGAGAACTCTCCTGACGCCCACTCATCCTCTGCGGCGCGCAGGGCTTCCACGACGGGCGTCGCCCCCAGCGCGGCCGTTGCGGTGTTGAGGTAGGTGACCTCTCGGAGCGCGGGGAACAGATCGCGGAGGTCGTCAAGCTTCATCCGGCGAGAGCCTTCTCGTAGACGTCGAGCGTCTCCCTCGCGGTCCGCTCCCAGCTGAACTCCCGAGCGCGCTCGCGGCCTGCGGCCCCGAGCCTCGCGCTCAGCGCTTGATCGGTCAGGACGGCTTCCATCGCCCCCGCGATCGCCCCCACCGATTCCGGCGAGATTCGCATGGCGGCCTCCCCTGCCAGATCCAGGAGAGAGGAGGTGTTCGAGGTAACTACCGGAACACCTCGGGTCATGGCGTCGAGGACCGGAAGCCCGAATCCTTCGTACAGCGAGGGGTACGCGAATGCGTCGGCGCCTCGGTACAACGCGTCGAGCTCGTCCTCCGACACGCGGCCCGTTCGGATGATCCGACCGTGCCCGGGCTGGGCGAGCTCCCGGTCGACGGGCTGGCTCCGCCAGCCGCGTGGCCCCGCCAGCACCAGGGCGTTCGGAACCCCGGGAGCGATGCGCCGGTAGGCGCGGATGAGCCGCACGACGTTCTTGCGCGGCTCGAGCGTTCCCACGAAGAGCACATAGGGGCGCGGGATGCTGAGCCGGTCCAGCACCGCGCCCGGGTCACCGGTGCCGACCGGGATGGACCCGCCCAGCGGCACGATCTGGATCCTCGCCGGGTCGATACCCGTCAGCTTCTGCAAGTCGCTCGCGGTGTTCCGCGACACGGCGATCACGGCGTTGGCGTCCCGAACGGTTCGCTTCACGCCGGACATGTGCAGCATCCGCCACGACGGAGGAAAGGCACCCGGGTAAAGGCGGAACGCCAGGTCGTGCACGGTGACCACGAGCTTCTGCCCGTCACGCACCGGGGGGACTGCAACGGGGGAAGGCGCGTGCACGATCTCGGCAGAGCCCAAGGGGTCGGGCAACGGGGGCTTGCCGGTCAGGTTCCACAACGGATAGAGCAAGCGGATGCTGCGGTCCAGCTCGGTTGTTCTCAGGCCGTTCAGCTCAGGTGCCTCAGCGGCTCCCTCGAAGCGGGAGTGAAACGCGGAAAGGTCGAGATCGGGACTCTGCGCTCGCAGGGCCGGGAGCAGCTGGCGAACGTAGGTGCCGATCCCCCCGGGGACCTTGAAGAAGAGCTGGTCCACGTTTATGGCCACAGAGGTCACGACGGCCTCGCCGCCTCGACGCAGGTGACTCCATCCGGTCCCACGGTTGCCGAATGTTCGGTGCCGGGCTCGATGTCGAGCCTGTCGCCTGCCTTCAGCTCGACGTCGCCGTCTCGGAGGTGGAAGGTGATCGTGCCCTCAAAGCAGTACAGGACCTTATGGTACGGGTGGTCGTGCCAGCCGTAGGTGTCACCGGCGCCGTTCGACCACCATCTCGGCGAGAGGTCTTCGTCTCCGAAGCGAGCCTCGAGGTCCTCGGCCGCCATCGAAGTCGGGCCGGCGGGGGTCAGGGTGGCGCTCATATGCGCCCTAGGGTAGCGGCGCGCGGGGTCAGGCCCTCTCGAGCTGGTTGATCAGCTGGCGAGCCTCAAGCAGACGATCTGCGGGAACCAGAACTTCGGTGCCCTGGAGCATGACTCCCGTTACCTCGGGCCTGTATCCACTGCCTGGCTCCGGATAGGCACGGGCTGGGATTCCCTCCGATTCGAGTCGACCCGCGAGGAGCATGGCCTCTCGGCCGTCGAGGAAGCTCCTGGCACTGACCCACTTCGTCTCCAGCATCGGTTCAGAGGTCTCGGGCGCCGTGAAAGGCTCCGGCGCGGGAACCGGCTCAGGAGGAGGCGGGCCGGGTATCAGCTTCGTCCCGTCATCAGCGCAGCGATCGAATCCCTCTCGGTACTCCGCGCCGCAGGTGGGGCAGTATGCGGCGGCCTTGTTCAGGTCTTCGGTCATCGCGAGTCTCCGCGGCCGACCATCGGCGAGGTCCCGCGCCGGGCGAACGGCGCGTAGCCGCGGAACATCCAGCCGCTGGTCTGGTGGCGGATGTGGAGCGCTCCCAGGCGAAGCGCGTCGGCCCGGCCGGCCAGCGCCCAGGGCGACGGCGTCTTGATCCCTGCTCCCAGCGTTCGCTCCAGGGCCGCGATCGCGGCGCGCTCTTCCTCGGGAGACAGATCCGGCGGCAGCTCGAAGCGAGGCATGGCTACGTGCTCCAAGTCCTCTCAATTACCCACGCTATACGTTGGTATCTGAGAGAGGTTGGTTGTCCGAGGCTCATAGCGGCACGTTCCCGTGCTTGCGAGGTGGGACCGCCTCGCGCTTCGTCCGGAGCATCCGCAGCGCCTGGATCAGGCGGATGCGAGTCTCCGCGGGCTCGATCACGTCGTCCACGTAGCCGCGGTCCGCCGCGATGTACGGGTTGGCGAAGCGCTCCTCGTAGTCCTCGATGAGCTCCTTGCGTCGCGTTACGGGATCCTCGGCGTCCTTAAGCTCCTTGCGGAACACGATGTTGACCGCACCCTCCGGTCCCATGACGGCGATCTCGGCGGTCGGCCAGGCGAACGAGATGTCCGAGCGGATGTGCTTCGAGTTCATGACGACGTACGCGCCGCCGTAAGCCTTGCGAGTGATCACCGTCAGACGAGGCACGGTCGCCTCGGTGAACGCGTAGAGGAGCTTGGCGCCACGTCGGATGATTCCGCCGTACTCCTGCGCGGTGCCCGGCAAGAATCCCGGAACGTCGACGAACGTGACGAGCGGGACGTTGAACGCGTCGCAGAACCTGACGAACCGCGCGGCCTTCTCGCTGGACTCGATGTCGAGCGTGCCGGCCAGGACCCTCGGCTGGTTCGCGATCACGCCGACCGACTGGCCGTCGAGCCGCGCGAAGCCGATAAGGATGTTCATCGCCCAGAGGGGAAAGACCTCGAAGAAGTCGCCGTCGTCCATGACCTCGCGGATGACGTCCTTCATGTCGTACGGCTCGCGCGGCGAGTCGGGGATCAGGTCGGCGAGCGATTCGCACCGTCGCTCGGGGTCGTCGGTCGAGGCGTACGTCGGTGGGTCCTCCATGTTGTTCGAGGGGAGGAACGACATGAGGTAGCGGACCATCTGGATGCACTCGCGCTCATCCTCGGCGACGAACGAGGCGATCCCCGAGCGGCTCGCGTGCGTCATCGCCCCGCCGAGCTCCTCGAACGTGACGTCCTCGCCGGTGACGGTCTTGATGACCTCGGGCCCGGTGATGAACATGTGCGAGGTCTCCTTCACCATGAAGATGAAGTCGGTCATCGCGGGGGAGTAGACGGCGCCCCCCGCGCAGGGGCCCACGATCACGCTGACCTGGGGGATGACGCCGGACGAGCGCACGTTGCGGTCGAAGATGTAGCCGTAGCCGGCGAGCGACGACGCGCCTTCCTGGATCCGCGCGCCGCCGGAGTCGTTGAGGCCGATGACGGGAGCACCGGTGGCTACCGCGAGGTCCATGACCTTGCAGATCTTCTCGGCGAAGGTCTCGCCCAGGGAGCCGCCGAAGACCGTGAAGTCCTGGCTGAACACGAATACCTTGCGGCCGTCGATCGTGCCCCAGCCCGTGATCACGCCGTCTCCGTACGGACGGTTCTTCTCCAGTCCGAAGGCGGTCACTCGGTGCCTCGATAGAGCGTCCGTCTCCACGAAGGATCCCGCGTCCAGCAGCAGCTCGATCCGCTCCCTGGCGGTGAGCTTGCCGCGCTTGTGCTGTCGTTCGACGGCGTCCTCGCCGCCTGCGACGACCGCCTCCTCCTTGCGCTTCCGGAGGTCCTCGATCTTGCGCTCTACGGGCCTCGGCTCTGCTTCCTTGTCCGGATCCTGGGTCTTGGCCATCCCTGGGAAGTCTACGGATTCCTCGAGGCTGGGTGCCTACCCGCCGGTCGGGGGTCCGGCATCCCGTGAGGCGAACTCGGGATTCATGTCGGTGGGGCGGTCTAGGCTCGAAGGGTGAGCCTGACCTCGGTTCAGCAGCGGACCCTGGACGACCTGATGGCCGGTGGGCCGTCCGAGCGGCCGGTCTTCGCTGCAGACCTCGCCGACAGCCTCACGGCCGATCTCGACGCCCGGCTGGCGCCTGTCGCGGAGTCCCTCCCGGAGGGGGAGGAGCTGTGGATCACCAAGGCCCGGCTCGTGGAGCTCCACACGCGCTGCGAGGGCCTGTACGTCGCCAATGCCCTGCGTGAGGGGGAGTTCAGCTTCAGCCTCAAGCTCGCGATCGGGAACCTCGTCCACAAGGCGATCCAGGTCGGCGTCTACCGCCAGCACCTGACCGAGGCCGAGCTCGTCTCCGCTTCCCTGGAGCAGCTGTGCGCCGACGAGGGGTTCGCCGAGTTCTGCCGCGAGATGGGTGAGGCGGACCGGGCCGAGCTGGAGGGGGAGGCCGTACGTCAGACGATCCTGTTCCGGTCCCTGTTCCCTCCGTTCGAGAAGTCCTGGACCCCGGCCGTGGAGGTGCCGCTCTCGGCCGAGCTCCTCGGCGGCCGGGTCGTGCTGCGAGCGAGGCCTGACATCTGTCTCGGCACGACCGACCCCGAGGAGCCGATGCGGGCGCGGCGGCTGCTCCTCGAGCTGAAGACGGGCTTCGACACACCCGACCACGACGAGGACGTTCGCTTCTACGCGCTCGTGGCAACGCTCAGGTTCGGCGTGCCGCCCTTCCGCGTCGCCACCGTGAACCTCGAGAGCGGGCGGTGGCGCGTCCAGGACGTGACCGAGGACCTGCTCACTTCCTCGGTGCGACGCGTCGCCGACGGCTGTGTGCGTGCCGGCGCCCTGCTAGGCGGCGCGGAGCCCAGTCTGCGGCCCGGTCCCTGGTGCGGGTGGTGCCCGCGAGGCCTGACGTGCCCGGTCTCGTCGGTGCGCGCGCAAGACGCCTGAGCGGGCTAGTCTCAAGTCCCAGTGTTCGAGAGGTTCACCGAGCGCGCCCGCCGTGTGATCGTCTTCGCCCAAGAAGAGGCGAGGATGCTCAGCCACAACTACATCGGGACCGAGCACGTCCTGCTGGGCCTGAGCCGCGAAGGTGAGGGCCTGGCCGCGAAGGCTCTCGAGTCTTTGGGCGTCTCCCTCGATGACGTCAGGTACCAGATAGTTCACCTTGTCGGCGAGGGTCAGGAGGATCCCGAAGGTCACATCCCTTTCACTCCGCGCGCAAAGAAAGTACTCGAGCTGGCGCTCCGAGAGGCTCTCAACCTCGGGCACAACTACATCGGCACCGAGCACCTCCTACTCGGTGTTGTGAGAGAGGGCGAGGGGGTCGCTGCTCAGGTTCTGGTCAAGATGGGAGCAGATCTCGACAAGGTCCGCAGCCAAGTGGTCGAGCTCCTATCTGGTTACACGGGCTCGCCCCAGGCCGAGGGCGTCGCGGCGGGGGAGATTCAGAGCCGGTCCGGGAAGGGCCCGTCGTGTCCTCGCTGTCGCAAGGAGTTGGCGGAAACGGCCACATACCGCGTCCTGAGGGTGCCGGACGCCGAGCGTGAAGGCGAGAAGAGCACGGTCACGATCGTCTACTGCAGCAATTGCGGAACGTCCTTGGGCACGGTGGCCTGAGGCCTTACCCTTTGACCCCGATGGCCCCGCGAAGAGCCCTGATCGTCGTCGCCCTCGTGGCGTCCGCGCTCGCCCCCTCGAGCCCCGCTCGGACCGCCGCGCCGGATCGCCAGATCGAGCCGTTCCGCGGCCTCGGCGCCTGGGTCGACATCTTCGAGGAGCGGGCCTGGCGGAACCCAGCGAACGCGGTCGCCGACATGGCCGATCATGGCGTGAAGACCATCTACCTGCAGACCTCCAACTACTCGCAGGGCGACGAGATCGTCCACCCCGAGGGCGTCGCCAAGTTCCTCGCTGCCGCGCACGATAGGAACATGGAGGTGGTGGCCTGGTACCTGCCCGGCTTCGCGGAGCTTGCCAGGGACCGTCGGAGGTCGTTCGCGGCGATCGACTACCGCTCTCCATCCGGCGAGGAGTTCGACTCCTTCGGCCTCGACATCGAGGCGAGCATCCTCGGCCCGCCGTCGGCTCGGACCAAGCGCCTTCTCCGGCTCTCGAAGCGCATCCGCGAGCACGCGGGCCAGAGCTATCCGCTCGGCGCGATCATCCCCTCGCCGGTCGGCATAGGGCTGAACAAGGGGTACTGGCCCAAGTTCCCGTATGCGGGTCTCGCCGACATCTTCGACGCGTTCGTCCCGATGGGCTACTTCACGTACCACGTCAACGGCCCGACGAAGGTTCACGACGAGACGGCTCGGAACGTCGAGATCATCAGGGACAAGACGGGTGACCCGACGATCCCGATCCACATGATCGGCGGGGTTGCCGACGACGCGAGCGGCGCGGAGGTTCAGGCATTCGTACACGCCGTCAGAGAGCACGGTCTCATCGGAGGGAGCCTCTACAACTGGTCGCTCACCAAGTCGCACGACTGGGCACCGATCGAGACGATCCCCACGAACCCGAGGCAGACTCCGGCCATGCCCCTGCCGCTGCCGTTCGCCGGCGCCGTCGGCAACACGGTCGGGGGGGACCGTTCGCACCCGAAGGAGGTCTTCTACGGGACCGGCCCGCTGACCGGCGCCAAGACCCTGAGCTTCGAGGCCTTCGACATCGAGGCCGATGAGGTCCACATCTGGGTGAACTGGAAGCACCTGATCCAGGTGCCGGCCGGGGCCGGCTGGAGCTCTCCCCAGCAGGTGCAGATCCCCGACGAGTTCCTCCTGAAGGCCAGGGACAACGTGATCGGCTTCGTCGCGGCGGGGGAGCACCCGAACTTCACCGAGTGGGGGGTCAGGCAGGTCTCCATCGATTAGTTGCGGCGCGGGCGGGTAATAACCTACTCTGTGGTAACCAAATCGAGCCCGGGAGGTTTCCCTCGTGCCCCAGGACCTTTACAAGATCGGTGAGATCCCACCCCTAGGCGAAGTACCCAAGAAGATGCTCGCCCAGCTGATCCGCCCGGACCGCTTCGGCGACCCGGAGAAGGCGTTCCAGGTGGAGGAGGTCGAGGTTCCCGAGGTCGGGCCGCGCGACGCCCTCGTACTCGTGATGGCCGCCGGCATCAACTACAACAACGTGTGGGCGGCTCGAGGGATCCCGGTAGACGTCTGCGCTTACCACGAGAAGTTCGGCGAGCCGACCGACTTCCACATCGGCGGCTCGGACGCGTCCGGCGTCGTCTACAAGGTCGGCGACGAGGTCACGAACGTGAAGGTCGGGGACCACGTCGTTATCCACTGCGGTCAGTGGGACCCCGAGGCAGATGAGACCTCAGACCCGATGTTCCACGACTCGTTCCGCATCTGGGGATACGAGACCAACTGGGGCTCATTCGCTCAGTTCACGAAGGTCCAGGCCCACCAGTGCATGCCCAAGGCGTCGCACCTCACGTGGGAAGCCGCCGCGGCGCCGACCCTGGTCGGCGCGACCGCCTACCGCATGCTCCTCGGCTGGCCTCCCAACGTCGTCGGGGAGGGCGATCCCGTCCTCATCTGGGGCGGAGCCGGGGGTCTCGGCT